>NZ_JAWJUW020000019.1:0-62727 GCF_033052795.2 Halovibrio sp. HP20-59
TGGCTAGTAGATACCCTGATCGCCCGGTAGGAGCCCAATTCATTGGGCGATCAGCAAGGATCGAGGCACCGAAGGTAATGGCTAGTAGATACCCTGATCGCCCGGTAGGAGCCCAATTCATTGGGCGATCAGCAAGGATCGAGGCACCGAAGGTATTGGCTATTAGATAGCCTAATCGCCCGACAAGTCTGGCCCGAGAACAGCGCGAGATAGGACAATTTTGTAAGCTATTCCCTACATTAAAAAATTAATTGCCTCTGTATAATTCGCGCTGGCGTTCTGCGCTAACGCTTCAATGATGAAAAACCATAAATAAGCCCAGCAACAGCAGCGGGCAAACTATAGCCACTTCAGAGGCTTACTTAGTATCCTCGCGTTAGGCACTAAGCCCATGACGATGACCAGTAGAATCAGCAAAGGTACGTGTCTGCAGTGGAAGCAAAGCTTTGCGAAGTGACGTCGTGTTATCGGTCAGACCCCAACGCTTGCCAGGGGAGTACCGACCTTGAGTGGGAGCATCGTCACCTCCTAACAACTGCCGGTGGAAGCGCCGGGTCATTTGTTGCAAGTGCAGCGCGGTATCACGGGGGCAGACAGGGTACTGGCTCAGCATTTCAAGGACACAAAGCGAACGCTGAAACTCTTCATGTGTCATGGCGGAGCGAAGTGTTTCTACCTCTCCCCACGTAGGCCGATAACCTTTATACCAGATTGACTCGGCAAGCTTCTTAACATCCTCAACAGCGCTTTCAAGAGGGCGAGAACCCACGCGGTATAGCTGTTTATTGGTGACAAAAAACTTCATTACTAGCCCTCGCTACGATGATAGTTATCTAGCATCATTTTCAGGTTACCCAAAATACGAGTTTCATCCCTCACATAGCAGCTGATCGCTTCTCGAGCTAATCGTTCAAATTCGCCAATGTCGATATAAGGAAGCTGCAACAGTATTTGAATATCGTTTTGATCACGGTCACCAAAGCGACCAAGCTTCGAAATAGCCACATCTAGCGCACTTGCGACGTACACTTCCACGTTAGGTACGTTGCTTTGGGTCATCAGCCGAATGACGCGATCTTCGTAATCCTCATGTAGAGGAGCCAATGTGGTGTTAAAACTAGTGTCCAACTCCAGCATTTGCACTATGCCTTCTTCATCAGCAAATACATAGGCGTCTTCACCCAAAAGGGCAACTATTTCGGATTTATCGGCCCAGCCATGAGACGACACCTCGGCATCTATATCCGCACTGCCTCGTGCTTGCGAGTGGATATGAACAGCACAGCCACCAAAAACAATCGCTTGAAAAATGCCTTTCTCGCCATTGGCATACACAGGCTCAAGCACATCGAAAAACTCAACGAGTGCAAGCCCTAACGCCGTCTCAGGCTCGATTATCGGGTACTCCCCCGGCTCTATCGGCATGATCTCTCCTGAAAATATATGCTGAACCATACCACAGCCCGCTTTGACAAACGCTCAACCGCCCCCTCTCTCGCCTTATCTATCCACTGCGTAAAGAAAAATGCTGCCATAACCAAAAAAAGTAAAACTCCTTTAACTCACTCCTGCCCCACCCCACAGCCCCTAAGCGCCGAAAGGTGGCTACCGTGTTGCCGGGCAACGATTGATGAAAAACAGGTCAGACCGACATTATCAAAACCTGACCATTGCGATGCCAAGTGGAAAGCCGCTCACTATGACCCATTATATGTCGTTGCGAGGAGCGTAGCGACGCGGCAATCTCAGTCTACGGTGGCACCACAACCCTGAGATCGCCGCGCTTTGCTCGCGATGACAAGCACAGCCCAACCCCGAGATCGCCGCGCTTCGCTCGCGATGACATGTGAAGAGCCGCCCGCTATGACCCACTACATGTCCTTGCGAGGAGCGCAGCGACGCGGCAATCTCAGTCTACGGTGGCACCACAACCCCGAGATCGCCGCGCTTTGCTCGCGATGACAATGCATATGCTATGAGTAAGCAATCAGCAATGTTCAAGGCACCGAAGGTAATCGCTGCTAGACGGCCTAATCGCCCGACAAGTCTGGCTCCTACGAGGCGCGGTGCAGGCACGGAGTGTTGTAGGAGTGCTATTCATTGCGCGATCAGCAAAGATCGAGCCACCGGAGGTAAATGCCCCTAGATGGCCTGATCGCCCGACAAGTCGGGCTCCTACATTGGCTAGGTGCGTGCACCAGGTGTTGTAGGAGCGCAATTCATTGCGCGATCAGCAAAGATCGAGCCACCGGAGGTAAAAATGCCCCTAGACGGCCTAATCGCCCGACAAGTCGGGCTCCTACATTGGCTGGGTGCGTGCACCAGGTGTTGTAGGAGCGCAATTCATTGCGCGATCAGCAAGGATCCCGCCCCGAAAATCACTCATGCGCCGAAGGCAAAACAACACTGATGGGCCGCCCGGCTTTGTGGGCCAACGCTTCAATGGCAGTTTTAAGTGCCTGCTTGGCACCTGCATCGCCATGCACCAGCTTCACTTCCCGGGGCCAATGGCGCATTCGCTTGATAAAGTTGAGTAAATCTTTTTGATCAGCGTGGGCGGAGTAACCGCTGATGGTGCTCACGCCCGCGCGGATATCGTAACGCTCACCATCTAACATTGCCCAACCGCCCTGAGGCCCGTAGCGCTGTATATCGCGCCCCGGGGTTCCCGCCCCCTGATAACCCACAAACAGCACCTGGTGGCGCGGGTCACCTAACATAGCTTTTAAATAATTCACTACCCGGCCACCGGCGCACATGCCGCTGGCGGCAATCACCACCGCGGGCCTGCCGCTTTCGGCTAAATAGCGTACCGTTTGCTCATGCGTTTCATGGCTATCCACCGTATACAATGCGTCAAAATTGAGCGGATGCCGCCCTGCTTTCACACGCTTTTGCGCCTCGTCATCCCAAAACGGTTTTAGCTCCCGGTACACCCGAGTAAAACGCGAAGCCAGCGGCGAATCGACGATAATTTCCAGCGACTGCCAGAGCGCATCATTACCCGCCCGGTGAATAATCCCTTCTAACTCGTAAAGCAGCTCCTGGGTTCGGCCAATGCTAAAGGCAGGAATAATCACCGTGCCTTTATTATCCAACGCCTTCTCTATCGCTCGCTTAAGAAGTGCCGCCCGTTCACTACGCCCCTCATGCAGCCTGTCACCATAGGTAGATTCCAGCACCAGCACATCGGCTCTTGGCGGCGATTTGGGCGCAGGCAGTAAAGGCGCGTTAGCCGCCCCCAAGTCGCCGGAAAACACCACGCGCTCACGGCGTTTGGAGTGGGGTTCCCGCAATGCAACTTCTACATAGCTAGAACCCAGGATATGCCCCGCACGCTGCAGCTTTATCTTCATGTTCATAGCGGGCGAATCGTCCACGGTGTGCCATTTAGCATAATCCAACGGCACCAGCTGTTGCTCTACCCGCTCTAAAAACTGGGAAATTAAACGCGCATTGTGGGTAAAGCCAATTTTCAGGGCATCTTCAATTACCAACGGTAATAGCTTCGCCGAAGGCTTTGAGCACAAAATGGGGCCTGAAAACCCAGCGGCCAACAAATAAGGCAACCGCCCAATATGGTCGATGTGGACATGGGTAACGATTAGCGCTTTTAGCGTTGAAATATCAAAATCAATAGAGAGCTGATCGAAGCTATCCTGCTGTGCATCTTCGCCTTGGAACAAGCCGCAATCGATTAATAGTGAAGACTCACTATTAGCGATAAGCTGATGACAACTACCGGTAACACCGCTAGCGCCGCCATGATGAATGATAGTGGATAAAGAATTCGCCTTAGGGTTTATCGCCATCGTCAGCTCTCCAAGCATCGCCATTAGAAGCCATTAGCTTTATTAAAGAAAACTAATACTAAATCGACGATGCAATAAAAAAGCGCGAAAGGCAATATTCAATTAGCCACCAATTGCAGAAACCTTATATCCAACGACTCGGACGCAACAAAATCGCCCAACAAGTTGTGCTCCTACAAATGCCCGATAGAAAGGGTTTCGTAGGAGCTCAACTTGTTGAGCGATCAGGAAAAATCTTGGCACCGTAAAGTATCGCTTGAAAGAACCGGCTTCTACAAATACCCGATAAGAGGGTTGCATAGGAGCACAACTTGTTGAGCGATCAGGAAAAATCTTGGCACTGTAAAGTATCGCTTGAAAGAACCAGCTCTTCCAAATGCCCCATAGAGTGGTTTTCGTAGGAGCACAACTTGTTGAGCGATCAGGAAAAATCTTGGCGCTGTAAAGTATCGCTTGAAAGAGTCTGCTTCTTACAACAACGGTTTCTCACCAACAAGCTCTTTACGTTGTCGGGAATAAATACCCCAAAGCACAGCAAGCAAAAAGGCGTACATCATCACCCCGCTGTTATGGATCAAGAACGCTTGAGAGAGTCCAAAATCAATGTACGCCACCGGGAGTAGCACCCCTGCCACGGCAAGCGAGCGCAGCTCAAGGTTCTCCGCCGTTATTTGCGATGCAAAGAGCCGCATAGGAACAAGGTATAGCGCTAGCAGCACGGTAAGGCCAATAATGCCCCGCTTGGCAAACGCGTCTATAAATTCATTGTGTGCATGACCATAATTTGTCGCGACATCGTCAACCAAGCCCTTATCCGCCAGTGCTTGCATGCCTTGTTGATAACCGTTGTCGCCCCAACCGGTGAATGGCTTTTCCAAGATTAACTGATAGGCCCCTTTCCACATTTCAAAGCGCGCACCGACCGACGTTGCCGGGTTTTCACCCGACATATAAAGCTCAACATCATTAAACGCCTCATGCACCCGAAGTTGTACACCCGTTTGCGGTAGGAGATACACCAGCAAGCCCCCCATCACAATCACCAGTAACGCGCCTATTATTTGCATTCTCGGCAACTGGCGACCGTAGCCCCGGTAAAGCACTAGCAGTACGAACGGTAAACCGATCCAGCCCCCGCGGCTGCCCGAGAACAGCGACCCGAGAATACCCGCCACTGCCCCCACCAACAAAAAAGCGATCCAGGTTTTGCGATGAGGTTGCACTACCGCCCAACCTAGCCCAGCCAGGCACAGAATCCCAAGAAGCATACTCAGATTGCCGAACTGAATAACGTAGGTATGGCCTGTAGCACGCCCTACCCCTTCGGCGAGCTTTTGCCAGCCAGCCCAAGTGCCAGCGCCGATGGCACCAATGGCTAGGCCGCTCCACAGCCAGCTTAATCGTGGCGGGTAAGCCATTACCAGCAGCATGGCGGGCACGGCCAACAAAAAGCGTATGGGTTTGTCGACTCCCCGTGTGCCTTGGCCATCCCACCAAGCCTCCAGTATGCCGATGGCGGCATAAGCAACTAAAGCAGCCATCACCAACCAGTCCTGGCGTTTCAAATCAAGCGTTGGCTGCTTAACCAGAAGTACAACACTGCCCAGCAACAGCATGACTGCCCCCAGCGAATAGCCACTGGGCACAATCAAAGCGATAGCACTTAATAGGAAGACAGCCAAACTAGTATACAAACGCATCGCAACGCCTACGGTAGCAGAGGGTAATAAGACATAGTGATCACAGCGAGTCCGTCAACAGAAACGCAGGCGCCAGCACAAAATGGTCGGCACAAAGGCCGACCATACTAGCATAACGAGGTGATTTCGGCGGTTTAGGTGACGCTCAGAGCGGCTTAGGTTTTGTGAATAATGGGCAGCAACTCCTCAGTAATGCTGAGAACAAAGCGAGAAAGCGCTATTTTGTAAGCCATTTCTTACATAGCGTAGGCAATTTCCTACATTAAAAATTATTTGCCTCTGTATAATTCGCGCTGGCGTTCTGAGCTAACGCTTCAATGACGAAAAACATAAATAAGCCCCAGCATTAGATTGGGCGAACCAAGGGATTAGCTAGGATTATGAAAAAAGTAGTGGGCTTATTAGCCGGGGCACTAGCTCTGGCATCAGCGACCAGCGTCAATGCCGATACCTTTGAACAGCGTGTTTCTGTCGGCGCGATTGCCGGTACCACAGGCTTTGGTGGTGATGTTTCCTGGCGTTTCCACAAAAACCTGGCGCTAACCGGCCGCTATACGGATGGGCTGGATTTGGATACCGACTTTGAAGAAGACGGCGTTGATTACGATGCCGAGTTTGGGATGAAAGCCGCCAGCCTAAAGGTGGATTATTTTCCTTTTGGCGGCCGTTTCTTCCTTTCAGCGGGCGCGATGATGCCGGAAATCGAAGCAAACGTAACGGGAACACCGCGCAACGGCACAAGCTATGAATTGAACGGCACCAACTATTCAGCAGCACAGATCGGCTCAGTAGTGGGCACCGCAACGGTGGCAGATAGCACCCAGCCCTACGTAGGCATGGGCTGGCGCAGTTCCCACGAAACCGGCTTCGGGTTCTTCTCCGAGTTCGGTGTGGTAGCCACCAACGTTGATGTTTCACTTAGCACCACGAACGGCTTTGAAAACGTCGACCCAAGACTGCAGGAAAATATTCGTGCCGAAGAAGCGAGTTTGAAGGATGATATCGACAAGCTGCCGGTATTCCCGGTCGCGCTGATCGGTATTAGCTATACCTTCTAAGCGCGTTATTGAAGCGAATTGGAATTTCAAGGCAGCCATTTAGCTGCCTTGTGCGGTTATAACGCCAGGCAATAAGGTGAGCTTAGTGCTTATCTTCGATGCGCATCTTCGCAATTTCGTCAACTGCTAACCCCGTCGCTTCAGCAATCTGCTAGTCACTGAGCACACCGAACGCCAATAAATGGCGGACAGTATCGCGCTTTTCTTCCACTGCACGTCTCTCGGCTGTAGCCGCAAACACGAGTTCAAATGCCTCAGACGTTAGCGCTGAAAGCAGGTTAGCAGCAGGATGCAGGGCGACTCAACAACCAAAGATTACGCAATCCATCCGTCGTCATCAAGAATGGTACGCACGGCAGTTAATTGGACAACGTTCTCACCAAAGCTCCCTCCCACCGGGTTGAACACATCCAGGTAAAAGGTTTCGTCAGGCTCAGGCGTCTCATCGCCGACCACTTCCACGGCAATGGCGGCCTGCGTTTCGCTGGGATAGAGAATTAGTGTATCAGCCACGGCGAGGTAATCCTCCCCGGCAGTAGCAGTACCGTCCCGGGTGGCGTAATCAACGCTGAGCCACTGGTCCGGGTGGTCACGCTCGCCGTTAAATTCGAGTAGGAAGTACATAAGCTGGGTCACACCATCCCCTTCACGCAACGTAGTTTCGACATCTTCCGGGCGTGTCGGGGCGTTGGGGTCGGCCAAGCGCAGGCGTTGATCGATCCAAGACTGGTAGTAGCTGACCCGCTGAAACGATGCGATTTCACCGAAGCTGCTGTCTAGGGCGTTATTCACATCAGGGGATTGGCCATTAAGACTAAGCGTCGCCGTGTAGGTGGCGACCCCCGCTACCATATTATCGATAAACGCGGGGCCGCCGCTGTCACCGGGAGCAATCAGCCCCTCCGTTACCCCTCTCCCGGAGTTGTGCAGGCCCATTAGCACACCCAGCGCGTCGTTTTCGGGGTTCCCGTTGTCAAAGTCGATGATCAGCTGAGCGCCTGGTAAGGGGTCCCAAGTAATACCGCGCCCCAGGGCGCCTTTCATTGCCTCACCAGTGGTATCAAAACGGTTTTCAGCAAAGCGTTTAGCCGGTTCAACACTGCCACTTTCCACGTATCCGGTCAGGCCATCGCCAGGAAGGCCGTAACCAACCAAGGTGATGTCACTGCCCACTTCATCGCCATAACGGTAGAGCGAGCTTCGCTCAGCGTTTACCGGCGCTGCCTCGCCTAGCCACACCAACGCAAGATCACCATCGCCATTGGCGACATCAAAAAGAGGATGAAGTGCATACTGGGAGGCGGGGATGTTAATTCGCCCCGCTGGCATATCCATACGCACCGTCACAGCATCGGCACCTTCAATCACGTGGGCGGAAGTCAGTACGGCTCTGCCGCCGTTTAGCAATACACCCGAGCCATAAAAACCCCCGGCTGACACTTGAACCACACCGTCATAGCCCTCCCCAGGCAGTATCCGGTAGCGGTCAGGGTCCCGAGTCACAGTTACCATCGGCAAAGCCCTCATTTAACGGTGAAGTCGACCGGAGGAGGTCATACCCGATTAAATAATCGGCACCCCACCACAGCCGGTTAATAGCGTGGCAATGGCGAGTAATAACTTTATTTTCAAAATACTTAGTGCATTTCTTTCTTAGGCAGCTCATCAGAAAGCGCCCTGGCATACGCGGTACGTGCGGTCTGGTAGATGGCCAGCTGCTGTTTGAGTTTTTCAATTTCGGCATCGGTCACGCGCAGGTTGGTCACTTGCGCCTTGGCGTTGTCGGAAAGGTCGGCCACGTTGTACTCGGTGCCGTCGATGGTGATGGTTTTCTGTTCATCTGCCATGGGTAAAACTCCTTCGTCAAAAGTTAACGTTAAGCTGCCATCATCCATGCCATGCGGCTCGCTGTCGAGGCCTACCGTGGCTTCACAGGCTATTGCTAACGAGGCAGCTCAAGAACCGGCACCGTCGCCACCGCCTCGAACAGTCGCTCGCGGCTCAGGTGGGCATAGCGGGCCGTGGTGCGAATATCGGCATGGCCCAACAGCTGCTGCACTTCGTACAGGCTACGCCCTGCGTTGACCAAAAAGCTGGCAAAGCTATGGCGTAAATCATGAAGGCGCAGCTCTGGTAATCCCGCCCGCTTTCGGGCGGTATCCCAGCCGTGAAAAATCGACACGAAGGGGCGCCCCGTCCTCGGGTTGGTGAACACATACTCCCCTTCCCACCCACCGCTCGCCCACAGCGTTTCAAGCACCTGCTCAGCGCCCGCCGATAACGGCACATGGCGCACCTTGCCCGACTTGGTCTTAGGAATGCGCCACAACTTGCGCGACCTATCGATATCCTCCCAGCGGGCATCAAGCACCTCGCGCTTGCGTGCCCCGGTGTATATCAAAAAGGCCACGATTGAGGACAACAGCGGGTTGTGGCTGTGGCGCATCTCTGCCAGCAACCGCCGGGCCTGCTCCGGTGTTAGAAAGCGCTCGATACGGTTGTCTTCCTTCAAGCCTTTAAGCTCTTTTGCCGGGTTATGCTCGATGCCATGAATACGCCAGCGCAGCGCCAGGGTATAACCATAACGCAGCACTATCAGCACCCGATTGCAGGTGCCTGGTGCGTAGCCACGCCGGCGCATCGTATCGATCAGCTGGGCGATGTCCGGTGGGATCACATCGCCCATGGCCCGCTCGCCCAGGGCCGGGATCAAATGATGACGAATCATCGTTTCATCCGTGTTCCAGCTGCGCTTGTAGCTTTTGACATAAGGCAAATACTGCTCAAGATAAAACGCCGCCAACATTGGACCTTGCTCCGGCAAAGCCTCGTGGCGAGGGTCATCACCTATCATTGCTCTTCGCAAAGCATTACGCGCCGCCGCCCGCGCTTCTTGTACCGTCAGCAAGCGAGCATCACCCAGGGTAAGCACCCGTTGTTTACCGTGAAGGCGATAACGTACCCGGTACGCCATTCGGCCATTGGCCATCACATCGACGTAAAGGCCGCGCATCCAGGTATCGAACACTTCAAGGTGGCTGCGCCCTTTCCGGGCAGCACAACGAGATAACTCCGGCATCGGTTAGGTTTTGAACAGGCATGGCACAATCTCCGTTGGTTAGGAACGAAAACTGTGGCGGCTAAAAAAGGCGGAAGAAAGCACGAAAACGGCGTCGAACAGGCAGCAGCATGGTCGTTATAGAGTCGAAGTGTGTAGAAGATGCCAACGAACGTCTTTTAAAATTAAAAAGATAGCGTCGTGACAAGACGAGTCTCACTGCAGCTGGCGACGATCGTTTGTTCGGTACTGCGAACAACGATACGTTTACCGCTGAAGCTGGCACGCTGCAAGCTGGCGATTCGCTGCTGGATCAGTCTACCAGCGACAACGACACGCTGAACGCGGTTATCACCAATGCTAACAAGGGTGGTATTGCACCAACTCTGTTGAACATTGAGAACGTCAATCTTGACCTCGACGTGTTCTCTGGTGCTCAGTTCAGTGCTGCAAACACCGACGGCGCGACTATTACTGCGTCTAGCTCTAAGCAGGGCTACAACGGTGCGTTCACGTTGAGCAACGCTGGCGATAATAACGTTGTCGCAGGTGAAAACGTAACCAACTTGGTCGTTACTGCTTTGGAGGCAGGTACGGTTAACACCGGCGCTGCTGAAAAAGTTTCTGTAACTACCGACACCTCTAATGACGCTGCTAACGTCATTGTCAATGGTGACATAGCCCTTGGCGTAGATAATGCGGATGTTCTTAACCTGACCGCAACTGCCGATTCAACTGTAACTCTGACTGACGTTGCTGGTACTGGCACTGTGTCTGTTACTGAAATCGTTGGTTCTGGTGAAGGTGTCATCACTGTTCAGGGTGACTTGAGCGCCGTGACAGACATCACCGGTGTTGATACAGCGGTAGTGACTACGACTGGCGCGAACGCTGCTGAGTGGGAAGTCAATACCATCTCTATCGCAGAAGCTATCGCGGCAATCGAAATTGCAGATGCTGCTAACGTTACTATTACGGAAGAGCAAACCGGTTTGACAATTACCGGTCAAGGCAACACTGGAAGCACTGTTAATGTGACTTCTGGATTAGCAGCGCTTGGTACCCTGGCATTTGCCAGCGCTACTCTGGCATCTGCTGAGCTGGAACTTACAGCTGCTGGTGTTGAAGTCGCATCCTTGACGGCTAATGATGTTGCGCTGACTGTGAACGTCACTGATGGTGCCGAGTTGGCAGTAGTAGCTGGCGATGACGTTACACTCGTTGGTTCTGGAAATGTCGTTATCGAAGATGCAGATGCTGTTGGTACTTTAGATGCTTCTGGTCTTGATGGTGAGCTTGAGCTGACCACAACTATAGCAAACACTGCTGGCATCGAAGTTAATGGTGCAGTTGGCAACAACACCGTTGAGTTCGCTAATAGCGGCGAGACCAATTTTGTTGGTCAGGCTGGCAACGATCAGGTGACTTTCTCTGCAGCATTTGGTGACGAAGCTACCGTTATCACTAACGCTGGTGATGACACCGTAACGCTTGAAGCTAATGTTACAGGCACCATGGCTATCAACTTTGGTGAAGGCAACGACACCCTTGAAGTTGCTAGCGGTGTTGATCTATCCGCTGGAACCCTTTCACTGGTTGGTCTAGAAAACGTAGTGATTGCTACTAGCGCTACTTTTGCCGCAGAGCAGCTTTCGGGTGCTGAGTACAGCGTTGCTGGTGATGCAGGTCAAGCGGCTTTCACTGTCGAAGGTACTGCAAACTCTAGCTCCATCGATCTTTCTGGTCTGGATTTGAACCGCACCATCGACACAGGTATCACTGGCGTTACTGTTGACCTGACTGCTGGCGGTACTACTGTAACCGGCACTTCCGTTGCTGACACCATCCAAGGTATTGATGTAACTGCAGATTACACCTTGACGTTGGGTGGCGGTGCAGACGCGGTTCACAGCCTCACTGCTGGTGCTGGGTCGGTGACTATTACTGATTTTGATGCCGATAACGATGGTCTGTTCTCTGACGCTGGTGCAGCAGCTCTTGCAGCGGATATCGAATTTGGCTCAATCACTACCGCTCAAGCAGCCACATTCAACGACGCTGCTACGTTAGCCTTTGCTAACGCTGGTGGTACAGCCGCACTTGTCGGTGAAGTGGTATCTTTCGAGTACGAGGGCAGTGCTTACATCGTCATTAACGATGGTTCGAATGCTGGCTTCGCTGCTGCAGACGACCTTGTTATTGAACTGCAAGGCATCACCGAAACTGAAGTTGCTGCAATCGCTTAATCCCTCTCCCTGAGAAGGATGCCTATCCTCGATAGGTTAAGGTAAAATTAACCCTCGACTTCGGTCGGGGGTTTTTTATTCTTTGGATTTCAAGGAGGTGCCATGACCGAATGGACAGCACTCTCGCCCAGCCAGCACCGTGGCAAGCATCACTTACCCCGCGACGGCTATACCTTCGCCCAGGGGCAATCGGTGGTCGGTGTATTTCTCGCCGAACTGCCCAAGTTGCTACCGCTGTACATGCTGGGCTTTATTCAGCAGGGAGAGCAGTACACTCCCGTAGCATTGCTGGGCCTGGGGCAACATAACCTTTACGTGGCCCCCAACGGTAAGTGGTTGGGTGGCTATGTGCCTGCGACCCTGCGCGGCTATCCCTTTACCTTAGCTAATAGCGAAACTGGTGAGAAAGTCTTCGCCATTGACGCGGATCACCTCAGCGATGATGCTGGCGAGCCGTTGTTTGACGAAGCGGATAAGCTCACCGGTAAAGCAGCGGAAACGTTCACGTTTATGCAGCAGTGCGAGCAGAACCGCCAAGCGACCCAGCAAGCGGTAAAGGCGTTAGGGGATGCTGGAGTGATTGAGCCTTGGCCATTAAAGATTGAACGCGGCGAAGGCCACGAGCCGTTGACCGTTAACGGCTTGTTTCGTGTGAATGAAAAAGCGCTAAACAGCTTGGCACCCGAGGTGTATGCCACGCTGAAAGGTGGCCCGATGGCATTGGCCCACGCGCAGTTATTCTCGGTCAGCCAGATGAACCAGCTCTCGGGATGGGCTAAGTTTCATGCGCAGCAGGGCACCACAGAAGCGCCTGAAAACCTCGATAGCGTCTTCGATAATGATAACGATCTAGAATTTGATTTTGATAGCTAACTCAACACGTAAGTTAAGGAGCAACACCATGGCAGATGAAAAGCAGCAAACGATCACCATCGACGGCACCGAATACAACGTGGCGGACCTGTCGGAAAACGCCCGTAACCAAGTGACCAACCTGCGCGTGACCGACGCCGAGATCGACAAGCTCAAGCAGCAGCTGGCGATTTATCAAACCGCCCGTACCGCCTATGCCAAAGCGCTGAGTGCCGAGCTGCCGCAGAAAGAGGTGCACTAAGCGTGCCGCGCTTACTGCTGATCGTCGTTGTTGGGATGTTGCTCAGCGGCTGCGTGCCGTTTGTACCGATTATTTGAAGCACCCTGATCCTGACATGGAGAAGCACACGCTTAAGCGGCTTGTGATAGGTTTAGCCCCCTGAACGGCACCTTGCACTTTGATAGAGGCTTCCTCCATGCCGGATCCCCACCACAAACATCATGACACCGGCTATAAAGAGCTATTCAGCTCAGCTACCCTGAGTTTGTCCAGCAGCTCATCGAAAGTTTTGCCCCACCCGACATTGCACAGCTGATGGACTTTACCCAACTCAAGCAGCACAGTGGTTAATACTGCACTGACGAAGATGAGTGATCAGTTGATCGCCGACATTGAAGACCTGCTGGTAGAAGAGGTAGAACAGGTATGCGCCGAAACTCAACATTAAAAATTCGCATCAACAACTGAGTGAGTGATTAAAAAAACACTCAGCCTCTGCTGACGGCAGAGGCTTTTTTCTAGCCAAAATGCCCACTCTTACGAGTCAAAATCAAACGTAAGCTCCTCATCATCCATACCATCGAGCACACTATCAAGGTTTTCAGGTACTTCTTGGGTAGCGCCGTGTTCGGCATGGTACTTAGCACGCTCAGAAAGCTGACTAAGCTGGCTCATCGAAAACAGCTGGGCGTGGGCCAGTGCCATAGGGCCACCGCGTAGCTTGGCGTAGGCATCGGCTTCCAGGGCGTTTAAGGCTGTCTCACTTACCCGGTACAGGCCGTTCACGCTGATGGGGTCGTGCCCTTCTCCGCGTTCGATCTTGAGTGGCCACTGCTCGATCACGTCTGCTTCCGCCAGGGCATCCATCGACTGCTGGGTCAGTTCACGGTTCTGTTCGCACTGGTTGAGAAACTCCAGCGTCTTCTGAACGGTCACCGCCAGATTACCCTCCTCGTCGAACAACGGCTCGCCTTGATCGTCGCTCAAATGCTCCTGGGCAATGGCCAGTACCTGATCCTGGTCGCTACGGGCCAGGGTAAAGGGATAGCCCCGTAGCGAGGCAGGCACGTAATTACCCAACCAGCGGCCATCGCTGTGCAGGTAAAGGTTGTTCTGGCCATCCAGGCTTAGCAAGGCAACCGCCTGATAGCCCGCTTCCTGCTTGATAAAACCCAGGGCATAGTGTGGAACGAGTTTGGGCAATTCCGCCAGCAGGATGGGGGCCACGGCTTGATTGATGGTAAAGGCATAGCCCTGGCGTGGCAGGTAATGACTATCAGCGTGTTGGGTGCGCGAAATCGCGATCCATTGGGACATACAACCTCCTGATTAGAACAAAAAACCCCCAGCCGAAGCCGGGGGTTATTATGCTTTTACCTATCAAAGATAGGCATCCTTCTCAAAGAGAGGGATTAAGCGGCGATGAAGTTACCAGCGCCTAGGGTAGTAACGTCAGTACCTACCAGTTCAACGATTGCGTCGTCAGCTGCTGCATAACCAGCAGTCTCACCATCAATCAGAGCGTAAGATTTGCTGTCGAAGGTGAATACAGCAGCGGTATTAACGACAAGTTCGTTATCGCCCGAGGTAGCAAAGGTATCCAACACTGCATCTAGATCAGCAAACTGACCGGTGCCCGTGCCCTTGGTGAAAGTTACCGCATCAGCACCGGACACCAGGTTCACAACGCTTGTGGCGTCGTTGAAAGACAAGAAGTCATTTGCACTGAAATTAGTGATGGTATCTAGGCCAGCGGTATCTCGCGCGCCAACTACGACAGTCTCAGTAGCAGAGCCAAGAGTAATCATGTCGTTACTAGCACCGCCAGTAACTTTAAGGCTGACACCTGTTCCACCTACAGAGGAAGACGCGGTCAAACCAGACAGGTCGATAGTGTCGGCGGCAGCAGTACCAGCAATGTTGAGAACACTGGCGTTAAAACCGTCACCGGTAATGGCGAAGGACTGACCCGAAAGTGTCGCTGCCTTAACCGTGGCAGAGGCACCGTCAACGTCGATGGTTTCAACATTGGCCAGAGTCACGGTAGCGCTTGTCAAATCAGTGGCGTTAGCTAATACAAGCTTATCGTTGCCTTCGCCGCCATCGAAAACGACAGTGGCAGCAGCAGCAGTTGCTACATCAACGGTCAGCTGATCTTCACCTGCACCGCCTTCGAATACGATGGTACCGGTGGTGATAGAGCTAGCGTCTACAACATCAGCACCTGTGTTACCGGTCACAGCGACAGTGTCTGTCTCAGCGCCTGTGGTTAGTTCTAAACCACCAGCGCCCGCAACTACAGATGCATCGTTAGCGGCAGTTTCAACAGTCAGTTTACCTGCAAGACCGGCCGCATCGATTACTGCAGCTTCGGTAGCAGCAGTACCGCCAATTTCAACGTCGCCTTCGCCCGCCAACGTAACTTCACCAGTAGAAGTCAGTGTGGCGATCTCAGAGGCTTCGGCAACATTGATAGTGGTATCAATTGCGCCTACGTCCAACGTAGTAACGACAGCTGCTGCAGTCAGGTTAACCGTTGCAGTTTTAGCTTGAGTAGCTGTGATGGACGTCTGATCGACAGCAGTGTTAATTACCACATTGCTAGTTGCAGCGGCCTTGCCTGCAGCAGAGACAGTCAGAGCTTCTTCAGTCAGCTCGATGGGTGCCAGTGCAACACCCGTCAGCGCGGCGTCAGCGGTAACCTGGATGTTGTCAACGTTCCAGTCACCAACATTAGCGTCTGCAGCGACAGAAGCCGTCAACGTGCCGGAAGCTTTGTTATTGACAATTTCGTCTGTCGTTAGATCACCGGCCAGCAGAGTAACATCACCTTCACCAGCCACTGTCAGCGTGGTGGTGTCATCAGCTGTAAGGTTTACTTCTGCATCGGCAGTCGTAGTCAGCACAGCATCAGTAGCAGTACCGATAGTCAGATCAATATCACCGTTGGAGGTAATATTCGCCACATCAGTGCCATTTGCCGTTGTTACACTTGCAACTTCAGCAGCGCCGGTATCAACAACACCGGTCGTTAGATCAGCAACGGTCAGGTCAGTAACATTCTGTCCTGCCGTGACATTGTTGGCAGCAACTTCTGATGCGCCTGCTTCGCCGTCAAAACCTAGCTTGGTAGAAGCAAGGGTAATGGTAGCGCCACGAACATTCAGGGCATTGAATGTATTATCTGTACCGGCGAGCGAATCAATGTTGACATTGATGTTTTCGACGTTACGGATGGTCGGTGTAAAACCGAAGTCAGTACCGTTCTTGTAGGTGGCGTTCAAGGTGTCGTTGCCACCCAGACCGTCAACAGAAGTCGCTTCCAGTGCACCAGATTCAGCATTGAACGTGTCGTTGTTGGCCGTACCAACAAAGATTTCGCCAGCGGTCTCTGCAGTGAGACTTCTGTGATTCCTTTACTAAAAAGCTGATAAATATGATGTTTTCGATAGGCCATTTGAGTGCTTCGACTCAACAACGACTCCGTTTCTATGCATTCGATGCATTTTCCTTGATTTGTTTGATCGCCGTCGCCGCCAAAGTAGTCGTTTCCTACCATAGGAGACGACCCCATGCCTGTACAAAAATTGACCGATGCCGGTGTGTTAACGCTGTGTTGCCCAGAAGGGCGCAGCCATTGCGAGGTATTCGATACCTTAATACGTGGCCTTTACGTGGATGTGATGGCCAACGGCCGTTTGGCTTACCGAGTGCGCTATCGCTGGGAAGGAAAGCAACGCGTGCTCACTCTGGGGGATGCGCGCTTGCTGACTATAGACGAAGCGAGGACGGCAGCACGGGCGGCTTTGCGCAGGGCTATAGCAGGAGACGACCCCCGTCTGGAACGGTTGCCCGAACATGGCCTCACCGTAGCCACTTTCTATCGTGAGCAGTATTTGCCTTACGTCAAAAGTTACAAACGCAGTTGGAATACCGATGAAACGATGATTCGCCTTCACGTAGTGCCTGCCTTGGGTAAGCGTGCCATGGGCAGCGTGATACCGCCAGATATCGCACGGTTAATCGAAACGATGCGCGAACGCGGCTACGCGGCCGGTACGTGTAACCGTGCTTTGATATTGCTGAGCTATGGCTACACGTTGGCGCTCCGGTGGGGGGTCGAGGGAGTAGAGCAAAACCCTGCCAAAGCGCTGAGAGCGTTGAAGGAAGACAACCGCATTGAGCGTTATCTAACTAACGAACAAATCCAGCGGCTGTTGGTCGCGGTCAATGACAGCCATAACCCGTTGCTGGCATCTATCGTGGCGTTTTTGATTTATACGGGGGCACGCAGGCGTGAGGTGCTAGATGCGCGCTGGGACGATGTGGATATGGTGCGTAAACTGTGGCGCATTCCTAAAACGAAATCAGGAAAGGTACGCCATGTACCGCTATCGAAAGGGGCATGGCAGTTATTGTCAGCGTTACTGGCGGAAGGCGTGCCATTGAATGGATGTGTGTTTGCCAACCCTCGCACGGGGCTGCCGTTTGTATCGATCTTCCACAGTTGGGATGCCGCCCGCCAGCGGGCCGGGTTACCTGAGCTGCGCCTGCACGATTTACGCCATAGCTTTGCCAGCTTTCTGGTGAACGCGGGGCGAAGCCTGTATGAGGTGCAGGAGCTGTTAGGCCATGCGGATATTCGCACCACGGCCCGCTATGCCCATCTAAGCCGCGAGCGGTTGTTTGAAGCGGTGGAGGCGGTACCGGTGATGGAGCTGCCAAGTTAGAAAGCGACTGTGTGGCCTGGTTAGCAGCGAGCCAAGTGGGTAGCTGGTTATTATTAGTCAGCCCA
This sequence comes from Halovibrio sp. HP20-59, assembly GCF_033052795.2. NCBI lineage: Bacteria > Pseudomonadati > Pseudomonadota > Gammaproteobacteria > Oceanospirillales > Halomonadaceae > Halovibrio > Halovibrio sp. HP20-59. Next base: position 17,763 of record NZ_JAWJUW020000019.1, read on the forward strand.
TTATGGCCTCTACAGTGAACGGCCTGACTGGGATGATGACGGTTAAATGTTAAATAAGGAGCTTTAACGCATGGCAGATGAAAAACCGCAAACAATCACGATTGACGGCACCGAATACAACGTTGCTGTCCTCTCCGATAATGCCAAGGCGCAAGTGACCAACCTGCGCGTGACCGACGCCGAGATCGACAAGCTCAAGCAGCAGCTGGCGATTTATCAAACCGCACGTACCGCGTATGCAAGGGCGTTGGGTGAAGAGCTGCCCAAGACAGAGGCGACACATTGATGCGCCTTATATTCATCGCCGCTCTGGGTTTGGCCTTGAGCGGCTGCGTACCCTTTGTGCCAATTATTTGATAATGCTGCAATGCCGCACCGTGCGGCGTTTTATGTTGCTATCTGATGATTTCTGCCGATACGGCATAAAGCGGCCCTGTGGCCGCTATGAGCTGCTAAACTCTCTCCATGACTGACTTCCCCGCATCCCAAGGCCCTTATGAAGCCCCCATCCCCCATGCTACCCGCACGGCCTTGTTGGCCGAGCTGGAAGCCTACGAGCATCTGCTATTCGAGCCCATGACCCAGGCCGATCTCGACGGCCTCTATGCGCTGTATGATCAGTGTCAGGCTACCTTGGGGGATTCTCCCGAAGCGATTGCCCTGTGCGATGCCCTGAGTGATTTTATCGGCGCCTGTATTGAAGATGATGGGGCTGGGGATGACGCTGTGGAACGGGCCTACTTAGCTCTGGTGGCAATGGTAGCGTGCTAATATGCTTCTTTTGAACATCCCAATACCTGATGCTGATATTTGTTTGCGTGATTTATATCTTATCTTTAGTGAGCTAAGTTTGTAGGGTACAAAAAGCCTAGTTTAGGCCATGTCAACGAGTGGTAAGTATGCTGCAGTGATACTAGCCCTACGCTGTAGGGGGATACCTTTTGTGCCGCTTATTTGAGTTTTACTGCTATGAAGATGCGCTAACACCGCCGTTAACGGGCTGGTCGTTATTCCGGTTAAGTGGGCTGATAACGGTAGGAGAGTAAGGTGGATCTCATTACGAAATTGACACATCAGCAGCTAATGTTGCAGCAGCGTTTGGAGGATAGAAAATTTGCTGCCAGTGGTACTGAGTATTTGCCGGTGCTCCCTGAGTTAGAAGCGATGATCGTCAGTAAGCAGCTCAATCCTCAGGAAGATTGGCGGTTGGGAACGCGTGAGCTAGAAAAAGATACTTACCGAAACGCACAGCAAGCTATTCGGGATCACTGGCTATCTGCCTATAAACAAGTCGCCTACTTTAAGTATCTGTTGCGCGAGGGGCAATCTATAAGGCAAGACATCGATAATCCAAAAAAGCAGAGATTTCATGATAATCAGCTGTTGATTACCCTGTCAGAGACATTGGCTTGGGGGCATTACCATTGGGCGTTTGCCGAAGATTTTTTTGGTATCAGTACACGCATTTATGCGCAGCGCGCGCGAAGTGGTGGGCGAGTCAAAGCTGATAAACATGACGAAAGCCAAGCCATTCTTCGCTGCCTCATCAAACTACAGCTTGAGCATCACCCGCCGAGTGAGAAGGGCTGGCCAGACATGCACGATACGTCCGAGCTACTGGCTGTCAAGGTGGAGCGGTTAGCGAAGGAGCAGCACTTTCCGATTCAGCAGCGCGGAGAGGATCTTGTCGGGGAGATTTTCAATTTGCTTATTGAAAATAAAGGGGTCAACAAAGTGTATGAAGCGTTTCGTATACCAGTGGGTGGCAGACGTCGGTGAAGCGCTGTCTACGACACATCTGTTTATCATACCGCCTTGAGAGATCCTTATTCGCTCCCATGCACGTAGGCATGGGAGCAAGGTTAGACGGTGCGAAGCTTAATAGATAGTGGGTTGGGTGGGCAAGTTAGCTTGATGTGTGGGCTGCGGAACGATGGGTAGCCAGGGCATTACGTCCAGCGTTGCCGTCTTCCCATCCATAAATTGCACGACTTGCCCATTCACCTGTAGTTCCTCAATAGCAGCGAGTAGTCGGTCGCGGTTACGCAAGACGTTGGGGCCGCGCTGGCGTACCGAGGTGCGTCTTAAAAAGCGAATTCCTCGGTTGCGGTGATCCTGAAACCAGTTGTTGAGCAGTTGAGCATCTCGACATATCTGCGGTACAGGCTGAAATACCGAGTGGAAATTGACGGACGACCAGTTGCATAAATCAATCGCTTGCAGCAGCGTTTCTGGCCGGATGAGGCCTTCTTCTCCCTCGAACAAGTGTAGGCTGCCAGCCGTCCGTGCAGCGATTTCTGCAAGCTTAGACGCATGATCCTGACTGTGCTCAAAGCGTCCACCAGGCTGCATCTCAGCCTCAATTTCATTGAAGTACTGCACCCACATTCGATTTGCTTCCTGGTCAAATTCAAGCACGGTGGGATCCGTTTCCGGTGCAAACAGTAGCAAGCGATTCTCTCGGGCCAGCGTTTCCAAGCGTGCCCGGCCTTCCTGCCATGCTTCCCACTTGGGGCTGGGCGCTTCTGGGTTTAAAAACCGCTGTCCGCTTAGGGAGACTGGCTGACTCACTAATAGCCTCGCATAAAGGCCCGCCTCCCGGGCCTCATCGCCTCGTTTGTCAAGGTGGGTTTGCAGCACACCGGGCTGGGTCATGGCCAATACCCCCAGGCTAACATGATCTAGCTCTAAGGCGGGTTGGTTCGCGCGGTCAACGGTGATTCGATCACCACTGATGAGGGCGTTCAGTTTGCCAAAGGCCTTGAACATGGCGCTATCAAACAGCGTTTTACCTTCCGCTGTAATTAAACTGGCACTCGGCAGTTCATGGGCGAGATGAGCGAACAATGAGGCATCGGTGGCATCTTCGAAAGCGAGGCGGAACCGCCTTGGGTGATCGGGTTTTACGTTCTCGTGTGCTTTGAGGGCACTGCTGTCTATCTCCACAGGCGTTCCCTTACCGCGCTGGCGTTTAAAAGCACGCAGCAACCCGTCACGTTCCGCTTCCCACTGAGCAATCTCCGCTGCATGCTCTTCCAGTCGCTTGCGATACACTTGGCGTTCCTCCCACTCGACTTTCAACAAAGGCTCCATTAATTGTTTAAGCAGCGTGGATTTGCGGCCGCCAGAAGTCACAATAATTAAAATCGCTAAGCTAAGCGGTCTAAGCTGATGGGTCGGCAGTTTGACTCGGTAGCGTCCCTGGCAGGTCGTGCTGATCACCCCCAGTAACGCGTAAAGCACCATATCGGTGGGCACCTGTAGGTGATGGCTCAACTCCATCACCGTTTTGGTAAAGCGCGTATCGGTGAATTCAGTCAAGTGAAGCTGACCAGGTGGTAGCAGTAACTGGCCGTAAGGGGTCATGGGGTAGCTCATGAGGCATCTCCTGTGGTTAGTGAATAGTCGAGTATCAACTCGACGTCACCACCTTAAAAAATGCCGATAACGGGTAATACGGCACTGCTTTTACCAAGGGTTGATAAATAAGCAGAGCTATTGACAGTTATTCGCTTTCATGTTCATGAATCAGTGTTGCAGAGGGCATTCTATGCGGTACACGTGATATTGTTGCTACGCCTAGCAGGAAAAGCAGTGCCCTCACGGTATCGGTGAGGTATGACTGCTCAAACGGGGTAAATGACACGCAGTAAATTGGTAACCCTTTGTTAGACATTGGTGGCGTAAGGTCGGCGTAAGCAGCGGGTACGTCCTCTCATAATCGACTGCTGCCGAACGAATGGCCGTAAGGTATTTTGCTATACGCTTTACATAAATAGCTGGCTGCATAGAAGACCGATGCTAACGTCTCGTCATCGCCAAGACGGAGGCAGTATTCCACTGGCGTTGGTGTGTTGGGATGCAGGCAAACCTGCACACGACCTCCCATGTTCTCTAAGGGCCATTCAATGGCTCGCGCCCAAGAACGCACCACTCGATGCGTGAGATTGTTGCGATAGTAGCCACCCCCCGGTGAAGGCGAGTAATTTCCTACTGTAAAAATCGCCTCGTAATTAAGCAGCAGCATTAAGTGATAATGATGGGTCTCACTGCTTTCGTGTTCTCGCGCCCACAAGAAGCGTAGGCAAGGCCGATACTTTCCCGCGGTTGCCGCTAACTCGCGCTTTAAATAGCGCCAGAAGTTAAGCAGCAAAACATTGTGGTGATCCAGGGTCGCCGCCGGATACCCCTCGGGAAAGCGCAGATCCATGCGGCAAACGAAGGTGCGGCGTTGGCAGGCCATGGCTTGCTGGAGGATATGCAGTGAACGCTCCAAGTACTGCTCAATTAACGGGCCATTAACATGCTGATAAACAGGCAGGCCTGTGAAAGTGCCACTGTAATGGCATTTCCAGTGGGGGTTATGAGGGTGACGTTTGGGGTGTTGCGCAAAGCGATGGTAAGAGGACATGGGTGATGTATCTCATGGGTTACCAGACACGCACGGGTGAGCCCCAGCTTGCTAGGGCCGGTGTATGAGCAGTGTGGTGTGCCTGTTGCTTAATGGGTAAGGCCCGCTACGGTGAGTAGCCGTGCCGTCTGTAGGGTGATGCGGATAGAAAGCGAGTGAGTAGCTAACACCGACATGTCTGCAATGCAGAGCGCCTTAAGGCGTTGGTGTTGGCCTCGTTACGTCCGATAGCATGGAAGGGCATCCTGCAGGCCAACCCTGTCTTTTAAAGGGTAATGTAGGGCGTTAGTGGAGGCGCTTTGTTATGTCGTGTTTAGGGTAGGACGCTTCCCTAGGTGGGTCGCTCTACGTTCTACATGGTTATTATTTCCTCCTTATAAACCCTATAGTACTTATACCGTCTATTTATCCTAAGAATAGTGATGCTTCAACCCTGTATGAGCCCCGTCAGTTGGGCATTGAGGGTATGAACACCAGAGAAAGATGGCTTGTCATAAATTTACATTATTATCAATGAGATAAAGAAAAATCCTGCATAACCCGCCTTTGTTCACAGCATGATGCTCTCCAGTAATTTTTTTTAGACCTATATCACTAAGGGGATAGCACTCGGCTATCGATGTGTGTCAACGCCTTTTAAGGAGAGACAAATGACACGATGCCCTTACTGCGGTGCCACACCGCTATCTCCCCCACGTGTACAGGCCCGCCAACAGGCCTGCCAAGCCGGCGCTAAGCTGGGTGCCGCGCTAGGCGCGATCAAAGGACGCACCGGCATGGCCATCGGCAGTGTGGCCGGTGCCATTATCGGTGGTTTGCTGGCCACGCAACGCTGGTGGCCGATCAGCGGCATGGTCTTCTGCCAGACCTGCCAGCGTGAGCTGCCCGACGAACCATGAACTCACCGCCTTACCCGTAACGCTGATTCCCTTCATACCGGTTTATCACCATGCGTTCGCTGCCTATTGAGCCGCGAGCCGTGATGCCGTGCTTGTTATTCAGGAGAACACCATGAGCCACATCGCCTCATCTCGCGTAGCACAACCATCTTCTTTCCCGGCGCCTGCCGAGCAGGTAATGCACACCATGCACTTGCCGGAGGACAACACCACAGCAGCACCTGATAGCCCCACAGGGTTGTCGTCTATTGCACACACGGGCATGCCCCTGCCTATGCAGCAAACCCGCAGCAAGCGGCCCACGCCACCACCCCGACGTTATCGTGAGCAAGCCCGGCGCTTGGTCGATACCCGCGTCCTGGATCGCAACAGCTGGTTAGCCATACGCCAAAGCGGTATTGGCAGTAGTGACGCGGCAGCGGCTGTAGGGCTACACCCCTACAAGTCTCAGTTGGAACTCTGGATGGATAAGACCGGACGTCAACCCTCAGCCCTTGAACCTAGCCGAGGTGAAATCCTCACCAGCCCTTTGCACTGGGGGCAGGTGTTGGAACCTTTGGTCGCCGATCACTACGCCCAGCACACCGGCTACCGGGTGCAGCGAGTGAATGCCATCCTGCAGCATGTGGAACATCCTTGGATGCTCGCTAACCTGGATCGCGAGGTGGTGGGCAATGACGCCGTGCAAATCCTGGAGTGCAAGACCGCCGGGATCTACGGGGCCAAGCTGTGGAAGGAGGGTGTACCCGAGTATGTGCAGCTACAGGTGATGCACCAGTTGGCGGTGACCGGGCAACAGGCCGCTGACGTAGCCGTGCTGTTGGGGGGCCATGAGCTACAGATCCACCGTATCGAATGCGACGAGGCGATGATCGAGCAATTGATAGCCCTGGAGCGGCAATTCTGGAACTACGTGGAGAGTGACACGCCACCGCCTGCCGATGGCAGCGACTCGGCGGATCAAGCCCTGCGGGCGCTATTTCCCCAGGATGATGGGGAGACCATCGATTTGTGCCAAGACGTGGGGCTAAGCCAAGCCTTTGCCGATCTACAGCGGGTACGGCGAACCTTAGGCGATGCCAAGAAGGAAGAAGCCAAGCTCAAGCACCGGCTTCAGCAGGCGATGGGCACCGCCACGCTGGCGACCTTTCCCAGCGGTGTACTGAGTTGGAAGCAGAGCAAGCCGATCAATCGCTTGGATACCAAGTCGCTGCAAAAGGAACACCCTGAGCTGTGTGCCGACTACCTACACGCGCATCCCGGTACCCGCCGTCTGGTGGTGCGGTAGTCCTCTTCAACGATAGCGTTTTACGCTGCGTTCATTTTCAACCGACATCAAAGCACTCCCTTAACCCAGCACACGCCTCAGATCGCCTTGACGGGCGTCTGGGGCGTTGTTGTTGATGGGCAGTGAATCAGTCTTCAAGGAGAGCCCTCATGTTGAAAGGCCTAGCGATTACCCCGCCTATTCTGGGGCGGATCACCATCGGTAAGGTGATAGATAACAACGGCAAACGTCTACCCCAGAAAGACGACCAATTCACCATCACCTCGCAACTCCAGACCAAGGAGGGTTGGATACGCCACCCGCTTGATGAACAGCTGCGCAGCGCCCAAGAAGGCAAGCTCAGGACGATTCCCATTCGTCTGCTGTTCAATGACGTTGATCTTAACCTGCGTGCCGAGTACGCGCTGTTTGATCGTCAGACGGCAAGGCCGCTGTGTGTCGGTGACGGCGAGCAGTGTAAGCGCCGCACCCGCGATGGCATGGTGTCGCTGGACTGCCCATCGCCGGATGGCTGCCCTTTGGCCCAGGGCGGGGCTTGCAAGCCCTATGGACGGCTAAATGTGTTGATTGGTGATGACGACCCGCTGGGGAGCTTTATCTTCCGCACCACGGGCTTCAACTCGATTCGCACCTTGGCAGCACGGCTTGCCTACTTCAAGGCCATTTCAGGCAATCGGCTGGCGTGTATGCCACTGGAATTACGTCTTAGAGGTAAATCCACCCGCCAGAGCCGGGGCACCGCCATCTTTTACGTCGATATCACCTTGCGCGAGGGCTGGACGCTGGAAGAGACACTGGCCGAAGCGCAACGCCTGGACGAGTTTCACCAATCCACCGGCTTTGACCAGAAAGCGTTGGATAAAGCTGCGAAGGCAGGCTTTGCCAACGGGGCCTTTGAAGACAGTGCCGAGGAATCCATCGACGTGGTTGAAGAGTTCTACCCCGAGGCACCCGGCACGCCACCGGGCAAGCAGGAACCCAATGCCCCAGTGACACTTGCCGACAAACTGCAAGCCAAAAGCCAGCCGCATGGCAAGCCAGAGCCATCAGAACCGGAAGGTACCGACCAGGAAGCCGCGCTACCTGTCGACCATCCCCCACAGACCTCGTCTCGTCAGGCCAAGCGCGCCTGAGCACTTTTCTCCGCTTCCCCCTTAACCAATACCCAACCAAACCTGCCGCTGCTTTAACGCTGCCCGCTGCCTGATTGGCGCGGGCCGTTATGCCGTGGTTAACCGATAAGGAAACTCATCATGCGTATTCTGACCCACGACCAACTGCACCGCACCGCCCCGGCTATCTTTGCTAACCAACCCGATGAAGCGGTCTCCGACCGTTATGGTTTCGTGCCCACCATCAACGTAGTCGATGCCTTGCAAGCCGAGGGCTGGTATCCAGTACGCGCCCAGCAGACCAACGTTCGCCAAGCCGAACGCCGCGACGTAGCCCGGCACATGATCCGTTTCCGGCAAGACCCCGATCGTCAAATGACCGTGGGCGATAGCGTCACCGAACTGGTGTTGACCAATAGCCATGACCGCACGGCGGCGTTTCAGCTTGATCTAGGGCTGTTTCGGCTGGTGTGCCTCAACGGCATGGTCACGCCGGTGGGCGATGTCGGCGGTATTCGGGTGCGTCACGGTAAGCAGATCGTCGATGAAATCCTGGAAGGCTCGATCCAGTTAAGCCATCAGGTGCCCCGCATTGCCGAAGGGGTGGAGGCGTTTCAATCCACGTTAATCAGCCGCGGCGAAGCTCAGCTGTTTGCCGAGTCTGCTCTGTCGCTGCGCTACGGCGACGACTGGCAACAGGCAAGCCCCATCCAACCCACTAACGTACTCGAAGCAAGGCGCAGCGAAGACGCCAACGGCTCGCTGTGGAGTGTCTTCAATCGCACCCAGGAAAACCTCTTCAAAGGCGGCTTACGTGGCCGCTCCCCCTCCGGTCGGGCTACTCGCACCCGACCGATTAACAGCGTAACCGAAGACGTGCGCTTGAACCGAGCGCTGTGGAAGCTCACCGAGCACTTTGCCGCCCTCAAGGGCACGCCCGTTGCCGCCTAATCCCTGATAAGGAGATCGATAATGACCTGCTATACACCGTACGCCCAGCTGGTAGTCGGGGAAAGCCCCGGCACCTACCGTGTTGATGGCGACGTCACCGATGCCCAGCTACTGCACCTGGCCAAGATGATCGCCCAGAAGCGGCTTAGTAAGGGCAATAAACTCGGCAACCCCGATGAAGTTCATCGCTGCCTGCAAACCCTGCTGCTCGACTACCCTTACGAAGTATTTGGTACGTTGCTATTAGATACCCAGCACCGGCTGATCGCCTTTGATGAGCTATTTCGGGGCACGATCGATGCCGCCAGCGTCTATCCCCGTGAGGTGATCAGGCACGCCATTGAACACAACGCCGCCGCTGTCATCCTGGTGCATAACCACCCCAGTGGCGATCCCGAACCCAGCGATGCGGATCGTCGCATTACCCAGCGGCTCAAGGAAGCCCTGGGCCTGGTGGATATTCGCGTCTTGGATCATGTGGTGGTGGGCCATGAAGGTTACACGTCGTTTGCTGAACGGGGGTGGCTGTAAGGCCACTCTCGTTATTAACCCAACACCTCAATATTCCGTCTCACCTGCCTCACGCCTGCCCTGACCGGCAGCGTGGGGCGGGGCTTGTCGCGTGGCGTTCTTTTTTTCTTTACGCAGTGAATAGATAAGATGAGAGGGCGTGCGGTTAAGCGTTTGCCAGCGCGGGCTGTGGTAAAATACGGGCATTGAGATAGGAGTGCGCATGGCCAGCAAAATCCACAATCGCCACGATCATAGCTACAAATTATTGTTCTCTCACCCCGAAATGGTCAGAGACCTCCTGACGGGCTTCGTCAAGGAAGCCTGGGTCGAGCAGCTTGATTTCTCGACGCTGGAAAAGGTGAGCGGCTCCTACATCACCGAGGATCTGCGTGATCGTGAGGATGATATTATTTGGCGAGTGCGCTGGGGTGACGATTGGCTCTACGTCTATTTGCTATTGGAGTTCCAATCTTCAGAAGACGAACACATGGCCGTGCGAATCATGACGTACCTGGGGTTGCTCTACCAAGACTTGATTCGTCAAAAATCCTTCACGCCTAGCGGCAAACTACCACCGGTGTTGCCAGTTGTGCTCTACAATGGAGAGAGACGCTGGACAGCGGCACAAAACATTGCTGATCTTGTCGAACGAGTACCTGGTGGTCTTGAGCGCTATCGACCAGATTTGGCGTATTTGCTTCTTGATGAAGGAGCGATTGTCAGCGATCCTGCGTGGTCGGATCAAATGCGAAACGTGGCTGCAGCACTCTTTCGGTTGGAACACAACCGTAACGAGCAAGACATGCTGGAGGTGCTTGGAACGTTGGTCGAGTGGCTCAAAGCCCCTGAGCAAACGGGTCTAAGGCGGGCGTTTGTGGTGTGGATACGCCGAGTGCTGTTACCTAGCCGGGCACCCGAGATGGAGCTGCCCGAATTTAGTGATTTACAAGATTTACACGAGGTGCATGACATGCTGGCAGAACGGATTAAGAAATGGCCTGAGCAATGGATAGAAAAAGGCCGTCAGGAAACCCTTGAGGAAGCCGAACAGCGTGTAATGGAAGCCGAGCAACGTGCGTTAGAAGAAAAGCGTGAAACGGTCCGTCATCTGCTGGCGTTTGGTGTGCTCAGTGATGAGCAGATTGCCGAAGCGACCGGCTTGACGACAGATGAGATTGGCAAGCTCCGCATTGAGCATAAGCACTGATACCACCTTCTACAGTTTGGTGGAGGATAAAGATATGTTGGCAGAGAATTTAGAGAACTGGGCACAGCAAGAACGCCGAGCAGAGCGCCAGAAGGTTCTGCAGGAAACTGAGCAGCGCGTATGGGAAGCTGAACAACGTGCCCTAGAAAGCAAACGCAACGCGGTCCGCAAGCTGATCGCCCGTACTGAAATGGATGACCAAGCGATCGCGGAGATCGCCGATCTATCGGTAGAGGAAGTTGATAAACTGCGTGCCGAAACACGGCACTGATCCGCTTTCATTCCTGTCTATCGCCGCCTCACGCACAAAAAAGGGCAGCCCCGATGGCTGCCCTCTGTGTATCTGTCTGATTTTTTTAGGTTGATGACTCCCCATCCGGTGGCTCGCCACTGCTAGGCGGTGACACCGTCTGACGTGGCGCATCGCGTGAAAGGGCCCGTTGACGCGCCGAGTGCTTGCGTTTGGCTCCCGGCAAGGCTTGAGTCTTCTCACCATCTTCTCGCGCCTCACGATCCCACGGCACCGACGCCGTGGCTGCATCCGCCGCATTTAACAACGAATCATGCGAGAGGTGCGCATAGCGTTGGGTGGTCTTCACCTGGGTATGGCCCAGCAACTTCTGCACTTCATATAACGAATGTCCCTTGTTGATCACGTAGCTGGCAAAGCTATGGCGTAAATCGTGAATCCGCACATCCTTTAGCCCCGCCTTGTTCCGTGCGGTATCCCACGAATTAAAGATGGCTATGAAGGGTTTGCCTGTCTTGGGGTTCGGAAACAGATAAGCGTTATCTTCCATACGCGGCAGCTTGCTTAACAGCGTTAAGGCTCCTTGCGACAGCGGCACATGGCGGGTCTTGCCCGTCTTGTTGAACTCGATGCGCCACAGCCGCTGCTCAAGGTCGAAATCTTGCCACTTGGCATTCAATACTTCCCGTTTGCGTGCCCCGGTGAGCAAAAGCATTGCCACGATGTAAGGCAGCAAGGGATTGGGCGAGGCTTCCAGCGCCTCGAACAACCGCAGCGCCTCATCATCTTTTAAATAACGCTCCCGCTGGTTATTCACCGGATACAGCTCAATGCCTGCCGTCGGGTTACGCGTTACGCCCTCCACCTCCCATTTCAGCGCCAGGTTAAAGATATAGCGGCACAGGATCAGCACCCGGTTGGTCGAGGCAGGTTCGTGCGTCTCTCGATGGTGGCTGAATACCTCGATCATATGCTGTCGCTTGATCTCATCCAGGTAGAGTTTATCGAGCTTAGGCAGTACGTGGTTGCGCAGTAGCGTCTCATCGGTCGCCCAGCTGCGTTTGTAGCCCTTGATGTAGGGCATGTAGTGCGCTGCCACGAACGCCCCGAAGGTCGGCACCTGTTTCAAGGTACGCCGCGTTTCAAACGGATCTTCCCCCATCGCCAGTTTAGCCTGGATATCGAGTACCCGTTTGCGCGCCTCGCTGAGTTTTAGCACCCGCGCACTCCCCAGTTTGCGTTCCACCTGTTTGCCACGAAGATCGCGGTAGCGACACGAGAAGGTTTTTGTGCCCGATGACAGCACCTTTAAGGACAAACCTGAGGTTTCTGTGTCGAAGTAGTCCACTTTGCCCGCTTCTGGCGGCGTGGTACGCTCCACGAACTGTTGGGAGAGTTTTTGCTTAGGCATACGATAATTCCTCTTTTAATTCCGTAAACGCTACTGAAGATAGCGTTTAAGGGTATTTTGAACGATTTTTAGGGGGCGTCAAGCATGACAGAGGAAAAAGTGCGGTTTGCGCTGGCAATGCGCATTGCCCGTGTCGCAATGGGTATGAGTCAGCAAGAGTTCGCCGATGTGCTGGGCGTGGCCAAATCCACGGTTGCTCGTAACGAAACCCTAGAGATGGCAATGCGTGCCGATACGCTGACGGCCATGCTGCGAGCGATGCGTGAACACGGTATCGAGATGGACGTTCTAGGTTCGCCGACGAGCCTGAGTGTCAAGATCAACGAAGAGGCCCTAAACAAAGCGGCTGAGCGGCTGAGCAAAAAGAAGTAGCAAGAGAATAACTGCTCAGCGGTAGTGAGGGCGTTTCATGGTGTTTTGTATCAGAAAGGTGTTTGCTCGTCGGGATTGTGTTGTGGTAGGCGCGTTTGGCAGCATCGGCCTGGTAATTAGCCACAGTTAATGATGTCGGAGGAATAGAACTGCGGTAGAAAAAGCCAAATGCCTGAAAGCCGCATGGTGTGAGGCTTTCAGTGCCAGGAAAAGGGACGTTGGAAGGGTGGAATCTGTCGAGACAATAGAAATGTGGTAGAAAACGTAAAAAAGGATTTGATAAAGGGTGTAAATTGTAATTAAAACAGGGTGTTGATGAAGGGTGAGACTGGCATGCTCACTGCAGATGTTGACGATCTGGTCGGCACCGCTAACGACGACACATTTACTGCCAACCTGACTGTTGCCAGCACTCAAACGCTGAACAGCTTCGATACGATCGATGGCGGCGAAGGTACTGACAGCCTGAGCGCTACTTTGATCAATACCGGTGCAGGCCTGAGCCCGACTATCGAGAACGTTGAAGTTCTGAATCTTCGTTCTATCGAAACTGGTGGTGCTACCGCTTCACTGGCTAATGCTGAAGGTGTTGAGCAGGTTTGGACCAACGGTTCTCAGACTAACCTGACAGTAAACAATGTAAGCGAGCTTGCGACTCTTGGCGCTCGCAACATAGCCCAAAGTGCAGGCCACACTTACAACGTCGTATATAATGCTGGCACTGTCGCAGCTGCCAATACTCAGGCGCTTGCTCTGGAAAATGCCAACCTGACTCTCGATATCGATCAGGCAGGTGCTAACCTGAACACTGTGCGCAACGTTAGCGTTGCCGCTGCTGGTGAAAACGTTGCCACTTTCGCTTCCACTGGTATAGATGGTTTGCTTGATAACGCAGCTATTCAGAACCTGACTATTACTGGCGAAGGTGACCTTGAAGTCGCAGCCGGTGGTAGCGCTGGTATCACCGCTGGTACTGTCGATGCTTCTGAAGCAACCGGTAACGTTGAATTGACCGTTACAGACACCGCTGCTGGCAACCTGGCTACTGGTGTTTCAGCACGCTCTGTAACCCTGGGCGCTGGTGATGATGTTCTGACCGCTCTTGGTAACATTTCTGTCGGTTCTTTCGAAGGTGGTGAAGGTAACGACACTATCAACGTCGATGGCATCTCTGGCACTCTGGTCAATGACCTGATTGCCAACGTCTCTGGCTTTGAAGTGCTTGGTCTGAATGGACTTAATCAAAGCGTAAGTGCAGCTACTTTGGCTAATGTTGGCTTCGATAGTCTTGTCGTAACTGACGCTAATGTTGGCACAGTTACCAACTTGACTGCCGATACTGAGCTGACACTGGTTGACGCTTCTGCTGGTCAAGACACCATTACCTTGGCCGTTACTGGTGCAGCAACCAACAACGATGCATCTTTCGGCTTCACTGCATCGGGCCGTGACGCTGCTAATGCTGATTACGCCGTTAGTATCGCAGATGTTGAAAACATCGCCGTCACCACTGTCGATGCCGATGCTGATGTCTTCCAGGCGACTAAACTAGCAATCACTTCTGCTGAGCTGAAGAACCTGACCATCTCTGGTGACGAAGCTGTTGTTTTCGATGGCTCTGCTAATGCCGCGCTGGAATCAGTCGATGTCTCCGGAGTAACCGCTGCCGACGCTGGTGCCAACGACTTGACTGTTAATGTCACTGTTGGCAACGGAGTGACCGTGACAGGCTCTGCTGGCGATGACAGCATCACTTTCGGTGAGTCTGGTGAAATCACTGGCGGTGCTGGTGAAGATCTGTTCGTTGCTGGGTCGGTAACCGCTACTGCAGCAGGCGTACCGCGCTTCAGCTCTATTACTGATCTGACCGCAGACCAAGATGACAGCATTGAGTTTGGTGCTGGTGGTACAGTGCTTTCTACCGCTACTGGCGGTACTGATGTCAATCAGATCGCAGAAGCAGATCTGGGTCTGGCGCCGGGTGCTACGGCAACCTTCGCAGACTACCTGAACATGGCTTCTGATCAGACTGTGGGTACTCTGAGTGGTTTCGAGTTTGCAGGTAACACTTACCTCGTTGAAGATAATACTGCAACAGTCGCTGGCCCGCCCGTTGCTGGTAACACCTTCGATGCGAGCGCTGACTTCATCGTTGAACTGACTGGCTCTGTAGACCTGACTGAGTTTACTTACGCCTAAGTCCTATCCCATCCGTCAATCCTCGATTGACGCTTGGTAAAGAGAACCCTCGGCCTTCGGGCCGGGGGTTTTTTCAATTAAGGAGCCCCTATGCCCCAATGGATTGCGCTCTCACGTACAGAACACTCAAGCCAACATGTGCTTCCGCGTGACGGCTATCACCACAGTGCCAAACAGCGCGTAGTACCCGTGTTGCTGGCTGAGCTGAACAAGCTGATTCCCCACTACGTATTGGGCTTTATTCGACAAGGCGAAAGCTACTCACCTGTTGCCGTGCTGGGCGTAAAAGATAATGCTTACCTAGCCCCCGATGGCCGCTGGTTTTCGCCTTACGTCCCGGCTCAGCTACGTGGCTACCCGTTTGCCTTGGCCAAGGCAGATAACGATCAGCAGGTGCTGGCACTCGATACCGCTCACTTAGTGAACGGCCCGGATGGCAAGCCGCTGTTCGATGAGCAGGGTGAGCTTTCCGAGCACACCCGCAAGGTCTACGACTTCCTGGCCCAGTGTGAGAAGAACCGCCTCGCCACCCAGCAAGCCGCTGATGTACTCGCCAAGCACAAGCTGTTGGTGCCCTGGGAATTGGTCATAGCCACGGATGCCGAAGGCGGCAGCCCGGTGAAGCTGGACGGCCTTTATCGCGTGGATGAGAAGGCGCTGAATGCCCTGGAGCCGGATGCCTTGGCTGAGCTACGTGGTGGCCCGCTGGCATTGGCCTATGCTCACTTGTTCTCTACCGCCCAGCACAAGGCACTGGCGGATCGCGTACAGTTTCAGGCCAAGTACGCCGAGCAGGGTAGTGAGGTGCCGTCCAGCCTCGATGATGTATTCGATGGCGACGATGATTTTGAATTTGATTTTAGTTAATAGGTTTTGAACATGGCAGACGAACTCACCATCGACGCCGCCGATTACAACGTCAATGGTGAGGGTTTGTGCCTGTACATCTGCAGTGGTCACTGTCTCTTGTTCAGAGATAATGGTCGATATAGACAGGGTTAGTCGCCGAAATCGAAGGTGAAGTCGTCGTCGCCTTCGTCAAATAGCTCGTCGGAGGTCATCGGGCCTTGAGTGGCCTTGGCCTGTGGCTGGGCCATCTGCGGGTACTTCCCGGCAATCGCGCCGTGGCGCAGGTTAGCCATGCTGAGCAAGTGGGCGTAGATCAGCGGCAATAAGCCTTGGTCACGTAGCTCGCCGAAGGTGCCCAGCGGTAGATTGTTGAGCGCTTTCTCATCGACGACTTCCATTCCAGTCAGTTGGCTGTCTTCGCCGTCGGCTCGCTTAATACGGATGGCACGCTCGATCAGGATGCCGAAATCACGCAGGGTCTTGAGCATCTGGGCGGTGCGGGCTTCCTGCTGTTTCATCTGCTGGAGCAGGTCGATACGCGCTTGCAGGGTGGTACTCGGCTTGCCGTTGGCATCAAACAGCGGTTGGCCATCATCGGTGCCGAGTTGCTCAGCTTCAGAATCAAAGGCAATCGCAAACTCGCCCTGCTTCTCCGGTACTTCGGTCAAGGCAAAGGGGTAAGCACGGATGCGGCCTGGAATATAATTGGCCAGCCACTTACCCTCCTCGGCAACGTAGGCGTTCACGCCCTGCTCGATGCCGGTGAGGGCCACGGGCAAAGCACGATCTTTGAGGAACACCAGCGGATATTCACGCGCTACGTCGGCCATCTCGGAATAGACGATGGGCACGAACAGCTCGCCGCTGGCGAAGTGATACTTCTCGGACGGTGTCAGGGTCAGGTTGGCGTGCGCCTGGGCTTTGAGTACTTGGGGAGTGCGGAACATAACTGACTCCGTGTTGCATGTTCTGAATGGCGAATAGTTTAACAAGCACCATAGAAAAGGGGCGCCGAAGCGCCCCTCTCATTTTGCGGTTAGACCGCGCTAAGCATAGGTTGCTTAGAATACCAGGCTTGCTTCAAGCGCTGCATCAGCAGCCACACCATTCAAGGTGATAGTACCGTCGAACTGGCCATCGGCAGCGGTAATTTCCGCATTTAAACCATTAGCAACAATGTTGAGGTCTTCTGTGCTGGAAATACCTTCGAACTGGCTAAAGTCGATGCGGTCGCGGTTTGCACCGACACCAGCTTCAAAACTAGACAGGTCGATATCGTTGATGTTGTCAGCTGTGAAGGTGAACGTCTCACGAACACTATCGGAAGCAGCAGTGTAATCCAAAGCTGCAGAGCCAACTTCAATAGATACCGCGCCATCAAAGGCTGCAGCAGAAGCATCAAGAACAATGCTACCGCCTTCAAATGCTGGCGTAGCCAGTGCTGTGTTGTAAGTCGCTGTCACACCGCTTAGGTCAATGCTAGTCAGATCAGCAGTGTCGACTAACTCAACAGTAAAGACAGAATCGCCGTCCTGTGATTCGTCGTTTAGCGTCAGGCTGGAAAGCGAAGTAACCGTGTTGTCGCTGTTGAAGTCAGCACCAGAGAAGTTAGCGGTAAAATCAGCTTCAGCATTCACAGTGGCAGAATTCAATGCTTCACCAGTGAAGGAGGCTGCTACAGTGCCGCCAACAACATCTTCGCTGTTAACGACAAGAGTATCAACAGCATCACCAAGGTCAAACGCAGCACCGTCCAGGGTAGACTCAAAGGTCAAACCCATTTCGGCACCAGTGTTTTCAACTGCGAAGCCAAAAGCACCAGAGACAGTATCTTCAAAAGTCAGGGCAGCTGCATCTGTACCTTCAAGGTTCAGAGTTGTACCAGCAGCAAGAGTTAGCGCGTCTGCGAAACTCAGAGCGTCAACACCCGTAACGCTACCGGCGGTGAAGTCAAGAGCATCAACTTCTGTATTAGAGGCAATTGCCGCAAGACCTAAGGTGTTTACGCCTTCACCCAGGTTGATCACTAGCTCGTTGTTGGCTGCTAGAAGCAAGGTACCATCAATAGTTACCGTGTCGTTACCGGCACCAGTCACAACATTCAAATCAGTAGCAGAAGCTGCACCGATATCGAGAGAGAGGTTGCCTGTGTAATTACCAGCGGCAACTGTTGTAATTGCAGCAAACTGCGCAGCTTCGGTCAATGTCAGCTGAGCTGAACCAGAGATGGTCAGGTCTGTAATGTTGACCAAGTCACCAGCAACTGCAATGTTGTTTGTGCCAGACACAGCATCAACAGTCAGATCAGTAATTGCTGTACCCGCGTCTAAAACGCTCAACGTAGCGGCGGTAGTTGCATTACCAACACCAGAAGCTGCAACAGTTTGCACACCACTAGAAGCGTTGTTGGCATAAGTCACGTCGTACGTAGTGCCCTGACGAACTGAGTTCAGGCCTAGCACAGCGCTTTCCTGCAGATTTGTCACAGTCAGGTCACGAGTAGAGCGGTCGTTCCACAGCTGCTCTACACCCGTTACATTAGTCATGTCCAATGTATTGGCAACAGTACGTGACTGGATATAGAACTGCTCAATACCGTCGACTGCTTCGGGAGAAACAGAGTCAACCGCACCACTAGTATCGGTGCCATTAAGAGCAGCGTTTAGACGATCTGTACCTTCACCACCGCTCAGGATGTCACCAGTAGTCAGAGTCTGGAATTCAGACAAACCACCACCGTCTTGTTCAGAGCTTAGCGGTGCGGTGAAAACATCGTCGTTCGCCGTGCCAGTCAGTGTATCGGTGCCTGCAGTGAGACTGAAGCTGCCGCCAGGAACACCCGGCACCAGCGCGTCAACTGATTCTTGAGCAGAAGTGACGGTTGATGCATCAGAAGTGACGGTTAGGCCAGCGCCAAAGTTCAGAGACGTCTGGTAGTCTGCTGGGGCTTCTTGCAGGTTGTCTGCGGTGTAGTCAGAAACGGCTACGCGGTTAGTAAACTGCGCGTAAGCTTGTGCAGTGGCCGGGTCTTCAGAGTTTTCGTACTGAGCGACAGCTTTAACTAGCTCAGAAGCAACCTGACCACGGCTCATGCCGCTTTCCAGCAAGTCAACCCAGTAAGCGATGCCTTCCGGATCGTCTGCGGCTGTCTTGTTCAGGGTGTTAGCGTAAATCTGTTCGATGAACGCTTGATTATCGGTAAGGGTATCGCCGAAATATTCTTGCGCGTCCGGCGTTTCCAACATTGCTGTAGCAGTAGCGGCGGCTGAAAGGTCAAGCCCCTGCCAGTAGCTGTTGCCAGCACCTTCCGAAGCCCGGTTAAAGATGGCTACGTAGAGCTCGGAAACTTGTGTTTTGGTTAAAGCCATTGTCCATTTTCTCCTAATCGGTACCGCGATCGAAATCGACGAATTTACCGCTGTTTCAAACAGCTCTTGCAAAGATGCATGAGCCGCTAATCTAAGTCAACAATCCGTTTACCACGAATTTCAACGAGCCCGCTGACACCACTTTGAGCCAAGCGCCTGTCGGAGGGGCTACATTGCCTATTGTGACATAAAGCGTCTCGAAAGAAACGTATGCAAGCGCAATAATATACCGGATTCACGATACTGCCCTCACCTTTAAGTCGCAATAGCACTACGACTGTACTAGGACAAGGTACGTAGCGAAAACCCGTTTTGCCGGGGCATCTCTATAAAATGTCCCATAAATCATTATAGTGGCAAGTTCAGCAATTCCAAGGTGTGTCGTCATTTTGGTTGATTTCGCACAGTTTCCCCCTCATCAATTAGGTGGACACTGCCCTTTTTTATGACCTTTTCATACGCTTAATACGGTGTTTCAGCATGGGTTTTTTGCGTTTTTTTCTTGCGGTGATGGTTCTGCTGAGCCATATGGGCATCTCGTTGGCGAGCATTAACCCTGGTGTGAGCGCCGTAGTGGTGTTTTATTTGCTAGCTGGGCATGTGGTTTGCCGGCTGTGGCAACGTCAAGCCACCCTGCCGCTTACGGCCAAACTAAGTTGGTTCTACACTGACCGCCTGTGGCGCATTGTGCCACTTTACCTTTATGCGCTAGTGGTTGGGGCGCTGGCATGGGCGCTGGGTGCGCAGAGCTATTTTATCTCGCGCGTGCCTGACGGGTGGGATTGGCTGCAAAATCTGCTGGTGGTGCCGCTGAATTATTACATGCTTAGCGGCATTGACCAGTTCACTCTGCTTCCCCCGGCGTGGTCGCTGGCAGCGGAACTGCAGTTCTACCTGTTGGTGCCTTTTTTACTGCTGAATCGCTATGCGCTGGCAGCGGCCTTGGCGCTGAGCGTGGTGGTGTTTCTCCTGGCGCAGTTTGGCGTACTCAATATGGATATATTTGGCTACCGGCTGCTGCCCGGCGTGCTGTTTATCTTTTTGCTTGGCGGCCTGTGGCAAGTGTCGTCAGCACCACGCTGGCCCTTGGGCGGCAAGCAGGCCGTGCTAGACGTGGGCTGGGCATTGGCCGTTGGGTATACTGTGTGGTTGATCACCACGCCGGGGGCGCGTGCGTCCTACAACCTTGAGGTGGCCTTGGGGCTTGCGCTGGGCGTGCCGTTGCTCATGGGGTTGGCGAGATTACGCTTCTCCCCTGGGCTGCACCGGCTGCAGCGTTGGTTGGGGGCATTGAGCTATGGGGTGTTTTTGCTGCACTTCCCGGTGATGTGGCTGCTTTCGGTGCTGGCCCCCGCCCTTGCCGAGAATGCGTGGGCGGTGGTGGCCGGTTCTACTGTGTTGGCCGCTCTTGGTCATGTGGCGGTAGAACGGCCGCTATGGCGCCGCTACCGCCGCATGCTGGCTTAGAACCCCCCCGGTCAGGCCGCCGTGATGGCGCATATCAGCTTGCCAGCATGTCGCTGAGCGTCTCACGTAGCGGCCGTGGGAATACCGCCGGGCACCACGCGTGCAACCGGGTAATATCCGCTTTCAGCTCAGGAATCTCGTTAAGCCGAACAAAGGCAGGGTTAACGCTTATATCAAGCGTGTGGCCGCTTAACGCTTCCAGCTGAACCAGCACATCGGTAAGCGCGGTGGCGTGGCCACTGCCGAGATTGACGACATCACCACTGTGGGCCTGGCCGGGCCATTGGTCCAACAACATGGCATAGCTGGCGACGATATCGCGCACATCGCTGAAGTCCCGCTTGACGTCAATGTTCCCCAGCTCAAGGGTCTCGGCGCGGCGCCTGAAGTGGCTGACGATCTTGGGTACTAAAAAGTGCTCGGCCTGCCCCGGTCCGGTGTAGTTGAACGGCCGGGCGATAAGCATGGGCAGCCGGCTTGCGTAGGTACGCGCCAGGTGTTCCATGGCCAACTTGGAAGCGGCATAGTGGTTAACCGGCGCGGGGGGCACCTGTTCGTGTACGGCGCCACGGGCATTGGCACCGTACACGTTGGCACTGCTGGCGAGCAGCACCCGCGGTGTGGTCTCCAGGCGCGCCAGGGCGGCCAGCAGGGTATCAGTCCCCAGTACGTTCACGCGGTAGAAATCCAGCGGCTCAGGGTGGCCAACAAACGACAGCGCCGCCAAGTGGTAGACGTGCTGCGGGACTTCTTGCTGAATCAGCGCGTCAAGCGCCTGATGGTCGTCAAGCGAGATGGCATGGTGCGTATCGGCACCGCAGGGTTCGCTGGCCAGGGCAACTACGCGCCGCCCCTGGGCTTTCAGGTGAGCGATCAGATGCCGCCCGGTAAAGCCGCTGCCACCGGTGACTAGGCTGGTGTGCATAGGTTCTCCTGTGGGTTTCCAACAAGGGACTCACTTTAGACATTGACGCCAGCGTCAATACGCTCCAGATCAGCTTCAACCATCATCTTGCAGAGCGTTTCGAGCGTAGTGGTGGGCACCCAGCCCAGCTCGCGCTGTGCCTTGCCGGGGTCGCCAATTAGCAGCTCGACCTCGGCGGGCCGGTAGAACTGTGGGTCGATGACCACGACCTTGTGGGCGGTAGCGATGTCGGTGGCGGTTTCGTTTTCGCCCTCGCCTTCCCAGCGCAGGGTGATGCCCGCAGCTTTAAAGGCCAGGGTGACGAAGTCGCGCACGGTTTCGGTGCGATTGGTGGCCAGCACGTAGGAGTCCGGCGTGTCGGCCTGCAGCATACGCCACATGCCTTCCACGTATTCCTTAGCAAAGCCCCAGTCGCGCTTGGCGTCGAGGTTGCCCAGTGCCAGGTGGCTCTGTCGGCCACGCTTGATACGCGCCACGCCATCGGTAATTTTGCGGGTCACAAACTCGCGCCCGCGCAGCGGTGACTCGTGGTTGAACAGTATGCCGCTGGTGGCGAAGATGTTGTACGACTCGCGGTAGTTAATGGTCATCCAGTGGGCATAAAGCTTTGCCACACCGTAAGGGCTACGCGGGTAGAACGGAGTCTCTTCGGTTTGCGGGACTTGCTGGACCTTGCCAAACATTTCGGAGGTCGAGGCTTGGTAGAAGCGGATACTGGGGTCAACAATACGTATCGCTTCAAGCAGATTAACGACGCCCAGGCCGGTAATCTCCGCTGTGGTAACAGGCTGGTCGAAGGAGACGCCCACAAAGCTTTGCGCGGCGAGGTTGTAGATTTCGCGCGGCTGGCAATTCTGGACCAGACGAATGCTCGACGACAGGTCTGTCAGGTCATACTCGACAAGATGCAGATTGGGGTGATCTTCAATGCCCAACGCTTCGATGCGCCAGAAGTTGACCGAACTGGTGCGCCGATAGGTGCCATATACAGTGTAGCCTTT
Organism: Halovibrio sp. HP20-59; assembly: GCF_033052795.2. Taxonomy (NCBI): domain Bacteria; kingdom Pseudomonadati; phylum Pseudomonadota; class Gammaproteobacteria; order Oceanospirillales; family Halomonadaceae; genus Halovibrio; species Halovibrio sp. HP20-59. Next base: position 39,986 of record NZ_JAWJUW020000019.1, read on the forward strand.
TTCCAGCAGCAGTTCGGCAAGATAAGCGCCATCCTGGCCTGTAATGCCGGTGACAATCGCAGCTGTTTTCTCCATGCGTTGACCTTAATCTCTATGTAGTGGTGTTCAAGGGTGGGCGTCATTGGGCCGTTTGTGCACCCGGGGATGGTGACGTTAAGCGAATAATAGCATAGTCATCGCGCTCAATGACGCTTAGCGCTTCTACCTCTTTCAGGGCAGCAACAAGCGGCTGGTGACGAGGTTTCAGGGTGGTGTCGATCGGCCAGATGTGCGCCGCCCACAGCATATCGTGGTACGGCACCACCAGCGCATCAATGCCTGGATGGCGAAGCATGACGGGCAACGCCTGCTCGGGCGCTGCGGGCCATCCATGCATGATTAACTCCCGCAGTGGTTCAGGCCAGTGGCGCTTGGCCATGGCGAGGTTCTTGTCGCCGCCAATATTGTAGGCACGAATACCCAACTGGGGGGCAATAAAGTTGACCAGAAAGTCATTACGATAGGGAATGAAAAAAACCTGCTCGCCCGGCCTCAGGTCACGGGCCAGCGCAGGCACCAGGGTTTGACGGATATTGGCAATGGCTTCCCGGTATTGGCGGGTTACCTCCCATCGTGAGGCGTCCGGCAGATGGCTGATGATCAGCACGCCCATTAGCCCGGCCATCAAGGGATAGCGGCGCGTTTGCGCAGCGGCCAGCAGCGGCAACATCAGCGCCCATGCGCCCAGCGCTCCCAAGGCTGCCCAGCGGTAGGCAGCGCGCATGTTGTTGAACCCGGGTAGATATTCGGAGAGCAGCGCACTGCCGGTGGGTGCGGTGGCGTATTCTGCGGCCATGCTGGAAGACTGCCCCGGCAGATCAACAGGCCGGGTGTCGTTGACCTTGAGCGAAGGCCCAAGCGCCATATAGAAACCAAACAGCGCGATGGCGCACCAGCCCAACCATTGCGACTGTATCCGCCTGGCGGCGTAGGCACCGAAGGCCGCGACGATGAGTAACGGCAACAAAAAGGTGGTGTTCCATACTGAGGCGTCGCCGAAATGCTGCTCTGGCTTACGCACCTGGCTGAGATTAAGAGCATCCCACAGCCAGTGGATCCCGGCGCTGGGCTGCAACAGGTAAGTAAGGTCCATGCCCCAACCGCGGAAAAACTCAAGCGATGCGCCGCTAAAGTGGCTTTGGCCGATGTAGCGGATGAACAGAAGGTAGGCCAGGGCAAATGCCACGGCGTGGAGCGGCAGCAGGCACTTAGCTTGGGAACGCCAGTCGGCACGGGCATACCAGAGGTGGCTAAGGAGCAGGAACGACGACCCGCAAGCGAACATCATGAAGGTGTAGCCATCCATGAAGACGGCGACCAGGGCCGTGGCGAGATATAGAGCGTAAACCCAGCAGCGGGACGCGACGCTTTGCCCGTGGGCATTGATCACCGCCAGCACGACGCCGTGGTAGGCAGGCAGCAAGGCGATGCCCAGCGCCAGCGTCGAATACTGCGAATGCCACCACACCATGGGCAACGAGAGCCAGACGCTGGCGGCCAACAGGGCCAGGCTTGGGCTGACGCGATAATGGCGTGCTACCCAGTAAGCACCGAAAAACGCAGCGGTTAGCCAGGCAGCATACATCAGGCTAAAGGCATCTTCCGGAGCGATGCCAAGGCGCAGAAAAACCGCCGTCGGCCAGGCACCGGCAAGCCCAAAGGCAATCGGCGCAGGGGCCGGGCCGCCGAAGTGGGTAGCGTATACCGACCAAACGCCATTTTGCGCCATGGATTCGGCAAAACCAAGGATCCAGTTGGCCTGTCCAAGAGTGGGTACTGATATACCAGGTAGTGCGCCATGCAGCGTCAGCAGGCCGAGCAGCAGGATGATCGCGAGCGGCAAATGCGTCAGGCGCGCCACCGCCATAGAGAGCGGCGTTGATGACGGTAGGGATGTATTCACTTACTAGCGTCCTTGCGTTGTTGCAAACGTTGCTGCAAAACGGCGATACCCGCCGCGCTGAAATACACGATATCGCCGCCCAGCGTGACAAGCCTTGCTAATACTACAGCCAGTATCAAGCCCTGTTCGGGCAGGTAGCTGCCCAGCAGCGTCAGCAGGATGATTTCACGCACGCCCACTCCGGCAGGCGCGCCGGGCGTCACAAAGCCAATCAGCCAGGCGACGATAAAGCTGCTGCCAGCGGCGACGACCAGCGTGAAGGTGAGGCTTTCCGGCATCAAAACCAGCAAGATAGCGACAAATACCCCGGCAGAGACGAGCAGGAACAGCCAGTTCCAGATGAGCGCCTGGGTCAGCGCCCGGCTGAAGCGTCCCGCACCCCACCCCATTACGCCTAACGCGACCATCCATCCGAGTAACGCTACCCAGATGGGTAGAGCAGGCCATACCAGCGGTACAATCAGGACGGCGAACACGGTGGCGGCGATGGCCTGAACACCAAGCTCGACAGCCATGACGCGGGCCAACTGCCAGCCGGGCAGCCCGGCGGCCACAGCCAACACCTGCCGGCCGGCTAGGTGGGCGATGTTGCCGGGGATATATTTGGCGAGCTGCGACACCCCGTAGGTCAACACCGACCAACGCAGGCTGACGTTGAGCAACTGGTGGCGCAGCAAGGTGTGCCAGGCCAGTGCCAGGCATACATTGGCGGCGGCGATGACGCCGCACAATGCCAACAGGCCAACGCTTAGGCCGGGGGTCAGCAGGTCAAGATCAATATCGTGACGGTACTGATAAAGTCGGCGACCCACAAAGTAGAGGCTGGCCACCGCTATCACGCTGCCCATCAGGTGCAGTGAGCGTTTGAACGTGGGTGATTTTGCCCAGGCAAAACGCGTCATGAGGACGGGTTTTGGTCAGCCGTTGGCGGCATGACCTGAGGGTCCACGACGCGGTTATCCTGATTGGCCTTGACCGGTGCATAGCCTCCACGCTGTGCGGCCTCGTTCAGCTCTTGCTGGAGGCTGCGGGCGCGCAGCTCTTCCAGCAGCTTACGGTTGGCACTGAGCAGATCGGCCAAGAAGGCAACCAGAATGGTCTGGAACCCCATGCCCACAAGCACGCCGGCGAGAACCACCGACTGTATGTGCCCTTCGCCGTTTCCGGTGAAATAAAACCACAAAAAGCGCAGGCCCAGCAGCGCCCCCAACCCGAAAATCACCAGCCCGATGGTGCCGAAGAAACGAAACGGCCGGTAGATAACGAAGATGCGCACAATAGTCATGACCGAGCGCTGGATGTAAGTCGGAATGCTCTTGACCAGCCGCGAGGGACGCAGGTCTTCGTTGACCCCGACCGGCACGGAAGCAATCCGCATGCCTTTTTGACCGGCCTGGATGATAGTTTCCAACGTGTAAGTATAGTCGCTGAACACGACCAGCCGCTGGGCGGAGGTGCGCGAAATGGCCCGAAACCCGCTGGGGGCATCGGGCACATTGCTGGCACTGGCCATGCGCACTACCCAACTGCCGAGCTTTTGCAGCATCTTCTTGACCGGCGAGAAGTGCTCGATGGTGGTGATCGGGCGTTCGCCTATCACCATGTCGGCACGGTTCTGCAAAATCGGCTGGGTCAGCGCGGGAATACAGGAGGCGTCGTACTGGTTGTCGGCATCTGTGTTGACGATGACATCCGCCCCGCGATGCAGGCAGGCGTTGATACCTGTGGTAAAAGCGCGGGCAAGCCCTTGGTTGTGGGCGTGCTGCACGATGTGATCGACGCCGTTCTGCTCTGCGACTTTGACCGTTTCGTCGACGCTGCCATCATCAATAATCAGCCATTCGACCGTATCGAATCCTGATACCGTGCGGGGTAATGCCTGCAATGCCAGTGCGAGTGTGCCTGCTTCATTATAGCAGGGTATCTGAATAATAAGTTTCACGACGCCTCCCTGTGCGATGTACGTTGGCTAGTGTTGGTGAATGTAAGGTCAACCAGAGCGGCCTGCATGAGTTGCTGGTAGCGCTCGCCCAAACGCGTCCATTGACGGGCATCCAGCCAGTCCTGGCGAGCTTGGTGATAGTCGTTGCGTTGGCTATCGGTGGCGTTCAGCACACGAACAATGCCTTCAGCGATGTCGCGGCTGTCGAAGCCGCGGGTTTGCCACACCACGCCCTTTACCTCGTCAAAGATCGGCGCGGGCGTGGTAAGAATGTTGGGGCACGCGGCCACCGCCGTGCGCACGGCGGCACTGCTGGACTCCTGAGTGTACTGGTACGGCAGCACCACAGCGCTGCACTCGGCCAGGTAGCGCTGGGCGTCTTCCAGTGGCAGGAAGTCGGTCAGCCATTCAATGTGCTGCTCTACCCCCAGGCGCTGGGCGGTGCGCCGGCAACGGGCCAGCTCTTCACGGGAGCTGAGCTCATCGCGGACCGAGGTTACCAGGCGCAAGCGGCTATCTTCCGGCAGCAACTGCTTGTTGTGCAGCATGGCAAACGCTTCTATCAGCGCATACACGCCCTTATGGGGTAGCAGGAAACCAAAGCTGCCAATCACCGGCGCTTCTTGGGAGCTGGGTGCCTTGGCTTGGCTATCACAGGCGTCAACGCCTTGGGGAATCTGAGTGACGTTGTCGGTAATGCCGATACGTTTGAGGTAGTTGAGGTCGTCCAGCGTGTGCACAAATACGCGGTCAAAGGCGGCGAGCGTGGCGGCCACCGTCCGGCGGCGGGCGGCTTCAAAATCGATAACCGGTCGGGTGGTGTGTAGAGTAATGTAAACCCGCTTGCCCTGGCGGCGACATTGCTGCACCTCGTTTTTTAGCGCGCGGTCGAGCTCGTAAAATGCAAAGTGGTGCTGTAGCCAGACCACATTGCCGGTAGCGTCTGTTAGGCGTGGGCTTTGGCCGCGTTGCCAGCTGCGGCTCATAGTCGGCGACGCTTCTTGTTCACCTGAATGGGGTCGCTCACCTTTACTGAACTGCGGGGCGCTGATCGAGAAAGTAAACGCTGAGTTGTCGGCCTTGAGAGCCTCTATCAAGTGAGCGCTGTATTGGGCAACGCCGCAGGGTTCGTTCCATGAAGTGAACAGGCTCAAGGACAGCGACGGCACCGGTATGGGAGTGCTGGCCTGCAGGCGAGAGAGCGCGGCCAGTACCGATTCCACTGCGGCCGGTGAGAAAAAGCGTGCCTGCATAGCGTTATGTAGTTCGCGTACAGTGCGGGTAGCCGTTTCGCCGCCCTTACGCAGTGTCTGGACCTGCTGCTGCACCTGCTGAGTGAGGCTTGCCACGCTAGGCTCGGCCCAAACGGCCTCCCCGGCACTGAAATGTGACTGAGCGTGATCGAAGCAGTAGTTCACCCACCCCGAGAGTTGGGCCGGGGTAAAGTCGGTGTGGGCGCCATAGCCGGTGACTACCAGGGCGCGGGAAAATTCACCGGCTTCAATGGCAGGCATGTTGAGCCCTTCACCCCGGGTGGGCAGTACGACGATATCGGTGCTCTGATAGAGGGCGGCCATTTGCGCGGCATCGTAGTCTTCCATAATGATGCGCAGGCGGTCGCGATGCTTGTCGCTGACGTATTGCGTGGCCCAGGCCTCCACCTGATTGTGGGGGTTGGGGAAAGTCTTGAGGGTGAGGGTCAGCGCTGCATCGGCGGCAGCCAACTGCTCGAAGGCCTGCAACAGCACATCCACGCCCTTGCGTGGAAAGGCCGACGACACATGCAGCAGGTTGACGGTTTGCTGCTGGCTGACCCGGGCTAGATCATCGGCATCACTGTCAGCGGCGTGAGGATTGGCGACCAACGGTAGTGCGATCACGTGGATAGGCAGCGTACAGCCGCTGTCCATGAGTACCTTTTTGACGAACCAGGCGGTCACGATCACGCCGGTATAATGCTGGTTGAGGGTGTCAACCATGTCGCCCGGCACCCAAGACTCCTCCCAGAAGAACAACGCCACCGGCTGCCCGTGCTGGGGGTCGGGAACGATCAGCGGGTAGTGGTGGTAAAGCGACATGCGTTCATTGGCGGCGACCGCCTGCCAAGCAGTGGTATCGGTGAGTGCGTTGAGTCGCGCGACCTCGTCTTCGCCGCCCGGCGTGGCGTGTACGCGGGCTTCCGGACCGCCTTCATTGGGGGCCAGGCATAACGCCGGGGCGTGCTCGCTTGCATAAAGACGGGTCAATAGATGGCGGTTAACCGATGCCAGGCTGTAGCTGCCGTTAATATGGCCTTCCAAACGAAGCCCCTTGGGCATGGCGGCCTGATCAATGAGCGGGGTATCGCGCAGGGCTATCGCTTCAAGGCGGACGTCGGCAGTTAGCTCGGCTTCCAGGTTGGTGAAGTCTTCCTCGCTGAACTGCCCTCCCCGGCTGAACAGTCCATCGCTTGCGGCCATGCGCCTTAAAATGCGCAGTTTAAGAGCGGGGAAACGGTCAAGCACCTTCAGCGCCAAGCGCTTTAGCCAGGGAATCTGGGCCAGCTGGCGAAGCGCTTTGCCGCTGGTCATGTTCAGCTGGCGCTGCGCACCCATCACGTACCTGAGCGGTAGCGTGATACGCCACGAGCGGCTTTGCAGTACACTATTGAGGTGGTGCTCCAGGTGGCCATTGTGTTGTTCAAGCAGCTGTTTTTCCTGCTGCAGCTGTTCGATGGTTCGCCGATCCTCGACCAGCTGCGCTTCGCAGCGGGACAGCTGCTCGGTCTGCTGGTCTATTTTGGCGGCGAGGGTTTCCAGGCTGCCCTGCTGCGCTTCGCTGAGCTGTTCGAGGTACTCAAACCAGGGGCCGCTGACGTCATCCGCCTGCTTGTGGGCAATCAGCGCATAATCCGGGTAGGCGGAGACCACCCAGTCCAGATACTGGCGCAGCGGGGCGTCGTCCTCAGGCGGCTGGGGACCGTTGAGGCGTAAGATATTGGCTTTGGCATAGCCGGTGTCGGTGGCCACAAAATGCAGCAACGGCGGCGGCAGCGGATGACGATGGGTGGGGTCGAGGTAGAAACTCCACAGCCCCACCGTGAGGTTTTCGGGGTTGGGAGTTTCGAGAATAAGTACGCCCCCGGGCAGCAGCGCGCGATGCACCTCCTGGATCAGCGTGACCAGGCTATCGAACGGGATATGCTCGGCAATGTGAAAGCCGGTCACCGCAGCCAGGCTGTCGGTTTCGGCGGACTGAAGAGCCGCCAGGGCGTCATTGACCTCGACGTGCAAGCCGCTCTCGTTGCAGGCAGTGGCCATGCTTTCGTTGGTGTCGATCCCTTTGGCGGGCCAACCGTTTTCCTGCATCAGCTCCAGCCATTCGCCCCGGCCCGAGCCTAAATCCACTGCCAAGGCCTCCGGGTAGCGCGCCATGATCGGCGCCAGCAGCGGCAAATAGACTTCGAGGCGTTGCTTGATGGCGTCTTTTTCGCCGCGAAAATGATTGGTAAAGCGGGTATAAAAATCCATTAAATTGACTCGTTTGATGCTGAACTTGTCGCGGCCTGTCGCTCGCATTCAATGGTAGGCATCACCCAGCTGGTGCCCAGAAAGAAGTCTTTTTCCATATTGACCATCTGAAATACCAGCGCATGGTCAATCCATTGGTAGTTGTGGGTCAGGTGAGTGTCGCTTCTGTGCAGCGACAGCGACACCGAGTAGCTGCCGGGCCCCAGGTTGGCGTTGAAACGCACGCGGTAGGTCAGCGTTTCACCGGCGCTCAGCTGACGCTCTATCTGGTGGGTGTGCCAAGTATTAGTGCCGAAAACATCCTGGCCGACACGGTCTTTGAGCTTGTAGCCGATGACCAACTCTGGCAGGTCAACGTGGATGGTGACGCTGATGCGCAACTCCACCGCTTGGCCTACATCGACCACATCCAGGGCGTTGCCGTTGGTAGCGTGCAGGCTGATCTGTTTGACGCTGGCCTCGCCAGACCCCGAGCGGGTCTGTATCTGGCCGCTATCTAACGGGGTGATCTCTACCCGGTCGTTTTCCTTTTTGGCAATGATTGCATTGTAGTAGTCCATGATGTCCTGGGGCAGCCCGTCTTCCAGCACCCTGCCTTCGTCAAGCAGGATGGCGCGGTCGCAGAGACTTTGAATGGCAGCTTTATCATGGGAAACAATTAAAAGCGACGTGCCCTCGCGCTGAAATTCGCGAATGCGGTCGAAACTTTTATGTTGAAAATAGGCGTCGCCAACCGAGAGGGCTTCATCGACAATTAGGATATCGGGCCGGAAGGCGGTGGCGACCGAAAACGCCACGCGCATTTGCATACCGCTTGAGTAGACGCGCATCGGCTTGTCGAAGTATTCGCCTATTTCGGCAAAGGCTTCGATGTCATCCATGGCGGCATCTATCTGAGCCTGAGTAAAGCCCATCAACCCCGCCGAGTGAAGCACATTCTGCCTGCCGGTCAACTCGCCGTTAAAGCCCATGCCAAGTTCGAGGATAGCGGAGACGCGGCCATGGGTGCGTATGTAGCCTTCGGAGGGCAGCAGCGTGCCGGTAATCATCTTGAGCAGGGTACTTTTACCCGCACCGTTCTGCCCCACGATACCGACGGCTTCACCCTGGGCGATATCAAAATTGATGTCGCGCAGTATCCAGGTTTCTTCCTCGGGCTTTACCGCACTGAACCAGCTGGCCACACGCATCAGTTCGTTACGGTAGCGACGGTAGGCCTTGCCCAACTCGCGTATTTCGAGCAGCGCTTTAGGCTGTGAGGCCGTTGATGACGATGAGGGGGTTGGCTGGGTCATAGGGCATCCACCATTTCCGGGCTGGCTTTGCGAAATAGCACCGCGCTCAACAATAAAAGCCCGACGCCCAGCATGGTCAATCCGGCCAGCGCTGCGATCGAGGGTGCCTGCCCGTAGGCCAGTACGCTGTGATAGGCGCCGACCAGATGGAAAAGCGGGTTGAAGGCGATCAGCGTTTGTAACGCTTCGGGCACGATTTCGGCCGGGTACACCACCGGGGTAAACCAGAACAGAAACTGCATGACGATGGGCATCAGCTGACCAATATCACGGATGAAGACGTTGAGAATCCCCAAGGTGAGCCCGAGGCCCAGCGCCAGCAGTACCGTAATGCCGGTCAGCACCACCAGCCAGGGCAAGGTACTGGGCGTAAAGTGGCCCAGCACGGCAAACACCACCAGAATCACCACAAACAAGGCTAGATTATTGATCAGACAGGAGCCGGTGATAATCATGGGCAACGCTATTTTTGGAAACACCAGCTTTTTCATCAGGTTGGCGTTTTCAATGAAGACGCCAAGGCAGCGGTTGAGAATTTCGCTGAACAGGCTCCAGCCCAGCATTCCGGCGGTGAGGTAGATGGCGTAGGCGTACTGGCTATCAATGCCTGGCAGTTTGGCGGCCAGCACGGCTGAAAGAACAAGCGCATAAATCAATACCATGGCGAGCGGGTGAATAATCATCCAGGCCCCACCAATCCGGCTACGTGCGAATCGCGTCACCATTTCGTGACGGATCGACGTGGCAATAAACTGACGGTAGCGCCATGCTCCTTTGAGGGACTCAAGCATTCCATTACCTTTTTACGCGTCGTGGGCAGTCATTAATTTGAAGGAGAGACATGGTAAGCTAAGCGCTTGCCGTGCACCACCGTTACTATCAGGAACGAGCAGCGTGAGTTATCCCTTAAAGGGGAGCATTCCCCCACCTCGCTTATTATATAAAAACGTTGACATAGCGGTAATGTACTCACCATACGCCCCGGCTATTAGCGACGTTTACGAGTATGGAAGATCGCTCTTTATAGCAACTCCAGCTCGCCCCTTTAGGCTAGGCTTGCTCGGAAAACAAGCGTGAGGCATAACAAACTAGCCAATATTTATCAGAGTTTAGCTAGAAGGAAGATGCTTTTTTACCAATGATTGAATCGCTTGAGCAAAGTGTGGTGTGGCAAACCTTTCTGCATTTTGCCGACATATCGTAGGTGAAAACGCACTTACATCGCCTTTTTTAAGCGCCTCAAATTGCTGAACTTTATTAATTAGGCTATCACTCGTTTGTTCTTCAACCCAGAGCGCTGTGATATTATCCAATGTTGTTTCAGCTAGCCCTCCTACGCCATAGCCAATCACGGGCGCACCTGCGGCTTGCGCCTCCACGGGCAATATCCCGAAGTCTTCTTCTGCCATAAATAGAAAAGCTTGGGCACGCTCCAAGTGATCAATTAATACTTGGTCAGATTGATAACCCATTAGGGTCACGTTTGGGCCTGCAAGGGATTTAAGCTTTGAATAATCAGGTCCGTCACCAATTACAACAAGCTGTTTGGCAGGCATTTTATTGAATGCTTCTATAACCAAGTCAATGCGTTTGTAAGGCACCATACGTGAAGCGGTTAGATAAAAATCTTCACGGGGGCGGTCATAACGAAATTTATCCACTTCTACCGGTGGGTAAATTACGTCTGCTTTACGCCGGTAAAAGGTTTCAATACGCTGCTTTATAAAGTGTGAAATAGCAACAAAATGGTCAACGCGCTGCGCACTGATGTAATCCCATTGCCGCAAACGGTGCAGCTGCCAACGCATAAGCCAGCTGATAGGCCCTTGCGCATTGCCGGATTGGCGCAGGTATTGATGCTGCATATCCCAGGCGTAGCGCATAGGGCTGTAGCAGTAACAGACGTGCACTGCTCCCGGGTCTGATATGACGCCTTTGGCCACTGCATGGCTGCTAGAGATAACCAAGTCAAACCCTTTCAAATCAAACTGCTCGACCGCCAGCGGCATCAGAGGCAAATAGCGCCGGTAATGTTTGCGCGCGCCCGGCAGCTTTTGGATAAAGCTGGTATGAATGGTACGCCCGACCAAGCAGGGTATTTTCTCATTGGGCAGGAAGTTTACCGTGGTAAAAATCTCTGCTTGAGGATAGCAGACGAGCAACTCCGCCAGAGCTTTTTCTGCTCCGGCCCAAGTGGTCAGCCAATCGTGGACGATGGCGACTTTCATTACCGTGTTTAGCTCCTAATCGCAGCGGAACGTGTTCGCAAGTGCCTTTACTCGCGACCGTACTCGTCGTTGTAGCGAACGATATCGTCTTCTCCTAGGTAGGAGCCGGTTTGCACTTCGATGAGGTGAAGCGGGATAACCCCAGGGTTCTCAAGGCGGTGAACCGTACCTAATGGTATGTAGGTGGATTCGTCTTCGGAAAGCAAAAAGCTTTTGAGATTGCTCAAATCACCATGCCCTTCACCCTGGGTCACTTTAGCGGTGCCTTGCACGACTACCCAGTGCTCCGCACGGTGGTGGTGCATCTGCAGTGAAAGCTTTGCACCCGGATTAACCACAATCTCTTTCACCTGGAAACTATCGGTCAGCACCATGGTGTGGTAATTGCCCCAGGGACGGTACACACACTGGTGGGACTGAGATTCTTTGCGCCCTGCCGCTTTCAGCGCGTTCACAATCAGCTTGGTGTCTTGAGCATTGTGGCGGTCGGCAACCAGAACGGCATCGTCGGTCTCGACAATCACTAGGTTGTTAACCCCCACGGCGGCCACCAACCGCGACTCGCTGTGAATCAGGCTATTACGGGTATTGTGGATCATCACATCGCCGTGTATTGCGTTGCCGTTCACCTTATCTTCGGGTGACTTTAGGTCGTGCAGGGCATCCCAGGCGCCGATATCACTCCAACCGGGGTCCATAGGCACGACCGCAGCTTCTTGGGTGTGCTCCATCACGGCATAATCGATGGACTCGCTACGGCACTGAGCGAAAATTTCCGGGTCAACCCTTAAAAAATGAAGGTCTTCGCTACGCTGGTCATAGGCCCGTTCACAAACATTGAGTATGTCGGGTGCGTACTCGCGCAACGCATCAAGATACGCGCTAGCTTTGAATAGGAAAATACCGCTGTTCCAAAGGTAGTCGCCACTGGCCAGGTAGCTTTCGGCGCGCTCCCGATTTGGCTTTTCTACAAACGCATCGACGTTGAAACCCGCGCCCTGGGCACTACCCCGTTTGATATAGCCGTAACCAATATTAGGCGTGCTAGGGGTAATACCAAAGGTGACTAATTTACCTTGACTACCTAATTCACTGCCCTTGCTAACCGCTTGCGCAAACGCCATATCGTCTTTAATGACGTGGTCAGCGGGCATCACCAACATTTCGGCCTCGGGACTAACACTCTTGGCCGCTAAAGCCGCCAGAGCGAGAGCGGGCGCAGTATTACGGCCGCATGGCTCCAGTATGATCTGCGTACTATTCAGGCCAATCTGATGCATTTGCTCGGCAACCAGAAAGCGGTGCTCTTCATTACACACCACAATAGGGCTTCCGGTGCCTTCGACGTTCTTCAACCGCTGCGCAGCCTCTTGCAATAGGCTGCGGTCATCTTTGTGCAGGTTCAAAAACTGCTTGGGGTAATGCTCGCGGGATACAGGCCATAACCGCGACCCCGAACCACCGGATAAAATCACCGGAAAAATCATATTTCCTCCTTGAAGCTTAAGTCACGGCCTTAATTACCCAGTTTTTCTTTCACAACCTTATAGAGCACGGTGACGTTAGGGCTGAGTGTTAATAAAGCCACGAGGGATGGTCATGGCTAAAATTTTAAGGTCGAAACCTAGCGACCATTTTTCTATGTAATAAAGATCGTATTCGACGCGTTTTTGCATCAGTTTTACATCGTCAGTGATGCCGCGTAGCCCATTGACCTGCGCCCAGCCGGTCATGCCGGGTTTTACCCGATGGCGCTGCATATAGATCTCAATATGATCTTTGTAATGATCGTTATGATCCATGGCATGGGGGCGCGGCCCCACCAACGACATACGCCCCTGCAAGACGTTATAGAGCTGTGGAAACTCATCTAAGCTGGTGCGGCGCAAGAAGCGACCTAGCCGTGTAATACGATGATCAGCGGGCGTCGCTTGCTCAGTTGCAGCACTTTCATGCAGTTTCATAGTGCGAAATTTATAGATTTTAAAACACTTTCCATCTAGCCCATGGCGCTCTTGTTTGAACAGAATTGGCCTTCCCATTTGGAGATAAACAGCTATTGCTACCGCAAACATAACCGGTAAAAAAACAATAAACAGTCCTAAGCCGAGGATTCGATCCTCTAGTGCTTTAACCATTCGCATCGGGCCATTGAGCGGAGTGTGATTTAATTCTAGCGAATACAAGCCGGCGACTTGCGTTATACGGTGATTAAGCAGGCGAATATCCGGGAGGTCGGGGAAAAAACGAATAGTCGTCGGTATGCCCGCCAGTAGGCTCATTAGCTCGCGCACCCGCGCGCCTTCTACCAACGGGTAGCCCAGCCAAATCTCATCAAACTGACGCTGAAACGTATTTTGAATGGCAAAAGCTGCCATGCTATTCATAAAAGCCGCATCACCGCTATCCAAGTGCTGGCCCACAATAACGTAGCCAGCATGGGGTAATTCGTTGACACGCTGTTCGAGTAAGCCAACATTGTCGACCTGCCCTATAATCAACACATTTTTTAAGTTGCGCCCAGTGGCACGCAAATGCCGCAGATAGGCATATAGGGCGGTACGCACCAAGCTGCCAGAGAACAGCACCGCTAAGGCGGTACCCCCCATCCAGAGGCGTGAAAAACTTTGTGTGGTTTGCGTGGCCACTAATAATAGACTGATAACACCAATAGCCGCTAACCAACTGAGCCCGTATACACCCTGCATGGAGTATAAGCTCCGGCCACGCCAAGGTTGATAAAGCCCCATTAATTCGCCAACGGCTGGCAGAATTAAACTGCCAATCACGATTAGAAAGAGGTATTCGTCTCCGTCTGCGTTGATATGCGGCATAGCCCAAAGGGTGGCTAACGATACCAGCATCGCGATACCAGCATCAAAGCAGCGCATGGCACGCCTAAGCCAGTCGCTTGTCTGTGTTCCTTTCAACGCTGCCATGCGGTAACCATTACCCAGCTGCCATATTTGGCGTATTTTCTGAATCTAACATTGAACTTAGTAACGCCATGATGTCGGCAAGATCATTACTGCTGAGCTCACCTACGGCGGTTTTCAATGCCAGTCTATCCAAGGCATACTCCCCGACTACATCCACGTATTGAATCCGCTGGTCATAAAGACTGGCTCTAGCATCAAGTACATCGACCAAGTCGCGGAGCCCTAGCTGTTCACCACGTTCTGCGGCGTCTAAAAACAGTTGGCTGGATTCGATGGCTTGGGTGAGCGCTTCCAAGCGACGCACGCCACCGTTCAAAGAGCGAAGGCGGGTACGTACTTCTTGAACCGCCAGATTGTGTTCGTTATCCACCGCTGCCTGGCCTGCTTCAATACGCTTCTCACCCTGGCGTACGCTGGCATTCGTATAACCGCCGCGATAAATCGGCACACTGACTTCTACACTGGCGCGGTAATCTTCGCTTTCACGCAATTCATCATCGCTGACACGGTCAGAGTAGCTTAGGTTTAGGTTCACTTCCGGATAGTAACCCGCCCGCCGGGTACTGGTATCTGCTTGGGTAATCTGCTGTTCACCTTGAGCTAACAGAACGTTTAGGTTCTGTCCTGTACGCGCTAGCCATTCTTCTTGACGGCCGAAATCGCTTTTTAACGCTAGATTCGCCAACTCACCCAGCGTGGCCACGTCCCGAAATCTAGGCGTTATGCCCGTCAGTCTTTCCAGCTCACTCAGCGCATTATCGAGTTCGTTTTCTGCCTCAACCGCGTCTGAAATGGCTTGGTCAAAACGCGATTGCGCTTCTAAAAGATCGACGCGATTGCCGACCCCTAAGTCAAAAGCGCGGCTAGCTTGGCGCACTTGTAACTCAAGGGACTCTTGCTGTGACTCTAAAAGCCCTAGCCGCTGCGCCGCCAAATAGGCTTGCACATAGGCTTCTGCAACTTGCAGCGCTAGGTCTTGCTCTACTACCGCGAGCTCTAGTTCAGCAGCGCTTACCTGGGCGTCCGCCACATCCATTCCACGCCAGCGTTCCAGGCTAAAAAGCGGCTGCTGAAGCTGTAGCTGCCAGTAATTTTCTTCTATCTCACCGGGGCGGGTCGCCTGCTGGTCAAGGCCGAAGTCATCGGGCGAGGTCTGGATGTTGGTAGAGTCTTGCCAAAGGTAGCCCCCCGTTGCACTTATCTGTGGCAGCAACTGCGAGCGCGCCATGGGGATTTCTTCCCGCGTGGCTTCCAGTTCATAACGTTGACGTGAAAGCTCAGCGTCGTTTTCTAACGCCCGCGCAAACAGTTCAGGTAGCGAGGGTAGCTGTCGTGATGACGAGCCTGCTTGATCCAGCGCGGCGTATTCTGCCATTGCTTGGGTGTCAGCAGGTACGTCTTGCTGGGTGTGCTCTTGTTGGGCAAGTAGGGACTGACTAGCCAGCATAACGGCTAGCGCCAGCGGAGCCAGTTTAACGGTTTTAGTTAGCAACATCCTGGTCATCAATCCTCTCGTATGGCACGCGCCAGCATGTCGGTGATGGGCTTGGCGATGTAGCTTGCAAAGGTGCGTTCACCGGTGCGTAACATGACTTCTGCGGGCATACCGGAGAGTAGCTCCATACGCTCATTCATTTGCGTGTAGCCTTCTTCGGTGACACGCACTCGGGCACGGTAGTACTGCGCTCCCGTGGCTTCATCTTCAAAACTGTCAGCGCTGACGTAAATCACTTCACCATCAATAACATCGGTTAAGCGTTGATTGAAGGCACTAAAGCGTATTTCTGCAAACTGACCAATATGGATGTTGTCGATATCGCGGGTGGGAATACGTGCTTCTACAACGAAACCTTCGTTGGAGGGGACGATATCCATGATTTTATCGCCTGGGCGTATTACAGCCCCCACGGTATGCACTTGGCGACCTACGACGGTACCAGAGACCGGGGCGGTGACCACTGAGCGCTCTACCTGGTCGCGGAGCGATATAATCTGCTCTTCTGCTTCGGCAATTTGTGCCTGGGCATCGCGCAACTGTTCACCAACCTCTTTCTGGAACTCTTGCTGCTGAATTTCACGCTCCATGCGATTCTCACTAATTTGTGAGCGCAGCTGGGCAATATTGGCGCGGAACTCAGCGTTATTACCCTCATACTGGAGTACTTGGCGTTCTAACTCACGCAGGCGTTGGTTATCCCCCAAGCCCTCACGGTACAGCGAGCGAAAGTCTTCGGCTTCAGAACGCAAGGAGCTAATACGCCGAGTATTGACGCTAATGCGCTCTTCCAATCCCTCAATCTGCTCGCGCATTTGCACGATTTGTTCATCCAGGGCTTCTAACGTACTTTTAAGCGATTGGCGCCGCGCCGCGAACAGGCTTTGCTGAACCGCAACGACTTGCTGAACGCGCGGATTATCAACATTTTGGATATCTTCGGGGATTTCCATCATTTCCGCCCCGGCCTGCTCGGCGAGCAGGCGAGCTTCCATGGCGCGGTTAATCAGGTAGCGTGAACGGGCAATCGCAAGCTGTGAGCTGGCTTGGGTGTCGCTCAACACAATCAGCGTGTCCCCGGCTTCTACTTTGTCGCCATCTTCCACCAGCAGCTGTTCGACAATACCGCCTTCCAGGTGCTGCACTGTGCGCTTAAAAGACTCAATCGAAACGCTACCCGGCGCTACCACCGCAATCGCCAATGAGGCTGTGGATGCCCAAAGCACAAAACCGCCTAAGGCAAAAATAAGAATGGCATAGCCAAGCTTGCGATAACCTTTGTCACTGGTGGGCAATTGTTCGCTGGCTTCGCCATCCAGTGTGGCCGGCCCCTGAGGGGTAACATCAATTTCAGTGCTAGGGAGGTTACGTTTCTCGTCACTCATGTTACTTCTCCTCGCTACCACGGCCACCGGAAATGGCCGAGAGACGGGCAGCGCTTTGCTGACTCACTTGCTCACGGGGCTTTTTGGCAAACTGGGCTAACACCTGGTCGCGTGGCCCGAACATACTGACTTGCCCTTCTTTCATGACCAGCAGCTTGTCCATGTTTTTCAGCACGCTGGTGCGATGGCTAATCACAAATAGCGTGGCGCCTTCGGCTTTCAGCTGGGCAATGGATGTTGCCAGCGCACGTTCACCGGCATCATCCAGGTTAGCGTTGGGCTCATCCAGCACCACCAGCACGGGGTTGCCGTACAGCGCCCGCGCCAGCCCCACCCGCTGGCGCTGACCGCCGGAAAGCGCCCCGCTGCTGGCAGAGATCACCGTGTCGTAACCGTTAGGCAGCTCCAGAATCATTTCGTGCACGCCCGCCTTCTTGGCTGCATCGACCACCTTTTGAGGGTCAATGTTGCCAAAACGAGCAATGTTTTCACTGATGGTACCGTCAAACAGTTCGATATCTTGGGGCAAATAGCCGATGTAAGGACCAATTTCATCACGGTTATATTGGGTGATTACCCCACCATCCAAGCGTACATCACCGACTTGCGAGGGCCAAATACCCAGCAGCACCCGTGCCAGGGTGGATTTACCCGCCGCGCTGGGGCCGATAATGCCGACGTGTTCGCCTTTGGGCACGCTGAAGTTAATGCCGCGAATAGTCGCCATACGCGATCCTGGCGGCGCTGCGGCTACGCCTTCTAATGCAACAACCCCTTGGGGAGCAGGGAGCGACATCTTGCGCTCTTCGCTGGGTATTTGCGTCAATAACTCGTTCAAGCGTTCATAGGAACCACGAGCGTTGACAAAGCCCTTCCAGCCGCCAATCATTTGGTCGATAGGCGCGAGTGCCCGCCCCATCAGAATCGAACCTGCAATCATCATCCCGGCGGTCATCTCGCCTTGAAGCACCAGAAACGCACCTAGGCCCAAGATCAAGGATTGGAACAATAACCGAAGCACCTTAGAGGTGTTGGTTAAGGCCCCGGCTCGGTCGCTTGCTTGGGACTGCTTCGATAGGAATTCGTGATGGCGCTTGGACCAGCGACCCATAATGCCGGGCAACATACCCATGGCATGCAGCACTTCAGCGTTGCGTAAATTGGAGTTAGCGAGATTTTGCGCTTGTATATGCTCGCTATTAGCTTCGGCAAGCAGCTTTTTGGTGGCTTTTTCGTTGGCAATGGCCAACGCTAGCAAAATAATGCCTGCGCAAGTGGCAAAGACACCTAACCAGGGGTGAAAGAGGAAAAGCACGCCCAGATAAACGGGGACCCAGGGCGCATCAAAAAAAGCAAACAGGCCATTACCCGTCAGAAACTGGCGCAAGCTGGTTAAGTCATTCAACGGTTGGGCGCTTTGGCCGCCCTGTGCCACTAGGCTGCGGCGGAACATGGCGCTATACAGCCGCTCGTTAATGGTCGTATCGAGCTTGTTGCCGACGCGAACCAACATGCGTGAACGCACCAGCTCTAAACCGCCCATAATCATAAAGAGGAATACCACCACCAGGGTCAGCATTAACAAAGTGTCAACACTCTGGGTGGAAAGCACACGATCATAAACTTGTAGCATGTACATGGGCGGTACGAGCATCAGTAAGTTGACGAACATACTGAAAAAGCCCACCGACACAAACGAACCTTTGCAGGCTTTCAGCGCCCGCTGCAAATCCGTCGCTTCCTGTTGCTTTGCCATTTGAATGGTCACCGTTGAATCGAAGAGGCGTCAAGCGCAAAAAAAGAATGGCGCAGCATAACAGAAGTGCCCCTACAGAGGGTAGAGGCGCATACCGCACCGCTGTAGCGTATAGCCTCATGCTTACAGCGAGTCAATCCTATATGTAATTATTGGCTGTTTGAGTAGAAAAAGCGCTACATAGCGCTTCTCGCCTAGAGTGTTAAACTCGCTGAAGGCATTTTTACCAGGAGAAATACGTTGAGTTCAGTGCGTTCCACTACCGCGATTATTCATGACAGCGGCATTGCTTTTGGTACCAGCGGCGCGCGGGGGCTGGTTGAACAGTTTACCGATGACGTATGTACGGCCTTTACCGTGGCGTTTATTACCGCCATGCGCGCATCCTTTCCAGTAACGCGTATTGCGTTGGGCATTGACCGCCGCCCCAGCAGCCCCACGATGGCAGCCGCCTGTACCAGTGCCGCGCATGCACTGGGAGTGAAAGTAGATGATTACGGCGTGCTACCAACGCCCGCACTGGCGTTAAAGGCAATGGCGGATAGCGTGCCCTGCATCATGATTACCGGCAGCCATATTCCGTTTGACCGTAACGGTATCAAATTTTATCGCCCCGACGGCGAGATTACCAAAGCCGATGAAACCGCTATTCTTAATGCTGAGGCGGCCATGCCTGCCCTACCGCCGCCAGCGCGCGGCGAAATTTCAGAAGCCGCCCATCAGGCCTATTCGGAGCGCTTCATTCATTGGTTTCCTGGAGAACCATTAAAAGGTTGGCGGGTAGGTTTGTATCAGCACTCTGCCTCCGGGCGCGATTTAAGTGCGCATATCTTGAGCGAGCTAGGCGCCGACGTGGTGGTATTGGGCCGCAGCGAAGTCTTTGTGCCTGTGGATACTGAAGCTGTTAGCGATAAAGATCAGGCCCAAGGCCAAACCTGGGCAGCTAAACATCAGTTGCATGCGCTGTTTTCCACCGACGGCGATGGCGACCGCCCCTTGTTAGGCGATGAAACGGGCACTTGGCAGCGTGGGGATATTGTCGGTTTGCTTTGCGCTCGCGCCCTGGGCATTGAAGCGCTGGCGGTGCCGGTAAGCTGCAATACGGCCATTGAGGCCTGCGGCGCCTTTCAGGTCGTCGAGCGCACACGTATTGGCTCGCCGTATGTGCTGGACAGCATGGCCAAGCTTAGTCAGCGGTTTGCGCGAGTAGCTGGCTTCGAGGCCAATGGTGGCTTTTTGCTCGGCAGCAAACTGGAAAATAATGGCCGTCAGTTAGCAGCACTGCCCACCCGCGATGCGCTGCTACCTGCGCTTACGCTGATGGTGATAGCCGCCCAACGTGGGGTTAAGCTTTCTCGGTTAATTGCCGATTTGCCTGCTCGCTATACCGCCAGCGACCGGATCAAAGATTTTACTACTGAGAAAAGCCATGCGTTACTGGCCAAATGGCAAGTCTCGCCTGAGCTGATGCAGCAAGCGCTGGGCTTACCGGCGAGCATTTCAGCGGTGAACACTACCGACGGCTTGAGAGCTACGCTTGAAAATGGCGATATCGTACACCTTCGCCCCTCTGGCAATGCCCCCGAACTGCGCTGCTACAGTGAATCAGCATCGCAAGCTGCCGCCTCAGCGCTGGTAAAACAGAGCTTGGACGCCCTCGCCAAACTGTAGCCCCTACATTGGCTGGGTGCGTGCACCGGGTGTTGTAGCCCAATTCATTGGGCGATCAGCAAGGATCGAGGCACCGAGGGTAATTGCTTCTAGATAGCCTGATCGCCCTGTAGACAATTTATTGGGCGATCAGCAAGGATCCAGGCGCCGAGGGTAAACGCTGTTAGATAGCCTGATCGCTCGACAAGTCGTGCTCCTACGAGAACCTGCTGGGTGGCGCCGTTGGTGAATGCTTGTTGAGGGTCTGGTTGCTCAATGAATTGGGCACCTAGAGGGCCCCGTTTTCTTTAACGCGTTTTCCCACCGGCTGTCGCGCTGCCCACACACAATAAAGTGGGGGTTGAGCAAGCTTTCCTTCTGATTGCAGCGTAGCGGCTCAAGGGTATGGGCGTTAAGCACTTCGCCGCCTGCGGCAGTCACCACGGCCTGGGCGGCGGCGGTGTCCCATTCACTGGTGGGGGCTAGGCGTGGGTATAAGTCTGCTTGGCCTTCCGCCACTAAACATAGCTTGAGCGAGCTGCCCATGCTGGTGCATTCGTGTTGGGGCAAGCCCGCACAGAAGCTTTCAAACGCTTCTATGCCGTGGGAGCGGCTACGCATTATGTGCCACGGTTGGCTTTCGGCGTCTGGCAGCGGGCGAACGCTGATTCTTTCACTTGGGTCGTTGCCTATCTGCTTCCAGGCGCCCTGCCCTGCTTGGCCTAGCCAAAGCGCTTTGAGCACAGGAGCATAGACGATACCGAATACGGGTACTCCGTTTTCAACCAGCGCTATGTTGAGGGTAAATTCGCCGCTGCGTTTGATAAATTCCTTGGTGCCATCCAGCGGGTCGATCAGCCAGTAGCGCTGCCAGGTTTGGCGGGTGCTGTAAGCCACCACTTGAGACTCTTCCGAAAGTACCGGTGTGCCGGGCGTTTGAGCTTCCAGCAACGCGACTAACGCGTAATGGGCTGCCATATCAGCGTCGGTTAATGGGCTATTGTCGTCTTTGGTTTCAACATTGAAATCACCATGATAAATCTCCAGCACGCGGCGGCCAGCCTCATGCACACCTTCAATTAATCGTTGCCGCATGGCATCGCTGACAAAAGCGGTCAATGGCAGTCCTTATCTCTATTTGGGTAAACGTTAAAACGACCATGAGCAGAGTAAAATAGCCGTAGCTTTCATCGCTTTTCGTCTTGAAAACCTTGCTGTCTTAAAAAAACTTTCAGGCACGCTAACACTCAGGGATTGATCTGGATGTTTCCCTTGCCCTCGTCTTATTTAGCATTTCGCGTACCGGCGGCGTCTTTAACTGCATGGCTTGCTGCGTTCGGTCACTGTGATTTTGACACAATGCACATTAACGCTGAAATTAGAAAAATTTCTGGGTTAACTCATTTTATCGCAAGGAGCGACATGAGCTTTTACGAAAGCCAAGCCAGCGCAGAACGCATGCAATGGTAACTTATCCAATGTAATGGGGGCGAGTCTTTCCGCGCGGCTAGCCAGCTGGGAAAGTGGGGTTATTCCCAAAATGGCTGGGGGTGGGCACCGGTTGTTGTAGGAGCCCAATTTATTGGGCGATCAGGATGGATTGAGGCGCCGAGGGTGAGTGCTGGTAGACGACCTGATCGCTCGACAAGTCGAGCTCCTACAGGGGCTAGGCGCAGGCATCAGGGTTTGTAGGAGCGCAATTCATTGAGCGATCAGCAAGGATCAAGGCACCGAGGGTGAATGCTGATAGATAGTCTGATCGCCCGACAAGTCGCTCTCCTACAGGGGCTGGGGGCAGGGATATAACATAGTGTGCAAGGAGGAGCGGTGATGCCACGGGGTCATGCGTTGAGGATGGGGCGGCGGTGTTTGCCGGGCAACTATTACCTAATAACGATGGTGACGGCTGACCGGTCGCCTTATTTTCTGGATTTTACGCGTGGTTGTGTGGCGGCGCGGGCTTTTGCTCAACCTTCCGTGTGTCAGCATGCAACAACCTGGGCATACGTTGTAATGCCCGACCATATTCATTGGCTGTTGGCGTTAGAGGGCGATCTATCTCAGGCGGTTAAGCTGTATAAATCGTATGTGTCGTTGGCGTTGGGCAAGCCGGTTTGGCAGCGGGGTTTTCATGACCGGTTGATACGTGAGGAGGATGGCGTGCAAGACACCGCGCGTTATATCGTCGCGAATCCGTTAAGGGCTGGGTTGGTTAATCATATTGGCGATTATAGCTTTTGGGATGCCCGTTGGTTAACACCGAATGCGGGTGATCAGGTGGTTGTGTGAGTAAATGGCCCGATCGCTCTATAGGAGCCCAATTCATTGCGCGATCAGCAAAGATCAAGGCGCCGAGGGTGAATGCTGGTAGATGGCCTGATCGCCCTGTAGGAGCCCAATTCATTGGACGATCAGAAAGATCAAGCCGCCGCAGGTAATTGCTTGTAGATAGCCTGATCGCCCTGTAGGAGCGCAATTTATTGCGCGATCAGCAAGGATCGAGCCACCGAGGCTGAATGCCGATAGACGGCCTGATCGCCCGACAAGTCGGGCTCCTACAGGGGCTGGGTGCAGGCACCGGGTGTTGTGGGAACCAGACTT
>NZ_JAWJUW020000020.1:0-56656 GCF_033052795.2 Halovibrio sp. HP20-59
ATCTAAGGGCTAGCCGAAGACAACAAAAGCGAATCAAACTTGGCTCAAGGTTCAAACGAATTCATTCAAAACCGATATCAAAGACGTATCTTCAACACCTTATTGCTTGAGTCGCTTGCCTTGATATTGGGTGATTTGTCACCAACATCAGCAAGCGCCCACATGAATTACCTGATCAAATTGTTAAAGAGCTGGTCGCTGAGGCCGTGCCCCGTTGACGTGTGGCGTATATTACCCGATTCACCGTCAGGGTCAACAGCCATTTAAACATTAATCATTAAAAGTCGTTCAAAATTAGGGGTTGCCCACAAAGCACCAGGAAACAGCGCAAAATTTGATCTAAGGCAAAACAGCTACTCCCCCCTCCCCCTACGCTTATAAAAAGTGCACGTTGAGGTTCATCGCTTCAAGACCAAAACGCCGATTACAAAAGCAAGGGAGAATAACCATGACCATAAAAAAAGCCACCTTACTACCCGCACTGGCGGCTAGCAGCTTCCTCGTTGCTAGCGTAGCCATGGCTGACGATGGCTTGGAAAATTACCGCCAACGCTTCGAGGCACTGCCTTACCTTCCGCCAATCCCTGCGGACAACTCATTAACAGAGGAAAAGATCGAACTTGGCAATATGCTGTTCTTCGAGCCACGCATCTCTTCTAGCGGCGTTATTAGCTGCGCAACCTGCCACAATCCAGCGCTTGGATGGGCTGACCGAATTCCCCGCGCTGTCGGTCACGATGGTCAAGTGGGTGAGCGCAACACCCCAACCGTATTGAACAGTGGCTTTTTAGAATCACAATTTTGGGATGGTCGAGAACCTGATCTAGAAGGCCAAGCACTGGGCCCTATTGAAGCGCCTGTAGAAATGGCAATGGACCTAGAAATGGCTTTAGAACGGCTGGTGGGGTTTGAACTCTATCAAGAAAAATTCAGCGCTGCTTACCCGGATCAAGAAGCACCTATCACCGATGATAATTTGGCCCACGCGCTGGCCGCTTTTCAACGTACGCTTAATACACCCAACTCACCTTTTGATCGTTACCTACATGGCGATGTAGAGGCGATTGACCAGCAAGCCAAAGACGGCATGGTGGCCTTTGTTGATAACGGTTGTATTGCCTGCCACCGCGGCCCTGCTTTAACCGACAGCCAATTCCATGCGATTCAGGTGCCAGGCTCAACCGATTTGGGTCGTTACGTTGTGACCGAAGAAGAGAGCGACAAGTACCGCTTCAGAACGCCTACATTACGCAATGTGGCCGTGACCTACCCGTATATGAATAACGGTGCGACTGAAACGCTGGAAGAAGCGGTCGCGATAATGGGCCAAGAAATGCTTGGTCGGGAGTTTGAAGAGAACACTATTAATGATATTACCGCTTTTTTACATACGCTAACCGGTGAAATGCCCGATTTCGAGGTGCCCGCACTGCCTTAAACTATGGCTAAAAACCAACACGTAAAACTACCGCCCTAGCAAGAGCAGCCGCCTGGTCAGGGCGACCAGGCATTGAAACATTATACTAAGGCTAAGCGAGCCAGCATCTCTTCGCGACGCTGCTGGCTAGTAAAAGCTTCTTCAATAGCATTGCGGGTTAGCTGGCGAAAAATTGCTTCATCCCAACCAAACGCTTCAGCGCAAGCGATATGATTGGCCATCATGCCGCCGCCAAAATAGGCGGGGTCATCTGAGCTAATAGTTACCTTGAGTCCTTCAGCCAAAAGCCTGGGCAACGGATGATCACGCAGATCCTCAACCACCTTTAAACTGACATTTGAGAGAGGGCAGACCGTTAGAACAATCTGCTCGCTGCGCAAACGCTCAACTACCTCATCGCTTTCTAAACAGCGCACCCCGTGATCAATGCGCTGGACATCAAGTACATCCAAGGCTTCTTTAATATAGTCTGCGGGGCCTTCCTCTCCAGCATGAGCCACACACACAAGCCCAAGCTGCTTAGCCCGCTTAAACACATCAATAAAATCCGCGGGGGGATTATTTTGCTCTGCACTGTCTAAGCCAATAGCATCCAGCAGTTTCCAATAGGGAGCGGCTTGCTCAAGTACATGCAAAGCCTCCGCTGCGGGGCGATCGCGTAGAAAAGCCATAATCATTCCGATAGAGAGGTCAAGGGTCTCCTCTGCCTCCTGCTTAGCTTTTAATAGCCCAGCCATGACTACTTCAAGCGGCACGCCACGCTGCAGATGCGCCTGGGGGTCAAAGTGCATGTCGATATGCACAACACCCTCCCCCCGTGCACGCTTGAAATAATCCATCGCCAGATCGTAAAAGTCCTCCTCGTTACGAAGCACACTCATGCCCTGAAAATAGAGATTAAGGAATCCCTGCAAATCGTTGAAGTGATAAGCATCTTTGGCTTCTTGAACTGTCGTATAGGGCAGCTCAACCCCATTGCGCTGAGCTAGCGCAAACATTAACTCTGGTTCCAGCGAGCCTTCGATATGCAAATGAAGCTCTACTTTGGGGAGGTTGTGTAAAAATTCATGCATTGGGGATTCCTTGAGACCGCATCGATTAGTCAACGTCATTCAATCAGGTATTGGTGAAGTTTACCGTCAACGAGATGCCAGTGAAACTCGACCCCAGGCAATAGATTCAAAGAGCTAATTTGATGGACAAAATAAATCACCGTTCGATTAGCCAGCCACTGGTCTAAGGAAGCTGCGATGTGCTGCGCCGTTGCGGCGTCAATCGCGGCAAAAGGTTCGTCAAGTATCACAACGCTCGGGTTGCGCAACATTAAACGCGCTAAGGCGACACGCCGAGCTTGCCCACCAGAAAGCTGCTGGCCTTTTTCGCCTACCGCCGTATCCAATCCTTTTGGCAATTGCTTGACCCAGTCAGCCAATGCAACCGCCGTTAACACCTCCCAAAGCAATGATTCGTCAGCAGACGGGTTAGCGATACGCAGGTTTTCGGCTAATGAATCGTCAAATAAATCTACGGACTGAGTCAGCATGGCAAAGTGGTTGGCACGGCTCTCCGCGGCAAGCTGCCAAGGCCGCTCTCCGCCGACCAGCACGTCACCCTGAGTGGGCTCTAAGCGCCCGGTTAACACGCTAGCCAACGACGACTTACCCGCACCGGAGCTACCGGTTATCACCGCACGCTTTCCGGCTGGCAGCTGAAAGCTAACAAAATCTAATGCTGGTTGCAGTGACTTTGAATAGAGCAACGATAGCTCTGTCACATTAACTGCAAGCCCCGCCGCCTCCGGTAAGCTGGCTTGCTTCTCATGCAATGGCGACACGCTGGTTAGTTCATTCAATCGCCTAACCGCCGCATAGCTAGCCCCCAGCTTTATAAAACTTGATGGCAATGCAATGAAGGCCTCATTAATTCCCAATGCAATCAAGACCGCCATTACTAAAATAGGTGCCGTGACTAACTGCTCAGTAAAACCAAGGCTAGCCAGCCACAGCACCGCCACAACAAGCAGCCCCGTCACCGTACTTACTAAGCAATTTACCAGTGCTGTTTTTCGCCCCAAACGCCGCTGATTGCTGTGCGCTTGTTGTTCCTGAGTGGTTATAAGCGACCGGTGCCATTGCGCGCTGCGATAGCTCATCAGCTCTGCAGACGCCTGTACTTGGTCGACAACCAGGCGACGTAGGGATTCTTGATCCGCCACCTGCTGGTGACTTTGCGAAAATCCCCAAGTGGCCGTCACCAGCGTCACTATCACCCACAACAGGCCAAGCGTTATCGCCATTAACAACGCCACGCTTGGCAACCAAAGGGCCACAAACAGCGACACAACGACCACGCTAAGCAGAGTTACAACGGGCGGCACGAGGACGCGCAGGTAAAAATTATCCAAGGTGTCGATATCGGCGGTCAAACGGCTCAGCCAGTCACTGGCTCGCTGACGGTGCAAGCTGGCATCATCAAGGCGGGTTAAATGGCCAAATACGCGATAGCGTAAATCAGCCAGCAGGGTTAACACCGTATTGTGGTTATACAGCCGCTCGATATAGCGGGCTGTAGTGCGCAACAGCGCGAAAAAACGAATGCCACCGCCGGGCACATAGACGTCTAACCGAGCAGGCATGCCCAAGCCTAACGCAATGCCCGTTAAGGCGCTGGCGGTAATAAACCAACCCGACAACCCCAGCAGCGCCAACCCCGCTATTAACGTCGTCCAGACAAGCAACGCACCGAATAAAAAACGCCGACGGCGGCGGACTAAAAGCTGCAACCAGGGACGAAAATCGCGCAAAATGTGGATCACGCGACCACCTCGACCAATTGACCATGCTCAAAAGCAAAGTGACGTTGCGCAGCAGCAATCACCTCAGGATGGTGGGTAGCAATCACCAGAGTGCGCCCCTCTTGAGCTAGTTCAAGCAAAGCGCTCATAACGACCCGCTCGGTCTCCTGGTCAAGGCTTGCGGTAGGTTCATCTAACAGCACCAAATCCGCCTTACTGAGGTACACGCGTGCGAGCGCAAGGCGCTGAGCCTGACCTCCCGACAAACCCACCCCACGCTCACCAATTAAGCTATCCAGCCCGCTGGGTAGCTTCGCCAAGAGAGG
The DNA here is from genome assembly GCF_033052795.2 of Halovibrio sp. HP20-59. NCBI lineage: Bacteria > Pseudomonadati > Pseudomonadota > Gammaproteobacteria > Oceanospirillales > Halomonadaceae > Halovibrio > Halovibrio sp. HP20-59. The sequence goes on from NZ_JAWJUW020000020.1 coordinate 4,559, forward strand.
ACCAAAACCGGACCGCTGCAGCGCCGCCGACATTTCCTCGCGGGACGCTTGCGGGGCCGCCAAGCGCAGATTATCGAGCAAACTGCCGTGCAATAAGCAAGGCTGCTGATCTAACCAAGCATAGTGGCTATCAGCTACCCGACGGTAGTCTCCTGAACTCGGCGCAATAAAACCTGCGAGCAGTGCTAATAACGTTGACTTGCCACTGCCGGACTCACCGCTAATGGCAATAACGTCACCCTGTTTAACACTAAACGCGATAGGACCCAGTACGTGGCCACGGCCTGGGTAAGCAACGCAAACAGCGTCAATTTCAATTATCGCGGTAGGCGAATTAGGCGCCATAGGGGTATGCGAGCTAACCAAAGACGGTTCATTGAGTATATTCACCACACTCTCAGCCGCGCCTAGTGCAGCAGCGCGGTCATGGTAATGCTGAGAAAGCGTGCGAAGGGGCTGGAAAAATTCAGGCGCCAAGAGCAGGACAGCAAGGCCTGAAAAGAGGGTTAATGAGGTGGAAGGACCATATTCAATGTAGCCCAGCAGGCCAAAACCAACGTACATGGCCACGACGGCAATCGCGACCGAGGCAAAAAACTCAAGCACCGCCGAAGACAGAAAAGCCAAGCGAAGAGTACGCATGCTAAGACGCCGATAACCATCGGTGGCATACCAAACATCCTGCTGTGCGGCTGACGTACGGCCAAAAAGCTGCAGTGTGGTCATACCACGCACACGGTCAATAAAATGCGCTGACAATCGCGATACTGCAACAAACTGGTCGCGATTAAGGCGTTCCGCACCCATACCAACCAGTGCCATAAAAAGCGGAATAAGTGGTGCAGAAAGCAGCAGGAACAGCGCTACCAGATAATCCAGCCAACCCGCCACCGCCAGTATCAATAGCGGCAAGCAAAGCGTAATTCGCAGCTGGGGGTAAAAACGTGCGAAATAGCCTTCCAGCGCATCTATGTGTTCAACCGTCTGATTGGCCAGGGAACCACTGTGCTGACTGGTAAGCCAAACAGGCCCTAACGCAGACAGTTTATCCATCAGCTGAGTTCTGGCAAGCTGCCGAATTCGCAGGCTCGCTTCCAGGCTTAATGTTTCATGCCCCCATTGAAAGACAGCGCGCATGACCACACTACCCACCAGCAGGGCAAACACCGGCCAAAGCGCCATCGCTAAACGACCGTGAACCACCAGCTGTTCAATCAGCCATGCAATGCTGACGACGATGACGACCGTCTGACCACCAGCCAGTACCCCGCAAAATGCCGCACCCAGTAGACGCTTACGCTCCTGTTTAGCCAACGTTTGCAGCCAACGGCGCGGCGTTAAAGTGTCACTAGCTCCCTGGTTGGCCATGGAATCAATGATATCCCTCACCGACCCGCACCTTGCCGCGGAACACCCAATACGTCCAAGCGGTGTAGGCCAAAATAATCGGGATAACACACACCACCCCTACCAGCAAGAACAGCTGCGACTCTGGCGCAGAAGCCGCATCCCAAAGGGTGTAATTAGGCGGTACGATAACCGGCCATTTACTCACAATCAGCCCTAGGTAGGTAAATACGTAGATGCCGATAGTGGCCAGGAAAGGCACGCTTTCGCGACGCTTTTGTACTGAGCGATACACCGTAAACGCACACACCATCGCCAAGAAAGGGAATATCCAGATCAATTGAATATTACCGAACCAGCGCTCCCTCACGAGCGGATTGATAAAAGGTGTCCAAAGGCTAATGACCGCAAAAACGAACAGCACCAGTGCCAGTAACAGAGGTGTAATTTTATATGCCCAGTCTTGCACATGACCTTCTGATTTGAGTATCAGCCAGGTTGCACCCAATAGGGCGTAGCCTGCCATTAAGCCAAGACCGGTTAGTACAGAGAACGGTGTCAGCCAGTCAAATGCACCGCCGACATAGACGAAGTCTTCAACCGGAAAGCCTTGGATATAAGCCCCAACCACAGCACCTTGTGCAAAGGCCGCAATGGCCGATCCCCAACAAAATGCACGATTCCACCAGCGCCGATTACGACGCGATTTAAAGCGAAATTCAAAGGCCACACCGCGGAAGATTAACCCCGCTAACATTAAGAACACGCCGATATAAAGCGCTGGCAAGAACACCGAATATACCAACGGGAAAGCGCCTAACAGCCCAGCACCACCGAGCACCAGCCAGGTTTCGTTGCCATCCCATATCGGCGCCACCGAGTTCATCATGACATCCCGGGCATCTTCATCGGGCGCAAAGGGATAAAGAATCCCCAACCCTAAATCGAACCCATCCATCAGCACATACATCATGATGCCAAAGCCAATAATGAAGGCCCAAATTAATGTTAGATCAAACATTTCCATGTTCAGCTCCTCACCGCATCAACGTCATCGTCGAAAGGTGTATGGGCAGCCGATAGGGGCCGCATAGGGCGTTTAAAGTTATCATCGGTGGTTTCGCGCTCTTCTTCCGGCAGCATACCGTTGCGCACCACCCGCGTAAGGTAATAAACGCCAGCGTAAAACACCACGCCGTAGACCAAGGCATAGCCGATCAGGGTAAATAACGCCATGGGGCCAGTAAGCGAAGGTGTTAAGCCTTCAGCATGGGTCATCATGCCGTAAACCAGCCATGGGGAGCGGCCTGATTCGGTAACAATCCAGCCAGCAAGGACAGCGGCAAAGGGCAAGGGAATCATGGCTGCCAGGGCTTTTAGAAACAGCCGTTGGCTATAGATACGCCCCTTGCGGCGCAACACTAGCCCCGTCAGTGAGACAGCAATCATTAACAAGCCAATGCCCACCATTACTCGGAAGGCCCAAAACACAATCAGCACAGGCGGTTGTTCATCCGGCGCAGCTTCAGTAATGCCAGGCACCTCACCGTCAGGCGAGTGGGTCAATATAAGGCTAGCAAGACTGGGAATACCCACTTCAAAGTGATTGGTTTGGGCTTCCTGATCAGGAATGGCAAATAGCAGCAGTGGCACATTGGTAGAAGTTTCCCAGTGACCTTCCATTGCTGCCACTTTTGTCGGCTGATGCTCTAAGGTGTTAATGCCGTGGAAGTCACCAATCACTGCTTGGGTCGGGGCTAAAAACAGTAGCAGCCAGAGACACATGGAAAGCGCACGGCGGTTTGCTTCAGGATCTCTATCACGCAGCAAAAACCAAGCGCTAACGCCAGCCACGACAAACCCACCGGTGAGAAAGGAAGCAACGGCCATGTGCATGAAACGGTAAGGAAAAGACGGATTAAAGATCGCCTCGCGCCACGACGTCACATGAAAACTGGCATCGATCAACTCTACGCCCGCAGGGGTATGCAACCAGCTGTTAGCCGATAGAATCCAAAATGAGGAGATGAACGTGCCTACCGCCACCATAATCGCAGCAAACAGATGAACTCCCTGAGGGACCTTGCCGCGACCAAACAGTAATACGCCCAAGAAAGCCGCCTCTAAAAAGAACGCGGTGACGACCTCATAACTCAGCATGGGGCCAAGAAAGTTCGAAGACGCTTGCGAAAAATTGCTCCAATTAGTACCAAATTGAAACGACATCACGATGCCTGACACGACACCCATTCCAAAGACAACGGCAAATACCTTCGTCCAGAACAGCGAAAGACGGTCCCATGCAGGGTTTTGTGTCTTGAAAAACAGACCATGAAGCAGCGCGATGTAGGACGCTAGGCCGATGGTAAATACGGGGAAGATCGCATGAAACGACACAACGAAAGCAAACTGCAATCGCGATAACACAAGAGGATCAAGTTCCATTGCACTCTCCTAAGACCTGAATCGGTTTCCCAACAATGGGTTAACACAAGCTTAGTTGAGCCTTGTTGGCACGACATTTTAGTTATAAGCACTAAGCATATTTTTTACGCTGCAATTAATCTTTCACTAGCGCCCTTTCTTGGACAATCATCATATAATAATATCCGGCTGTCTAAGATGAGTCGCGTTGACGCACCAAGCCCCATAGCGATGCGCAAGGGGGCTATCTTCGCTATCGAGACATCACTACGACACTCACCATATAACCAGTGTAGGCAAGAAATAGTGCAAGCAAGATCCCACCTTCAAGTCGATTAATTTTCCGCGCACGACCACGCCATGAGAATGCAAACAGAATCATCAGTAGCGTCATACCCGTCATCACGCCCCAGTCGCGCACCAACACTTCCCGACCGGCCTCAATGGGGCTAATCACACCCGCCAGACCGACGACCGCTAAGCTGTTAAACAGGTTAGAGCCAACCACATTGCCCAGCACCATATCGTGCTCTTTACGACGTAATGCGCTAATCGATGAGGCAAGCTCGGGCAAAGAGGTGCCGATAGCCACTACGGTCAAACCGATAATTAAATCGCTGACGCCAAACCGCACAGCAATTTCCACTGCTCCCCAAACCAGCAGACGCGAGCTGGCAATCAATAGCACTAGCCCCACAAGGGTCCACATAACGGATTTGCCGCGGGACATTGGTTTGCTTTCAAGTGTTTCAGCCACCTCGATAATCAGCGCATCATCTGGCTGATTGCGTGAACGCACAATACTAACGCCAATAAAGATAACCAGCGCCAGCAGCAAACCAATCGCTTCCCAGCGCGCTATTAGCCCATCCAGCAGCATCAAACCAGTCGCTAGCATGACGACCATAAGGAGAGGCATTTCTTGGCGTATCACACTGGAATGAACGGCCAAAGGAGATACAAGAGCCACAAACCCAAGCACTAGGCCAATGTTGGCAATATTCGATCCATAGGCGTTGCCCACCGCTAGGCCTGGGTTACCTTGCATTGCCGCCAGTACCGATACCATCATCTCTGGCGCTGATGTACCAAACCCAATGACCAACATCCCGATCAACAGCGGGGAAAGCCCGAGCCAGCGTGACGTTGCCGCCGCGCCGTCGATAAATTTCTCGGCACTCCAGATCAGCAACACTAATCCGAGTACCACCGCTAATAAGGGAAGTAACATTTCATTTCCTTCATGGCACAATTACAGGCACTATTTCCAGCACTGTTTGCCAGTACTGCTTTCAAGCATTATTTGCGAGTTATGTTTTCAAGCCCTACGGCTTCAAGCCCTCAGGGCCCTGTGATCCGCGATTTGATTGCTATCGTCCAACAGCTGCGTACCATTGCACCGCAGCATAGTTGTCTAAACAAGTGCCTTGGTCAAGCGGCTACTGACGTTTTCGGGCATTATTTCAGCAAGATAGACTTGCTTAAACATGCATCTGACTGCTTAATCCGCCACATCCTAGTTGCTTTACTAGAATTTCGCACTGAGAGTTTTGGTTTTTGCCTCCACAACGATTGATTAAGCGTGCTTCTCTGCCGGTCAACACGCCATTGGTTGACTGCTCACCACCTGAGGTTAGAACTCAGCGGCGACGCCTGCGCGCCTGCCATGAATGCGATTGGGTATCGGCGTTGCCCCCTCTTAGCTCAGGTGAAAAGGCAAGCTGCCCGCGCTGCTCACACGTCCTGGTTAAACGCCACCGCTACCCAGCACAACGCAGTATGGCCTTGGCAATTGCCTCTCTAGTAGCAATGATGTTGGCGGTATCATTTCCCTTTATAAGCTTCACCGTCAGCGGTGTGAGCAACCGCATTGAACTGACACAGACCGCCTCGACGCTTATTGGCTTTCACCAGCCGCTAGTCGCTATTGCGGTCATCATGACCATCGTTGTGCTACCAGCCGTTTATCTAATCGGCGTTGTTTGGCTTCAATTTGGACTACTGCGGAATAACCCCCTCCCCTACAGCAGAGATATCGCCCGCTCACTGTCGCACTTAACACCATGGATGATGGCTGATGTGTTTATTATCGGCGCTTTGGTAAGCCTGATAAAAATAGCCGGCTTGGCCGACATCGACGTCGGCATCTCGTTTTGGGCATTTTGCGCTTTTGCGCTGCTATTGTTGATGACGACCCAATCGATTGATGCCGACTGGATGTGGTTCTCGCTAGAGGGTGAGCCGCTAGCCCCAGAAGGGACTCAAACGGGGCGACCTGCGGCGGGGCAAGGGTTAACCGGCTGCCCAACCTGTGGGCTGATTAACCGTCTATCTCCACAGGGCGCGGGGCGATGTATTCGCTGTCATGAAAAACTTCATCAACGCTTGCCGCATAGCCTGCAACGCACCTGGGCACTGCTAGGCGCCTCGGCCATCATGTATATTCCGGCCAATGTCTACCCCATTATGACCACGACTAGTCTAGGCAACTCCTCGCCTTCGACGATTATTGGCGGCGTTGTGCAATTAATTCAAATGGGCTCATGGCCCATCGCCGCCGTTATCTTCATCGCAAGCGTTATCGTACCGGTGGGCAAACTAGTGGCGCTAACTTGGCTTTGCTTGGTGGTTAAGCGGAGCAGTGAGCTCAATGCTCAAAGCCGCACGCGACTGTATCGCCTAACAGAGTTTATTGGTCGCTGGTCAATGGTTGATGTTTTCGTGGTGGCCATCTTAGTGGCACTGATTCGCGCGGGCTCCCTGATGTCGATCACACCAGGCCCTGCGTCACTCGCCTTTGGCACCGTGGTTGTGTTAACCATGCTGGCGGCAATGACCTTTGATCCACGCTTAATTTGGGATACCCCTCTCCCACCTCGTCACTTTATTCTTCGCCGTAAAGCGGCCACCAAGGAACCTGTTGATGGCTAACGAAACAGCATCGTCAAACACTGACCCGACTAACGATCAGGCGCTAAATAAAGCCAAAATATCGCGCCAGACGAGGCTATCGCCCATTTGGGTTGTACCGATCGTAGCGATTGCTATTGGGTTATGGCTGGTTTACGACAACTATACTAGTCGTGGAACCCAAGTGACGCTGACCATGGAGAGTGCGGAGGGTATTGAAGCGGGCAATACGCTGATCCGTAGCCGTAATGTTGAAGTGGGTCGAGTGCAGAGCGTACGCCTGTCTGACGACCTTTCCCATGCTGTGCTAACCGCCCGTATTCAGCCGGAAGTGGAGGATCTTCTACGCGAAGATACCCGCTTTTGGGTGGTTAAACCGCGCATTGGCCGTGAAGGCATTAGTGGGTTGGGTACCGTGCTCTCTGGCGCTTATATTCAGCTTGAGCCCGGAACGGAAGAGGCTCAGCGGCGAGAATTCCCCGTTAGTGACACCCCGCCCGTTGCGCCCGCAGGCCAAGCAGGGCTACGACTAAGTTTGACTAGCCAACTAGGTAATTCACTGCGCGTCGGTGACCCTGTCTCTTACCAGGGCTATACAGTCGGGCGTATCGAAGAAAATAGCTTTGAACCTGAATCGCGTACCATGCGGCATCAAGTGTTTATTGAAGAACCTTATACCCAGCTGGTTACTGACAGCACCCGCTTCTGGACCTCCAGCGGCGTCGATTTTCGCTTAGACGCCGACGGTGTCCGCGTTAACGTTGAATCTATTGAAGCGCTGCTTGGCGGCGGCGTTACCTTCGGTGTACCCGAAGAACTACCCATGGGGCAGCCGGTGGAGGCCAATGCCCGGTTTACGTTGTATGCCGATGAAGATGCCGCTCGAGAAGGCACCTTCAATCGATACCTGGAGTATGTGTTACTGGTAGATGAAACCGTGCGCGGACTTTCCAAAGGCGCGCCGGTAGAGTTTCGCGGTGTACGAATGGGCACTGTTGCCGCCGTGCCCTGGAACTTTACCGCGCCACAACCCGACTCCCGTGCTCGCTTCGCAATTCCCGTGCTGATTAGGATTGAACCCCAGCGTTTGGGCATTGAGAACAGCGATATCGACATTGAAGAGTGGGAAGCACGGTTTCAACGCATGTTCGGGCTTGGGCTGCGCGCCTCGCTTAAGAGCGGCAGCCTGCTGACGGGCGCCTTGTTTGTGGATTTGAACTTCCAACGCGACTTAGCCGGTGAATATGTCGCCGAGCGGTTCTCTGAGCGTGACGTTTTCCCTACCGTGGCAGGCGGCTTTGCACAAATTCAGGCCCAAGTCACCGATTTACTGGAGAAGTTAAACGCGCTTGAAGTTGAGCCCCTGTTAACCGGCCTGGATCGTAATCTGCAAGCGTCGGAAAGCGTACTTAATGAAGTTCGCGCCGTCAGTACCTCCCTCAATCAACTGTTGAATGACCCAGAGACCCAGGCCGTGGGCGGCAACCTCAACGCGACCCTTGACGAGCTACGTAGCACACTGCAAGGCCTATCGCCTTCATCCCCTGCTTATCAAGAACTAACCACGGCGATTGAACGACTGAACCGCTTGATGCGTGATCTGCAGCCGCTAACCCGCACCTTGAATGATAACCCCAGGGCGCTGTTGTTCGACAATCTGGATGCCCAAGACCCCGTTCCACGGGCGCCACGCTAATAAGGAGCTAACGCATGTTTGCATGGACGAGGTGTCTACTATCTACGCTAATGGTTTGCTTACTGGTTTCTGCCTGCGCCGGCAGCGTTACTCCCCCTGCGCGCTATATGCTGCCCAGCGGCCCACTGGCAAGCACTCCCAACCAGCCAGCGGGCGTGCTTGTGGTGAGTCCGCCGCAACTTGCCCATTACCTAGACGTTGATGGCATTGTGATGCAGCTAGACGACATTACATTGAATGCCGCTCGGCAACATCAGTGGGCAGATGGGTTAGGCAGGCAGCTAGAACGGAGGTTGCGCGCGAACCTATCGCAAGCGCTGCCAACGCTTAGAGTGATGCGCACGGAAGGCCAACAGGCCAACGCTTTGACCCTGCGTCTGAATGTTGATCAATTCCAGGGTCGCTTTGACGGTGTCGCCGTGGCGAGCGGCCAGTGGCAATTGCTCAATGCTGAGGGAGCGCTATTGGCAATGGAAAATTTTCATACCCAAACAGCGCTAGAAGAAGATGGCTATCCCGCTTTAGTGCGGGCGCTAGGCGAGAGCTGGGATCAGGCTGCCGCGCTTATCGCCCGTCAAGTACGTGAGGGCGACTATTTCGACTAAGAAACCTCCCTAATGATTCAGCAGGGTGGCTCAACGCCGTTGCGTATCAAGCTCCCCTGCTGCACAAGACAGCTATTCAAGCTGGCGTTCTATAAACGTGTTATGCTGTTTGGCTTATTACTGGCACGTGCCACTAACACATAGATTTTATAGGTTTTCTGATGCGCCCTTGCGCATCAGTTGATAGCGCGCCCTGGCGCTAGCACCTTCACGTCTCCTGTCACGGTCATCCACGGCTACCAACGACCATCGCGGCATGCTTAGTTATCTGGCACAATTCGCTGCCGCGAGGGTGAATCAACCTCGCTTTTTGAACATTACATCTTGTGATAACAACCACTTACCGGTATTAACTCACTAGGTGTCTGCGGAGAACGCATGAGCTTTTCTGATCTTGGCCTGCACGCCGATTTGTTACGCGCTGTCACAGCGCAAGGTTACACCGAACCGACCCCGATCCAACGACAGGCAATCCCCGTCGTACTAGACGGCCGTGACATGTTAGCCAGCGCCCAAACGGGCACCGGCAAGACCGCCGGGTTTACCCTGCCAATGTTACAGCGGCTTAATGACGGCAAGCGTCCAGCAAAACGCCAAGTCCGTGCATTAGTGCTAACCCCGACACGCGAGCTTGCCGCTCAAGTGGGCGAGAGTGTTGCGACTTATGGCCAACACCTGTCGCTACGCTCACACATTATTTTTGGCGGCGTTGGTCAGCAGCCCCAAATCGATGCGCTTAAAGCAGGCTTGGACGTGCTTATCGCTACCCCAGGCCGTTTATTAGATCTACACCAGCAGGGCCATGTTGATCTGTCGGTGATCGAGATATTAGTACTTGATGAAGCTGACCGTATGCTGGATATGGGCTTTATCCACGACATAAAGCGCCTGCTTCGCCTAGTGCCTAAAAAACGTCAAAACCTGCTTTTCTCAGCAACGTTTTCAAACGAAATCCAAACCCTGGCGAAGCAGCTGCTGGATAACCCTGCAATGATCGAAGTGGCGCCACGCAATGCCACTGCCGAGAGAATCGAGCAGGCTATTTACCGCGTCGACCGCGAGAAAAAACGCGAACTGCTGGCCCACTTAATTCAGCAGAATGGCTGGTTCCAAGTGCTCGTTTTCACGCGCACTAAACACGGCGCCAATCGCCTAGCTGAGCAGCTCTCTAAGCAAGACATTCCCTCCATGGCTATCCATGGTAATAAAAGCCAAGGCGCACGTACCCGCGCGCTAACCGCTTTTAAGAGTGGCGATCTGCAAGTGCTGGTGGCAACCGATATCGCCGCCCGCGGCCTGGATATCAATGAACTGCCCCACGTCGTCAATTTCGACCTACCCAACGTGGCCGAAGACTACGTCCACCGCATTGGCCGCACCGGCCGTGCGGGCAGCAATGGCGAAGCCGTATCACTCGTATGTGTCGATGAAGACGCCCTGCTAGGCAGTATTGAGCGGTTGATCAAACAGACGTTACCCAAGCACATTGAGCCTGGTTTCGAGCCTGATCCCACTATCAAACCTGAGCCAATCGAGAACGGCCGCCGTAATCAGCGCCAGCCTCGTGCCAAACGCAAACCCGAAAGCCAAAGCGCCAATGCCGTTGGCGAGCGCAAACGTCGCGCCCGTCACTAGTAGCGAGCCCCGCTGGAATATGCGAAGGTTATCCATTGCATATTCCCAGCTGCTATTTTAAGCCGCTATTTCCAGCCTTTAGGCATGTACATTTTTCATGGAGTGATTATGGCGTCATCTCAACTTATGGCCGACTACCGCCAATGGCTGACGTTTCAACGGCAAGAACAGCTCAGCCGCGAACATCAAGGGATTGTGCAGCGTCTAGAGGATGCTCACGCCTCAGCCAATCAAGTGCTCCAGGCTTACCGCAGCATGGCCGAAAAAGCCTCAGTTGAGGGAGCATGTTACCGCACGATTTTTTTACGCCAGCGGGACGACAAACACGCCCTACCCTGCGAAGGCTGGCTGTTCGTACGACGTATGCTCAGCGAAGGCAACAGCACCCGCGTGCGTGTCACCTTGTTGGAAACCTTTAACCTTGAAGATGGCATTATGGCCCCGGGCGATAAGCCAGCGCGTAAATTGACGTTGGAAATCTACGACCAGTTAAATATGGATAAGGGCATGCGCACTAACGTGAGAGTGGATTCCCTGGATACCCCACAGGACTACCATTTCATCACGCTGCTTGATGCCGTTCGCGGGGACTTACGCCCGCACCTTAAGTAAGCCTGGTATGAAATAAGCACACCGATGGCATCGCGTCGTTCACTTACGTTTATTATATTGATCGTTGTGGTGGGGCTGAACCTGCGCCCTGCCATGTCATCGGTTGCGCCTTTGTTAACCAGACTGCAAGAGAACGCAGGCCTTTCCGCCACCGCCGCTGGTTTGTTGACCACATTACCGGTGCTCTTCTTAGGCTTGTCGGCCCCCTTTGCGCCTACCTTGGCCAAACACATCGGCAGTGAACGTGCGTTAAGCTCAGCACTGATATTGCTTACCGCGGGGCTTATTTTACGCGGATTACCGGTACCCGCTGGGCTTTTTATCGGCTCTGCAATGGCCGGTGCTGCGATCGGCATTGGCGGCACTCTACTGCCCGCTTTGGTGAAACGTGAACTCCCTGAGAGTGCCGACTTACTCACCGGCTTATACACCATGACGCTCTGCTTAGGGGGCGCCTTGGGGGCTGGTCTTAGCGTGCCGTTAACCCAGTGGCTCGGCAGCTGGCAAGCAAGTTTAATGAGCTGGTCTCTGCTAGCACTGATTGCGCTGGTACTCTGGCATTTACAAATGCCCCGCAGCCCTGATTCCGATACCCCCATGCCTGCAAACAGCGGCACCTTACGGCTACTTAAGCACCCTCTTACCTGGCACGTTATGCTGTTCATGGGCATTCAGTCCTCCATGGCGTATATCGTCTTTGGCTGGCTGCCTACACTGCTAGTTGATCGGGGTTATAACGAGGCAGATGCAGGCTGGACCATGGCGGTTTCGATTATCTGCCAGCTTGCTTCCGCACTCGGCGCCCCCTGGCTTGCCCGCTTGGGGCGAGACCAGCGCCCCGCACTATTACTTATGTTGCTGAGTACCGCCATTGGCTTGTGGATGTTGCTGATCGCACCATTAATATGGAAATGGCCCGGCGCCGCACTACTGGGCATTGGCCAAGGCGGCAGCTTTAGCCTGGCGCTCAGCCTGTTAGTCTTGCGCACAGCTAACTCACGCCTTGCAGGCCAGCTCTCGGGACTTGTTCAGGGCGGTGGGTATACATTGGCGGCACTCGGCCCTTTTGGTGTGGGAGTTTTGCTCCAGTTAGGCGCCCGCACACCTCATATCGCCTGGCTGCTAATCGTTCTGATCAGCGTTTGCTGTGGCTTTGCTTTACTGGCGGGACGCAATCATCGCCTAAACGACCAAAGCGGCGGACTTGTCGTGCAGCGCAACACCCGCCGTTAATTATTAAGGAGACGGCCATGAGCCTCTACTCCCCTCTCGCCAATAGCGACTCGACCGCAGAACGCATTTTAGTGATTTACACCGGTGGCACGATTGGTATGCACCCGGATGCACACGGCCTAGTGCCTGGCGGTGATTTTTCTACTCGTATGGCTGCGGCCCTCACTCAACTGTCGATTGTTCAGCAGCAGGCCCTACCGCTTTACGATGTTATTAGCTACGCCACGCTGATCGATTCAAGCGCTGCCACGCCACTGACTTGGCAGCAACTCGCTCATGACATCAATGCAAATTTAACGGCTTACAGCGGCTTTGTGGTTATTCACGGCACCGATACGCTGAGTTGGACCGCCGCTAGTCTGGCATATCAGCTGCAAGGGCTAGATCGTCCAGTGGTATTAACCGGCGCGATGCAACCGCTTGAAGCGCTCGGCAGTGATGCCCTAGCAAATTTACACGGCGCCCTCATGTTTGCCGCCCAGCCAGCCCTGCAAGAAGTCGCTGTCTATTTTGCTGGCAAATTGCTACGTGGCGTACGTGCCGTTAAACAGCACAGCGAAGCAGCTGACGCCTTTGCTAGCCCCAACTACCCGCTGATCGGCGAGCGGGCTGGCGACGATTTTGTTTACTACCCCAGCCGTGGGCTTGGCCTGCAGCAGCGCGGCGCGCCACGCTTTGAACTGCCCGACTACCGTTTAATCAATCAAGGCGAAGTGGTTCGTATCGTTCTCTGGCCAGGCATCTCAGCCTGGCAGTTAGAGACCTGGCTGGGCGATTCACGGGTTAAGGGCGGGCTATTGCAGCTATGGGGCGCTGGCAACTTACCCGACCAGCCTGACTTATTGAGCGTGCTTGCCAAGGCTAACGGGGAAGGCAAACTATTGGCTGCGATTAGCCAGTGCCCGCAGGGAAACGCCCGTTTCAGTACCTATGCGGCGGGGCATGGGCTTAGCGATGCAGGCGTTCTAGCAGGCGATGATATGACGCCGGAAGCTGCTTTCACCAAATTAGCCCACTTGATCGCGCAGCCTTTGCCTTTCGAGGATCAGCGCCAGCTTTTTGTCACGTCGCTAATCGGTGAACGTTAATTAATCAAAATGGTTGAATAGTAGAAAGGTGGCGTAGGCTGAGATTCACGCTATGGTGAAGGGGTAAAATCTAACCGATTGAAGGAGCAAAACATTATGGAAAAGCCGATACACCCATTCAGCGAACTTTTCGAGCAATTGGGCCTAGCATCTGACGCTGAATCAATTGAACGCTTTATCCAGCGCAATGCGCCGCTTCCGGAAACAATGCCACTGGCTGAAGCTCCTTGCTGGAACGAGGGTCAGGCAGCGTTTCTTAAAGAAGCCGTAGAGGACGACGCTGACTGGGCGGAAGTGGTTGATCACCTGGATGCCTCCATGCACAAAGCGCATTAAACAATAGCTAATGCTCAATTCCGATCCGCGCCGCTTCCAGGCGGCGCCTGGCACTCTTACCAGGGTTTATCATTAACTTTGGGTATTTAAACGCGCCTCCACCCGCTCAAGAATTTGTCTGCTGACTTTGCCGACCAGCGGCCTGGCCGCTCTATTAACGGCTTTTTCCATTAAACGATTACGAATTTCGTAGCTCAAAGTGAGCGCCACTTCGGTGCCCTCAGCCACTTCGCGAAGTCGATAACGTCCTTGGTTCTTAACCCCATCCAATGACTCCCAAGCGAGTACGTGGGGCGGCTGTATTTCAGTGACCATCACATCGAACGCCCAGTCCATACCCACTGCGCGCACATGCCACCGATAGCGGTTCTCACCTAACGTATCGATAGATCGAATCAAATCAGAGTAGTCCGCAAAGTCTTCAACTCGGCGCAACAGCTCAAACACGCGCTCAGGCGATGCTTTAACGATTTCACTGTGTTCAATGATAGCCATTGTTCAGCCTCTAACAGCGTGGATAATTATCCTAGCATGTTGATATTAATACTGCCTGCCAACGCAGTATTTCGTTTGATGTACGCTAGAACTAGTCAGATTAACGGCTTTTGCGTAAACTGCCGCCCTTCCGGACCGGACCCCGGAACGCTGCGACAGCTAACCGCTGTTCGCGACTCATAAATTCTCCGACAAAGAGTGTCTTCTCATGTCATCACCCTCCCCTGTGGCTTCTGATAGCACCACGACAGCCGTGGTTATCTATTCCGGCGGAATGGACTCTTTCACGCTACTGCACCGCGCGCTGCGTGAAGGGCTTAACGTACACGCGCTCTCGTTCGACTATGGCCAACGCCATGTCCGCGAACTCGATATTGCACGACAAGTTTGCGCTTCACTGGGGCTGCCCCATCAAGTGGTGGACATTCGCGCCATCCATAGCCTAATTGACAGCTCAGCGCTCACCAACCCAAACCAGGTAATGCCCCAAGGCGACTACGCTGCGGACAACCTACGCGCTACCGTGGTACCCAATCGTAATATGATTTTGCTTTCGCTAGCGATTGCCAAAGCGGTCAATATTGGCGCTAGCCGAGTCGACTACGGTGCCCATGGCGGCGACCATATTCTCTACCCAGACTGTCGCCCCGAGTTCGTCGACGCCATGAACCAGGTAGCAGGCATTGCCAATTTCGAGCCAGTCAAGCTACACGCCCCTTATTTGCACACAAGTAAGGCCGATATCCTGCGCGAAGGCCTGGCCATGGGCCTGGATTACCAACACACCTGGACATGCTACGAAGGCCGTGAGCTCGCCTGCGGCGTGTGCGGCAGCTGCCGTGAACGTTTAGCCGCCTTTGCCGCCAACGGGGTGCCGGACCCCTTAGCTTACAGCTCACACACTGCAGCAGGCCAACACTGATGTATCAGGTCAAAGAAGCCTTTTATACCCTACAAGGGGAAGGCGCCCAATCAGGCAGAGCAAGTGTTTTTTGTCGTTTTAGCGGCTGCAACCTGTGGTCAGGCCGAGACATCGATCGAGCGACAGCTAAATGCACCTTTTGCGATACCGATTTTATCGGCACCGACGGTATTAATGGCGGCAAATTTGCCAATGCAAGCGCCCTCGCTGAGCACATAGCCGCACTGTGGCCCAGCCAAGGCCGTGATGCCGAGTCGAATGCGACGCCCTATGTGGTATTTACCGGCGGGGAGCCGCTGCTACAACTCGATACGGCATTGATAGCCACGCTGCATAGCCATGGCTTTGAAGTAGCGGTTGAGACCAACGGTACACTAGCGCCACCCCCAGGCATTGACTGGCTGTGTGTTAGCCCCAAGGGGCGCAATTCTCTTGTGGTTACGAAGGGCGATGAGTTAAAGCTTGTTTTCCCACAGGCAGACGCCCCCCCGGAGCAGTTTGCCTCGCTTGGCTTTCGCCACTTCTTTCTCCAGCCGATGGATCTTGCTCCTCTCAACCAGGATAAGACCACTGTCGCTGAGACGACCGCCTACTGTATGGCCAATCCTCAGTGGCGCTTGTCGCTACAAATGCATAAATTAGCAGGCTTTGACTAATGGCTTTATTCGTTAACCAACTGACGCACATAGACGTCTCGCTTTGGTGTAACCAACGCGGTCTGGTCGGCTGTAGCTGGCTGGTGGACGCGGTATTGGATGGCGAGCTGGGCGATGATGGCATGCTGTTCGATTTTGGCGAGGTCAAACCTTGGATCAAGCGCACGCTGGATAGCGGGCTGGATCATACCCTGTTGGTGCCTACTGACGCGCCCGGGATCACTGTTACGGAGTGCGCTGAAGGCGTTTGTGTGCACACCACAACGCCCTACCCCATGGAAGTTCGCGGACCCAAAGAAGCGTTTAGCCTGCTGCCTTGGCGCGCGATTACCAGCGACACCGTTGCCGCGTATTTAAGCCAGCAGCTCACCGAGCAGCGCCCAGAGAATGTCCACCAAGTCACCCTTACGCTTAGTGATGAGGCCATTGAGGGCGCTGCCTATGGCTACACCCACGGCCTGAAGCGCCATCTAGGCAACTGCCAACGTATCGCCCACGGCCACCGCTCACGGCTTTATATTTTGCAACACGATACGCGTCAACCGCTACTTGAAAAGCACTGGTCCGACTGGCTGGATAACCGCTATTTACTCGAACAAGCGGACATCGCTGCGCAAGACAAAGACACCCTTACCTGTCGTTATCAGGCTGCCCAAGGCGATTTCTCAATCACGCTGCCGCTATCGCGATGCGCGGTATTGCCTGGCCCAACCACGGTGGAAAACATCGCTATTTGGCTAGCAAAAGAGGTTGCTACACAAAGCGGCGTCAGTACGCGTATTCAAGCCTTTGAGGGAATCAACAAAGGCGCTATCGCCATGTCTTCACCAAGCGTTACGTCATGAGTGAAGGCTGTCGAGCGGGATGTGGCGCCTGCTGTATTGCGCCGTCTATCAGTTCGGCTATTCCCGGCATGCCATCAGGCAAGCCCGCGGGCATTCGCTGCGTCCAGCTAGATGAGCACAACCTCTGCCGGCTGTTTGGCGACCCACGCCGACCCACCGTGTGCGAACGCTTTAACTTTGACGCCAGCGTGTGCGGCGAACATCGCGAGCAGGCGCTTGAGATCCTCACATGGCTAGAGCAGGATACCCGCTAGCCGGGCCTCCTGCTCTAAACGCCTAGGAATTGGCTAATCGTCAACGCTAACCAGGTGCGGCAGGCGACGATCAAGCAAACTGATCCAGCGGGTTAGCACCGGGGCGTCGCTATTGCTGACTTCACTCAATAAATGCCGAAACCTGTCTTTGGCTTGTTGATCATTAGGTTCAATGCGCGTCAGCCATAGCTCCAAGGCCGCTAGCTCCTGGTGGCGGTTACCATGCTCGCGGGATTGTGCAATGGCCATATCGGCGAGCGCTTTCACTTCGTTGGGTGGATGTCCTAGCAAATCACGTACCCTAGCCAGTTGGGTAGCTAACTCAGGTAGAAATAGCGTGGTGCGCTCACGGGCAATCACTAAGCATTGATCCAGGTAATCTTCTGCATCGTTTAACTCACCCAGCTCGATACAGGCATCAGAGTACCAAAATACAGGACGCTGATAGCGGTCACGACCGTTGAGCTCCGCCATCTGATCCAAGCTGTCGCGCAATTGAACCAAACCAGCGGCGTCACCTGATAAGGCTTGCTGCCAACCAAGAATGCATTGGGCGGCAATTTGCCATAGCTGCAGGTCAGGGGTGCCTGTCATTGCCGCTGCTCGCTCGGCATACCGGGCCGCCAGATGCACATGGCCAAGCTGTCGATACAGCGCAGCAGCAAACAGCAGCGCTAATGCTAAGGAGCCAGGGTGAGCGATCTTCTCGGCCAACCGGATTGCCGCAGACACCTGGCGCTCGGCGCGCTGATAATCACCGCGCAGACACAGCGCCCAGCCCTGGAAGCAAGCGGCACTCACTTGCGGATGATCAGAGAACGGTAGCCATTCGATCATCATCGGAGCGTTGAGAGGATCAATTTCATCGAGGTGGTCGTGGGCCTGTTGAATGCGACCGGCCCAATACTCACAGTTCGCACGCGCATAGTCAGCGAGGCGACGATAGCGGGGGTCTTCAAACCGTGCCGCGATGTCAGCAAGCGTAGAGGCCAAGGCAAAGGCATCCGCGTGTGCATAGCGCTGGCTACGCCCCACCCAGAGCCCCCATTTGACTAGAAATATCTGCTCTAAATCTTCCGGTTCTTCGAGGCTATTGCTGCCCGATTCACGCAGCAACTCGCGAGCACGCACGAAGCTTTCATGTGCCGTCGGCGAGCCGTGCCCCTCTAGCGAGAACGCCGCCTGACCACGCACGGTGAGCAGGCTCACCTCACGCTCAATCTCATGCTCAACGTGGCGTAAACTCGCTAGACCAAAATCGGCCATACGTAGCGCGGTTCGGTTGGCGCTTACTTTGAGCGCTTCTCGAGCGGCCAGCTCAAAATAACGTGCGCCACGGGCATAGTGGCCGCTGCGGCGTAAATGGGTAGCGAAATCGCCGGGGTGTCGGCTCATCCATACCGGGAAGCGCTCTTCAATTAAGGTCACCACCTGCTGGTGCAGCGTTACGCGCACATCTCGCGGGCAGGAAAGGTAGGCGGCTTCTTGCAGCAACTGATGACTAAACTGGTATTCATGCTCGCCGCTGTCTTTATCCACGGGCTCGATAATTTCCAATAACCGCATGTGCTCAAGCGCTTGGTTAAGGCGCCCGCTCTCCCATCCGCTGCACTCGAGCAGCAAATCCAAGCGGAAGCGCTTACCCAGCACGGCAGCGATATGGGCTATATCGCGATCGCCTTCTAGCTGATCAATCCGGCTCGCCAATAAACCTAATAAGCCTTTGGGCAGTTCATCAAATTTAACGCTGCGCCCTTCGCGCCGATCCATATCCAAACGGCGGCAGATTTCCTGCATATACAGTGGCACGCCATCGCAGCGCTCAAGAATTTGATTACGCAACCGCGGACTTAAATGAATGCGGTAACGGCGCGATAGCTGAGACAACAGCCTCGATGACTGCAACGTATCTAGTTTGCCCAAGCTAATTTGCTGATCCCAACGCAACTTAACAGGCAACTGCTCGCGCCCATGGTGGCTGGCCACCAGCATAAAGGCAGTATTGATGGGCAGGCGCGCTTGCAGTCCGGCCAACACCTTAAAGGAGGGCTCATCCAGCCACTGTAAATCGTCGACCATCAGCACTAGCGTATGGCTCGTCGCCTGATGCTCGATCAAACGATGCAGTAACATCACCACCAGTTCTACAGCTTCACCGCTTTGGGTTAGCTGGGTGATCTCTTGCACTTCATGAACGCCCAGCGCTTCTTCGAGCAAATACTGGCGTTCGTCATCCAGCGGATCCAGTTCAAGCATTGTTTGTAGTGCTTGAATAGCCGCTGCGGTTAATTCTTCTTTTAAATACCAACTGACCAATGTGCGAGCGACACCGTAAGGATCGAGCACCGATAAGCGCGTGGTGGGTTGCCAGCAAATAGCCGCTTCGCGACTTAACTCAAGCTGACGAAAACCGACCATAAGCGCAGATTTACCCATACCCGACGCACCTCGCACGAGGACGCTCTGGCGTAAACCGATACCTGCCCGTGCCAGAGCATCCCGCAGTGTTCGCAGCGAGGTCTCACGGCCAACTAAACTGGGCGGCAGTGCATCGGGACCACCTTCGTTTTGTCCCAACACCAGCGCACGTAACCTCACGCGACCGTCGCTGGCCACCAAACGAGATACTAGGCGCGGCTGTAAATCCAATGCGGGCGGCATGTGCTGACTAGCCTCTTGCGAGATAACCAGCTCGCTGCCTTCTGCAGCGCTCATCATTTCTAAAGAAGTTTGTGTTACTTGCCCCAGCGGGTCGGCCAACTGACGTTCGGGCAGATAAACCACCCGACCACTGTGTAAACCAGCAGCCAATTCAAATTGCGGCACCGCGCTCTCGCCAGTCCAGTGGCGAGCACTCTCTTGAGGTAGCGCTTGGCGGCAATGCTCATAAAGCGCCACCAATTCAGCCAATTGATGAGCCGGGCCATGGGTACCAAAGCAGGCTAACCCCAGACCACCGGTGGCCCCAGGCAGCCAAAAACCACCCAAGTGGTGGCATTGCTGCTCCAGCCAGCGCAACAACTCTAGCTGGAGCGCCAGACAATCGCGCGTCGCGGCACGGTCTTGCCACTCCCCTTTTAAGCGCAACCGAATAGCCATCACGGAAAGTTGGCGCAGCTCAATTTCGTCTTCGCGCAGGGGCTTGCTATCCGCCGCCATCGCCCGGGAAAACGCGCCTTGGGGACTCATCATCCGCGGGTCGTGGTGGCCGTCTGACCAGTAGTTGGCCAACTGCAGGAAGCTAGGCTCTGGCTGCTGCCCAGACAACGCTAATAGTTGTAAGTAACTATTATACTGTTCATGGGCGGCGGCCATCTGGTTCTGTTCTGCTAATTGGCGAACCAACCGCTCATGAAAAGGCCCATATCCCGAGAAACGGCTGACCAGAGCTTCCAGAATTTGGTCGGGCACATCGGTGTGAGCTTCGAGGACTTGTTCGGCAAAACGAATCACACGCTGACGCCACTCGTTACGCACCTGGACTAACCAGCGCTGGAATTCGCTACAGCTCGCCAATTGAAGCTCTTCAATCAGATCACCTTGGTAACAAGACATCAACGCTTCAAGGGTATCTAGGTCGCGCGGCCCTTCTAATAACTGCTGTAACGTATGCAGGTCGACCTGCCAATTAGCCGGCAGTTTGAAAGCAATGGTCTGGCGAGAGACGCTGAGTACTTGGTCTGCACTTTCACCTAGCGATTGACGTAAACAGTGCAATGCATGACGCAGGTTAGTTCTGCCCGAGGACAACCCTTGGTCGGGCCACAGCAGTTCGGCCAGAGCGGCCCGGTTAACTGGCTGACGATGTAGCAGCAGATAAGCCAGCAGCGCCTTGACTTTATCGTAGCTAAAATGGGTAAGTACATCTTCGCCTTGGGTGAGCGAAAAGTGGCCAAAAAGGGTTAACTGGTCAGTCTCACGAGCATCGCGCATGGTTACATCCTGCCGAGCTAAGCGGTTTAAGCTGGTACACCGCTATGAAAACGAAAAGCCGTATCGGGCGAAGTAATTAGCTCCGCTTCACGCGCCACAAAAAAAGCGATCCGCTCGTCAATCGAGTGTGGGGTTTGTTGACGAGCAAGCAACAAATAATCCTCGAAATGACGCCCTTCTGACTTCACCAGAGTGCGATAAAACTTGGCAAGCTCTTCATCTAAATAAGGAATTAAGCAAGCAAACCGCTCACAGCTACGCGCTTCTATGATGGCGCCGATGATTAACACATCGATTAGACGCTCAGGATCGTTGCTGCGCACATGCTGCCTTAGCCCTTCTGCGTAACGCGAAGCCGTTAAATGCCGGTAGGCAACTCCCCGCGACGCCATCAATGCCACCACCTGTTCAAAATGCAGCAGCTCTTCACGTGCTAATTGCGACATCTTACTCAACAACAGCGGCTGATCAACGTAACGATAGAGCAAGCTCATTGCCGTGGAAGCCGCTTTTTTTTCACACTGGGCGTGATCAATCAGCAGCGTTTCAGGGTTATTCAGCGCCCATTGTAGCCACGCAGGAGGCGTCGGACAGGCCAAAAACTGCAGCAGACTTTCGGGCAAAAGATCATCAGCGTTGAGCGTATGACTGGCCGTTGGCAAAGCACTTAATTGCGTCAAAATATCACCATTACCTAACTTGTATCACATTATTGTACAACACTAACGCCCTATGGCGACTAGCACCCTGCTGATTTTGACTCACAATCGGTACATTGAATTGATAATTACTAATATAGTACCTCACCTGACAATGCTCCAACGACTTTACCAGGACTGCGTCAATCGCCCTAGAGAGCCGCCAAAGCTATGCGTTTACGGCTATAGTAACGCGCGGTACCGACAATCACATCTACCCACCTTAAGGTTGAGCACGAATAGGTAAAACGTGCTTGATTTTAATCGCTAGACCATCTGAATGCGCTTTTCTCATTCGTTTCAAGCGTTGTATCAGCATAAAGTACAAGGCAAAGCCCAAGTTACCAGCTTAACATTGTCGACAGTTTGGCGTAGAATCCAAATCATCCAACTGCACGCTGTTTGTCAAGCGTATGTCATATGTGATCGGCGCCATTTTCTAACACCGCGCAGCCAACACCGCGCAACGTTTAGGCCGTCACCAAAAAGCAAATGAGAACATAAAAGAGAGGGCCCAACGTGCTTGAAGCTTATCGCCAACATGTCGAGGAACGTGCCGCCGAGGGCGTCCCGCCCAAGCCTTTAACCGCTGAAAAAGTCGCTTCGCTGGTCGAGCTGCTGAAAACACCACCGGCGGGTGAAGAAGAGTTTATTCTCGACCTTATCACTAACCGGGTGCCGCCGGGCGTCGATGAAGCTGCTTATGTAAAAGCCGGCTTTCTCACCGCCATCGCTAAAGGCGAAGCGACCTCGCCGCTGATCGACAAAGTGCACGCGGTTAAACTGCTCGGCACCATGCAGGGCGGCTATAACATCGTTTCCATGGTGGAGCTACTCGACAACGAAGAGCTCGCCCGCGAAGTGGGTGAGCAGCTAAAGCACACGCTGCTGATGTTCGATGCCTTCCACGACGTGGAAACTCGCGCCAAGAATGGCAATAGCGTCGCCAAAGACGTTATCCAGTCCTGGGCTGAGGCAGAGTGGTTCCTATCTAAGCCAGCACTGGCTGAAAAAATTACCCTGAGCGTGTTTAAAGTCCCTGGCGAAACCAACACAGATGACCTGTCTCCCGCGCCGGATGCCTGGTCACGCCCGGATATCCCGCTGCACGCCAATGCCATGCTCAAAAACGAGCGTGACGGCATTGAGCCAGTGGCTCCAGGTACCACTGGCCCGCTTAAACAGATCGAAGACGTTAAAGCCAAAGGTTTCCCGGTCGTGTATGTAGGCGACGTCGTCGGTACCGGCTCATCGCGTAAGTCAGCCACCAATTCTGTGCTGTGGTTCTTCGGCGACGATATCCCCTACGCCCCCAACAAGCGCGCTGGTGGTTTCTGCTTTGGTAGTAAAATTGCCCCCATTTTTTTTAACACCATGGAAGATTCGGGCGCCCTGCCGGTTGAGATGGACGTCAGCAACCTGAACATGGGCGATGTCATCGACGTTTACCCCTACGCAGGTAAAGTGTGCAAACACGATAGCGATGACGTTATCACTACCTTTGAGCTTAAAACGCAGCTGATCCTGGATGAAGTCCGCGCCGGTGGCCGTATTCCCCTGATCATTGGCCGTGGCCTGACCGGCAAGGCGCGTGAGTCGCTTGGCCTGCCGACGTCTGACGTTTTCCGCCTGCCCGATCAACCCAAAGATACCGGCAAAGGCTTTACCTTAGCCCAGAAAATGGTTGGTAAAGCGTGTGGTCTGGAGGGTGTTCGCCCCGGCATGTACTGCGAGCCCAAGATGACCACCGTTGGTTCGCAAGACACTACCGGCCCGATGACCCGTGATGAGCTGAAAGACCTTGCCTGCCTGGGCTTTCAGGCCGACTTGGTCATGCAGTCTTTCTGCCACACTGCCGCCTATCCGAAGCCGGTTGATGTAGATACCCACCACACCCTGCCCGACTTTATTATGAATCGTGGCGGCGTTTCGCTACGCCCCGGTGACGGTATCATCCACAGCTGGCTGAACCGCATGCTGCTACCTGACACTGTTGGCACCGGTGGTGACTCGCACACCCGCTTCCCGCTCGGCATCTCATTCCCAGCCGGTTCAGGCTTGGTTGCCTTTGCTGCTGCCACCGGCGTGATGCCGCTGGATATGCCAGAGTCGGTACTGGTGCGCTTTAAAGGCAAACGCCAACCCGGCGTTACGCTGCGCGATCTGGTTCACGCTATCCCGCTCTACGCCATTAAGCAGGGCTTACTGACCGTCGATAAATCCAACAAGAAAAACGCTTTCTCTGGGCGGGTGTTGGAAATTGAAGGTCTGGAAGACCTAACTGTCGAGCAAGCCTTTGAGCTTTCTGACGCGTCCGCCGAACGCTCTGCCGCGGGCTGTACCATTACGCTGTCAGACGAGAGCGTTACCGAGTATTTGAAGTCCAACATCACCCTGTTGAAGTGGATGATGGGCAATGGCTACGGCGACGAGCGTACCATTAGCCGCCGTATCGAAGGCATGGAAGCGTGGCTGGCCAACCCCAGCTTGATGCGTGCCGACCAAGATGCCGAGTACACTGAAGTTATCGAAATTGATCTGGCTGAAATTAAAGAGCCAGTGTTGTGTGCACCGAATGACCCGGACGATGCGCGGCTGCTGTCTGAAGTCGCTGGTCAGAAAATCGACGAAGTCTTTATCGGTTCATGCATGACCAACATCGGCCACTTCCGGGCTGCTGGCAAACTGCTCGAGAAGCAGCCCGCCGGTAGTTTAAAAACCCGGCTGTGGCTGGCACCACCCACAAAAATGGATCAGCATCAGCTGACTGAAGAAGGTTACTACGGGATTTACGGCCGCGCCGGTGCGCGGATGGAAATGCCGGGTTGTTCGCTGTGTATGGGTAACCAGGCCCGCGTTGCTGCCAAGAGCACCGTCGTGT
This sequence comes from Halovibrio sp. HP20-59, assembly GCF_033052795.2. Lineage (NCBI taxonomy): Bacteria > Pseudomonadati > Pseudomonadota > Gammaproteobacteria > Oceanospirillales > Halomonadaceae > Halovibrio > Halovibrio sp. HP20-59. Next base: position 29,129 of record NZ_JAWJUW020000020.1, read on the forward strand.
CTACGTCTACACGTAACTTCCCGAACCGCCTGGGCGATGGTGCCAATGTGTACCTCGCCTCCGCAGAACTGGCAGCCGTTGCCGCCGTAGAAGGACGCCTACCCAGCGTTGAAGAGTACCAGCGGTATATGGGAGAGTTTGACGCTATGGCAGGTGAGATTTATCGTTACATGAATTTTCACGAAATTGAGGAGTATCAGAAAATCGCCTCAAACGTGATTCCGGTCGCTCAAGAAGCCTAATTTAGCGCTTGAGTTAGACCGTCCCATCGCCGATGCTCGCACCATCGCAGCGAACGTGACCTGTCGCATTTGCTGAGCCGATGACCGAACGCCCCGCCTGTCCTTGACAGACGGGGCGTTTTTTTAAGCGGCTCTCTGCTTTGCTACTATCTACTTAGCTATTATTTACTTACCGATTTAAGCAATAAGGAGCCAATGATGACGACCACCACTCACACAGCTACTCAAGGCACGGCTACTCAAGACACAGCTACTCAAAACATAGTAACCCCGGATCTATGCGATGCTCACCCAGAGGTCACGGTGCTTGAACCAGTGTTTGCAAATTTCGGCGGACTGGAAGCCTTTTATGGTTCTATTCGTACGATAAAGTGTTTTGAAGACAACTCCATGGTCAAACAAGCGGTTGCTGAACCAGGTAACGGGGCGGTGTTGGTGGTAGATGCCGGTGGCTCACACCGTTGTGCCATGCTTGGTGACATGCTGGCAGAGCAAGCCGTTACCAATGGCTGGGCGGGGATAGTGATGTATGGCTGCGTGCGCGATGTAGATATACTCGCCACGTTACCGTTAGGTGTTCAAGCCCTGGGCAGCCACCCGCGCAAAAGTGAAAAACGCGGTGAAGGCCAGCGCGATATCGACGTTACCTTTGCGGGTGTCACCTTTCAGCCCGGCCAATGGCTGTATGCTGATAACAACGGCATTATTGTTGCCGAGCAAGAGCTGCCACTTTCTTAACAATGAGCCCCGTCGTCATTAAGTTTGTGTTAAAAGAGCCCCTTGCCAGGTGTGGCGCTTACTGCCACCCTAGTAGCTCATTCTTACCGTTTAATGACGATGCAGCCTTTGACCTATCTTGGCTCTGCCTTACTGCGTACGCTGCGCGATCATCTTCGCCCTCTGATCGCCTACCATCTCTTTTTCACCCTACTCGCCTCAGCCCTGCTGCTGCCAGCCATTACCTGGGTGACTCGTTGGCTGCTAGCTCAACTCAACCGCACCGTCGTCACCAATGATGCGTTGATCACGCTGCTGTTTAGTCCGCTGGGGTTGCTGGGCATGCTGGTGGGGCTGTGCTTCGCTTTTCTGGTTATTTACTGGCAACAGGCGGGCATGCTGCAGGTGGCCATTAGACCGCGTGATAATCACTATCGGTTGGCCCTTGAAGCGCTCTGGTTAAGCACGCGGCGACTGCCTGCCCTAGCGGGTCTGGTTATCCTTCAGGTGGGCACCCACCTATTGTTATTGGTGCCCTTTATGGCCGGGCTCGCATGGCTTTATGACGTCTGGCTAAGTGGCATAGACCCGTATTATTTGCAACGCGTGCGCCCACCGGTGCTATGGTATTTCCTTGGCGGCGCGCTGCCGCTCATCATCATATGGCTATGGGCCGCCTCATGGCTCTATTTACGCTGGGTGCTAGCGCTGCCGTTAGTTGCGCTGGAAAACTGCAGCCCTTGGCGAGCGTTAAAGCGCAGCGTTATGCTGACTCGAGGCTGGCGCCGTTCCATCGGTGCTGCGGTACTTTTTCTGCTAGTGATTATCATTAGCCTACCGTTTTTTGCCACCCTGCTGTTTGACCAACTCTTTACGCCGCTGCTGTGGTGGCTACCTGAACACAATGCCGTGCTTATTCCCGCTACGCTGGCGTATTTGATTGGGTATGTGTTGGTCACTTTAGCCATAACCTTTATAGGTATCGCCGCGAATGCGCTGTTGTCAGCCTGCCTTTATATGCAGCTGGCTCATCGCCGAACGCGCCCAGCGGCTCCATCTGAAGACATCAACGCGGGCAGGCTTGCCTGGGCAGTGGAGCTTGGTGTGCTTATCTTTGCAGGCCTGCAAGCGTGGTGGATACTCAATAGCTTTGAGATAGATGACAATGTCGCGGTGATTGCTCACCGGGGCAGCTCCATGGTGGCCCCTGAAAACACGCTAGCTGCAATCAACCAATCGCTAATTGATGGCGCCGACTATATTGAAATCGACGTGCGCCTAAGCAAAGACCAACAAGTAATGCTCTACCATGACCGCAGCATGGCACGGTTAACCGGCGATAACCGTGAGTTTGGCGAGCTAACCCGAGAAGAACTCAAGCATTTCGATGTGGGAAGCTGGTTTGGCGATGCTTTTGAAGGTGAGAACATTCCAGGCTTGGATGAAGCGCTGCAAAGAGTGCGTGGAAAAGCCGGATTAATGATCGATATCAAGCCGCTGCCCGGCCAAGAGCAGATGCTGGCAGATGCTGTGATTGAGACCTTACATGCTGAAAACGACGTGCGTTATCGCTGCTGGGCAAACCAGCAAAGTGCCTTCGATGGCTACGCCGCGTGCGGTTTTCCCAATACATTGTTAGCCATGCGTATGGCAACCATGTCGCCTTCTTTGCTGGCCTATCTTGATCAACGCGTGCCCGAGTTACGTGTGACGTTACTGGCCCAGCTGATTTTGCCCGGCACGCTGAATCGGCGCGACTTTGATGCACTCGGGCTGCGGCATAACCGCATCACGCCAGGGGAAATTCGCTTAGCAAGGCGTTATGGCTACCAAATACACGCTTGGACAGTCAATGATCGCGCCCGAATGTCGACGCTAATTGATCTGGGCGTCGATGCTATTATCACCGACTACCCAGACCGTTTAACGGCGCTTATACAAGACCGCCGGGAATTAAGCGACGGTGCCTTGATGCTGGTTAAACTGCGCAATTGGCTGCGACAATAGCGGCGGACTAATCGCCCATCACTACACCTTCACGCCGCGGGTCAGCTCCCCCGAACAGGCTGCCATCTTCAAGGCGCCTAATCGCCTGCAGGCCGCTGGTCAATTCCCGTTCGCTGACGGTATGACCGCGCTCGCGTAATCCCTCTAGTGTTTCTTCAGGGAAACGGCCTTCTTCCACAAACACGTCGCCGCCTAGGGTAATCGCATGAGGCAGGCTCAACGCTTCCTGGGCATTTAATCCCCAGTCACGTAGGGCCACTAAAGTACGCGCCGTATAGTGAATAATTGCGGCACCGCCGGGCGATCCCAAGCTGGCTACTAGCTCACCGGTTTCCTGGTCGAACACCAGCGTCGGGCTCATGCTAGAGCGTGGCCGCTTGCCTGCTTCTACCCGGTTGGCTACCGGCTCACCGTCTATTTCCGGTTCAAAAGAGAAGTCGGTTAGCTCATTATTGAGCAAGAACCCACCGGCTAAGCCCGTACCACCATCGGACATAATACGCGAGCCAAACCCCTGCTCAATCGTAGTCGTCATGGCCACCGCGTTGCCATCCGCATCAATAATGCTGATATGGCTCGTCCCGTACTCGGGTTGCTCGGGCTGAGAGGCCCAACTAACCGCTAGCTCGCCTGGATTACCCGGTTCTGCACTGTCGCCCATGCTCATCTTTTCTATTAGCTCACTGCGCTTTTGAAGATAGCTGGGAGCCAGCATTGATGACCAGTCGCCACCCGGCGCTTCGACGAAATCGGGGTCGGCGATATAGCGGCCGCGGTCGGCAAAGGCTAGGCGCGATGCCTCTAGGAACTGGTGTAACCAACCGCTGCTTGGAGCACCATCGTCTAAAGGAGCCTCTAGCAGTGGCTGCTGATCAAGCAGGCCCAAAATCTGCATCACGGTGAGATGGCCCGACGAAGGCGGCGGAAAACCGCACACTTCCCACTGCTGCCAGGGCGTGCACAGGGGTTCGCGCTCAAGCGCTTCGTAACTATTTATATCCTCAAGCGTCAATTCACCGGGGCGCTCCGGGTGGTTCTGAACGCGTTCTGCGATGTCTTCCGCGACATCGCCTTCATACAGAGCAGCGCTGCCTTGTGCTGCCACGCGACGAAAAATATCTGCCAGGGCTGGGTTCTTGAGCGTTTCACCTACGGCGACAGGCTCCCCCTCCGCATCGTAATAAAGCTGACTCGCCAGTGAGTCTTGGCGCAGGTATTCATCGTTCGCCAGGCTCGTATGCAAGCGATTGCTAACAGCAAAGCCCTCCTCGGCCAGCGTAATCGCCGGCGTAAACAGCGCGTCCCAGGACAACTCACCGTGCTCGGCGTGAGCTTTTTCCAGCATACGTAATGTGCCTGGCACCCCCACCGAAAGGCCACTAACCACGGCTTCGTTAAACGCTAATGGCTCGCCATCGGCTAAAAAAAGCTCACCGTTGACGCTTTGCGGCGCCGTTTCACGGCCATCGTAGGCGCGCACGTTAGACCCATCGTAATGCATCAAAAAAGCGCCGCCACCGATACCACTTGACTGAGGCTCTACCAGGTTAAGCACCATCTGCACCGCAACGGTTGCATCAATAGCGTTCCCACCGGCTTTAAGCACTTGATATCCCGCATCCGTCGCTAACGGGTTGGCCGCAGCAACGGCGAATGACTCAGCCTCCCAACCGGGCTTCTCTTCGTAGCCAGACTCGCTCTCGGGGGAGATTGAGGGTGTTTCATAGCTAAACCCCCAGCTATATAACGGCGCTACCAGCAGAGCGGGCAACATGAACCTAACCGATTTTGCTGACATTTCAGCGTTCTCCACGACAAATTAAAAAACCACTCAACAAAGAATAGCCTATAAAAACGACGACGCCCGGCACAATGGCCGGGCGTAAATAATGGCTTGGCTTAACGCAGTTACTCGATTTTTTGCCCCGCCAACATAAACCAGGTTTCCAGTACCGCATCTGGGTTGAGTGATACCGAGTCGATACCTTGTTCCATTAGCCATTTTGCTAAATCTGGGTGGTCTGACGGCCCCTGGCCACAGATACCCACGTATTTGCCTTTTGCCTTGCACGCCTGAATCGCCATGGCGAGGAGCTTTTTAACCGCCCCGTTACGCTCGTCAAACAGGTGCGCCACAATACCCGAGTCACGATCCAACCCTAGCGTTAGCTGGGTCAGGTCGTTTGAGCCGATCGAGAAACCGTCAAAGTACTCAAGGAACTCATCGGCCAGCAGGGCGTTCGCCGGCAGTTCGCACATCATGATGACCTTTAGGCCTGGAGGGCCGCCCCGCGGCAAACCGTTAGCCGCTAGCAGCTCAACCACCTCACGCGCTTCCTCGGTGGTACGAACAAAGGGCACCATAACTTCAACGTTATCGAAGCCCATTTCTTCGCGCACCCGCTTCAGCGCCCGGCATTCAAGCTCAAAGCAGGGCCGGAATGCCTCTGAAATGTAGCGCGATGCACCACGGAAACCGAGCATGGGGTTCTCTTCACCTGGCTCGTAAAGCTTGCCGCCAATCAGGTTTTCGTATTCATTAGACTTAAAGTCTGACAGCCGCACGATCACCCGCTGGGGGTGGAACGCCGCGGCTAGCGTAGAGATCCCTTCGACCAATTTGTCGACGTAGAAACTCACTGGATCGGCATAGCCGGCGGTGCGCAAATCGATAATCTGCTGTAAATCCACCGGCAGCGTGTCGTACTCCAACAGTGCTTTGGGGTGGACGCCAATCATGCGGTTAATAATGAACTCTAGACGCGCCAGCCCAACGCCTGCATGGGGCAAGCTGGCAAAGCCGAATGCGCGGTCGGGATTACCCACATTCATCATGATTTTAAAGGGAATTTCCGGCATGGCATCAACACTGGAGACTTTGCAGTCAAAGTCCAACAGCCCTGCGTAGACATTACCGGTATCACCCTCCGCACAGGAGACGGTGACATCGATTCCTTCTTGCAGTTGGGTTGTGGCATCGCCACAGCCCACCACCGCGGGAATCCCTAACTCACGGGCGATAATGGCGGCATGGCAAGTACGCCCGCCTCGGTTAGTCACAATGGCCGAGGCGCGCTTCATGATCGGCTCCCAATCGGGGTCAGTCATATCAGTGACCAAAATATCGCCATCATGTATTTTGTCCATATCATCCGGACTCAGCACGACTTTGACAGTACCCCGACCAATGCGCTGACCAATCGCGCGACCAGTGATTAGCGTGCGACCTTTTTCACGCAGCTGGAAACGCTCAAGCTTGCCGCCTTCCTGTTGGGAAACCACAGTTTCAGGGCGCGCCTGAACGATATACAACTCACCATCGTCGCCATCCAAGGCCCATTCGATATCCATGGGCCGCTGGTAATGCTGCTCAATGGTCATTGCTTGGCGCGCAAGATCCATCACTTGCTGATCATTCAGGCAGAAACGGCTTCTGTCGCTATGCGGCACGTCGATAGTTTCCACCGATTTACCCGCGCTGGCATCCTCACCGTACACCATTTTGATCAGTTTAGACCCCAAGTTGCGGCGCAGCACCGCCGGGCGGCCTGCGGCTAACGTCGGTTTATGCACATAGAACTCATCCGGATTCACCGCGCCCTGTACCACGGTTTCACCCAAGCCCCAGGAGGCGGTAACGAAAACCGCATCGCGAAAACCAGACTCGGTATCCAAGGTAAACATAACGCCCGAAGCACCGATCTCCGAGCGGACCATTTTCTGAACACCGGCTGATAAGGCGACATTTTCGTGGGCATAGCCACGATGCACGCGGTAAGAGATCGCGCGGTCATTAAACAGCGAGGCAAACACTTCATGCACCGCACGCTTGATATTGTCAAAACCCTCGATATTAAGGAAAGTCTCCTGCTGGCCAGCAAAAGAAGCATCGGGTAAATCTTCGGCGGTAGCCGAACTGCGCACGGCCACTTTTAATTGCGGGTGTTGCTCTTGCAACTGGCCGTAAGCATCGCGCAGGGCTGCTTCAAAGGTGGGGGGCAGCGGTGTATCGATAATCCATTGGCGAATATTACGACCGGCTTCAGCCAAGGCCTTAACATCGTCGACATCTAAGCGGGCTAGCGTCGCGTTGATGCGTTCGTTTAATCCTTCGTGGGAGAGAAATTCGCGGTACGCATGGGCCGTGGTGGCAAAGCCACCGGGCACGGTCACGCCAACACCCGACAGGTTGGAAATCATTTCCCCTAGCGAGGCGTTTTTACCCCCCACGCGTTCGACGTCTGCCATGCCCAGCTGATCGAACCACAGAATGTACTCTTCCACGTAACCCCCTCGCTCTTAGAAATCGACACGATCACTGATATGGGCATTAAGACCATGGACCATGGATTATTAACTGGGACACACTAGCACCGCGCCAATGTATTCGCCATTGGTCTAACAGCGAAGAGAATGGAGGATTTTTACAACAAACGCCCTTTTTCGGCCCGTTATGTAGTCGGCCGCAATAGCCAACGTCTGAGGCGCAGAAAAGTTGTGCTAATAAACCGCACGGGACACAATAGTTGGACTATTCACCAGTGGATTTCGTTATGAAGCGTACGGCGTTTTTTATTTCTGATGGCACCGGTATTACGGCGGAAAGCTTAGGTCGAAGCCTACTGGCCCAGTTCAGCGACGTTGAAATCGATATGCTGACCAAGCCTTATATCGATACGCTGGATAAAGCCCAAGCATTAGCTGAAATCATCGAAGCGACGGCGAATCGCGACGGACATCGGCCGATCATTATCGACACTATTGTCGACCAGCAAATTCGCAACGTTATCCGTCAGGCGTCGGGCTTCAAAGTTGATATTTTCTCGACCTTCCTGGAGCCGTTGGAACAAGAATTGGATACCCACTCGTCGTATAGCGTGGGGCGGACTCACTCGATTGGCAGTGACGATGTGTACATGGATCGTATCCATTCGGTGCACTTCGCGCTGGATAACGACGACGGCGCACGTACTCATCAATACGATAAAGCCGATATCATCCTGGTCGGCGTTTCGCGCTGTGGCAAAACGCCAACCTCACTGTATTTAGCTCTGCAATTCGGCATTCGAGCAGCCAACTACCCGTTGACTGAGGATGATTTAGATGAAGACGGCATGCTAAAGCTACCCAAGGCCCTAGCGCCGCATCGCCACAAGCTGTTTGGCTTGACCATTGATGCACGTCGTTTAGCCGCTATTCGTAACGAACGGCGCCCCAACAGTCGCTATAGCTCAATGGACCAGTGCCTGCAGGAGGTCGAACAAGCAGAGTCACTTTACCGCACTATGCATATCCCGTTTATTGATGCGACGCGCTTCTCTGTGGAAGAAATTTCCACACGCATGATTGCCGAAACCGGGCTAGCCAGGCGTTTTTCTCCCCGCTAGCCCTGAAGTTGCTGGGTTACATTACATACCCTTGGGGGCAAAAATACCCGGTGCATTGCGCCAGTAGCCTTTGTAGTCCATGCCAAAGCCAAACACATAGCGGTCAGCAACTTCTAGACTGCAGTAGTCGGCTTTAAGACCCGGCACTGCTTTGCGACTGTGCTGCTTATCCACCAGCACCGCTGTGGTAACGCTGGCAGCTTGGGCTTCTTTACAGTAAGCCAAAATGGCCGCTAGCGTTGCCCCTTCATCCAGGATGTCATCGACAATGACCACGTGGCGGCCAGCCATCGGCACCTCTGGTGAGACGCGCCAAAACAGCTCGCCTCCTCGCAGCTCGTTGCGGTAACGCGTCGCGTGTAAATAATCCACTTCCAGCGGAAAGCCCAATCGGGTGAGCAGATGCCCGGTGGTAATCAACCCTCCGTTCATCACGCAGTAAAAAACCGGCAGTTTATCGCCTAAATCATGGGTGATGGCTTCCGCCATGCGATCAAGCGCCCGCTCTACCTCCTGCTGAGAAATTAGGCAGTCGGCGTTATCCATTAACTCGCGCATTGAGTCTAATGACGCTAATGTTTGCTTATCCAACGTTGACATCTACCAACTCCACGGCGGGTTAAAAGCCTTAATAATCTTGGCTCATCTCAATTTAGGTGGCGTATTTCATTAGCGATTTGGCTTTGGGTTATTCGCCAACGCTTCAAGCTTAGCGTGGGCGCGACGCCAACGACCGAGCGCGCTCAGCGCATCCAAGTCGGGCCGGGCACGGCCATAGCGTAATTTAGCCGGACGCTTAGTGCTGATCCCCTGGCATGCGTCCATCACGTCAAGCGCGGCTTTTCGATCATTACATACCAGCAGCATATCGCAGCCAGCAGCTAAGGCAGCGCGAGCGCGCTCCCTGGGCTCACCGGCCTCATGAGCGCCAGCCATACTTAAGTCGTCAGAAAACACACAACCCTTAAACCCTAGCGACTCACGTAACATCCCCAACCAGCTAGGTGAGAACCCCGCGGGTCGCGAGTCAAAGGCGCTGTAAATAACATGGGCCGGCATGACGCCTTCCAATTGTCCGGCTAAGTGGGCAAAAGGCACAAGATCGTGCTTTTTAATCACCTCTAGCGATCGGTCATCTACCGGCATTGAAACGTGAGAGTCGGCAGCCACTCCACCATGGCCTGGGAAATGTTTGCCCACTGCAGCCATACCCGCATCGTGAAGGCCGTCAATAAAAGCGCTACCCAGCTTGGCCACATGCTGTGGGTCGCTGCTAAAACTGCGGTCGCCAATAACGCTGGATAGGCCACTTTCCACATCCAACACCGGAGCAAAACTTAAATCCAGCCCGCAGGCGGCCATCTCCATTCCCAGCAGCCAGCCAGCGTCTTTTGCCAGTGCCAGGCCATCGTCAGGGTTAGCGCGATAACTCTCACCGATACGCGCCATTGGCGGAAGACGCGTTAAGCCCTCTTTAATGCGCTGAACACGCCCGCCTTCTTGGTCTACCGCCAACAATAGATCAGCACGTACACGGCGAATGTCGCTACACAACTTGCGTACCTGATAGCCATTTTCGACATTGCGGGCAAACAAAATCACCCCGCCTACCGTGGGTTCAAGCAGCAAGCGTTTTTCTGCAGCCGTCAATTTGGGGCCTTCTAGGTCAAGCATGACCGGGCCTAACGGTTGAGTCATCGTGATAGGTCCAAGCAAAGGGAGGAAGATTCTAGACGATCGTCCAGCAGTGTCAAAAACTGATTAATCAAAGCTCTGCCGACCGCCGTGCAACCAAACGGAGGTACCGGGCAACGCTAACGCAAAGATAGTTAACAGATCACTGTTTCGTAAACGGATACAGCCATGAGAGGCAGCTACCCCCATGGGTTGATCAGGCGGTGTGCCATGAAGGTAAATATAGCGCCGCTGAGAATCAACCTGACCTCCCCGGTTGACGCTCTTTTCCAGCCCGCACAGCCACAGGATGCGGGTCAAAATCCAATCGCGCTCAGGGTGAGCCTCGGCTAATGCGGCGTTAAACACTTCGCCCGTCCAGCGTCGGCCACGAAACACCGCGTTTTCCGGCAAACCGTGACCAATTGCAGCGCGCACATAGTGCCAACCGTGGGGAGTCTTGCCGCTGCCATTGAGTTCCCCAACCCCTGCTGAACCTGAAGATATTGGACATTCATAGCGCACTGTAACGCCCTGCCAGCAGCGTAGCTGTTGTTGGGCAGTGTCTATTTCCAACCAAATATTTTCAGTGGGAGGGAGTTCAGCTAGCCTGGGCGTTCGCATGATTTCCTTCTTCTATTGAGAGCGGTAACGGCGCATTCATGGCGGCCACTACGACTGGGCGCAGCCGCCTGACTAAATCTCGCACGCTAACCTGTTCGTGATAATCCTTTTCGGCAATATCACGCAGTGCATCAAGCCCCGACAAGGTAAAAATCACCGTGCCTAACATAAAGTGTAGTCGCCAAAAGCGTTCTACGTCGGGTAGGTCGGGTGTGGCTTTGCGCACCAGTTCGGTGAAGCGCGTAAACACGCCGCCATATTCTTGTTGAATATGGCGCCTTAAATGCCCCTGAGCCTGACTGTAGGCTAACCCCAGCAGACGCATGAATACTTTTAGGCTATTGCGCTCGGCGGGCACTGCCAGAACGGTGGTCGCCATGGTTTCAAGCAGGGTTTCTAAAGGGATAACGCGCCCGGCATGCTGGGTTTCAAGGTCGTCAAGCGCGGTGTGAAAACGTTGGGTAAAGGGGTCTAGATAACGTGAAAAAACAGCCTGAATGAGCGCTTTCTTTGAACCAAAATGATAATTCACAGCGGCTAAGTTAACGCGCGCTTTGCTGGTAATGTTGCGCAACGAGGTTTCTGCAAAACCGCGCTCAGCAAACAGCACTTCAGCGGTATCGAGAATACGTATCACTGTATCAGATTGAGCCATTGCGCTCTCCGGGGGAAACAGGTGTTTAAAACGTTTCAAAATACTAATCTATAACGTTGGTTGGCTCAACGCTTGATTTGTTAGCAAAATAATTGGCTATACATTAGCAAATGAACAGTTTCAAACGATTAGTCGAATCATTCAGAGATCGAAATTTGGCCATCAATAGTGCATATACTGGATAGAGGAACATACTGTATACTTAACCACTTATCGACTAAGTTGCCATTTTTCTTGTTATCGTTTATTCACTTTTCTGGAGTCTGGTATGTCGCGTCCGCTAACCGCTCGCCAACAGCACGTATTTGATTTTATTGTTAAAACCATGGGTGAATTTGGCTACCCGCCGACACGGGCTGAGATTGCCATGGCGCTGGGTTTCCGCTCGCCCAATGCCGCCGAGGAGCACCTGCGCGCGCTGGAGCGTAAGGGCGTTATTCGTATTATCCGCAACACATCACGCGGCATTCGTTTGCCCAACCAAGAACCACAGGAAACTCTGGATACCGCTGCCAGCAGCGTACCCGCCAACCTTGAGGCGCCGTCTCATACTGGACTCCCGGTGATTGGCGAAGTGGCGGCAGGAAGCCCCATTTTGGCCGCTGAGCATATTGATCGCTACTGCCCTTTGCCAGCCGAGTACTTCACCCCAAAAGCCGACTACCTGCTGCGTGTGCGGGGTTTATCCATGAAGGATATCGGCATTTTAGAAGGTGACTTGCTGGCGGTTCACCGCACGGAACGAGTACGCGACGGACAAATCGTTGTGGCCCGCTTAGACGATGAAGTCACCGTTAAACGCTTCAAACGCCAGGGGCACCAGGTGACATTGTATGCGGAAAACCCCGAATTCGATCCGATCAAAATCGACCTTCGCTCACAGTCGCTTGATATCGAGGGTGTCGGCGTAGGAGTTATTCGCGGCGGCAATGGCCAGGCGTTGGGCTGAGCCGCAGACGGCAGCGCCTGGCGCTTGCTCCAATGCTATTGCGAGTCGATATAGCGGTGGTCATTAAAGGTGGCCACCCAGTCCGGATGGTAAACTAACAAAATGCTCAACAGCATGCCGGTAATAAACGCTTCTGAGGGCATTAGTAACGGTAAAAAGCGCGCATATTCCTGGGCCAGATAGATCGCTTCAGGATCAGTCCCTGCGACGATAATCAACAGCACCGCCGCCAGCCCTCCTCCCAGCGTTGCCAGCGCTGCACCGAAAAAACCACAGGCGAATAGAAACACCATCAAATTATCCGGCAGGCGGCGATCTACCAGCCGCCATACAACGCCAATCACAGCAGCAGGGACAATGCCCGTTACCAGCACGTTGGCCCCCAGCAATATCCATTCGTTGCGACCAATCACCACCATGGCCACATTAATCAACAGATTACTCACCAGGGCTAACGGCACCTTAAAGACCAAAGTCATCAACACGGTGAAAACAAGATGCAACGTTAGCCAGTCGACCGCCTGAGCGCGTAACTGCCACATCAAGACCACCGCCAGTGTGGCACCTAACCAGCGGTGTTGAAGCGCTGTATCTTCAATCAATACCTGCCAAGGCCGCCGCCAAAGCACCCATGTCATGACCACTAATGAGAATAGCGACGTCAGTAGCAGCGCCCAGGGCGCCAACACGCTTTGCGCAAATGACATGGCGGCCTCTCTGATTTAAGAGCGTTAGCTGAAAACAACCGTTTTATTGCCGTGAACCAGTACGCGATCTTGCAAATGCCAGCGCAAGCCCCGAGCCAGAACAGCTTTTTCGACATCACGCCCAAAGCGCACTAAATCGGTAGGCGTATGACAGTGGCTAACGCGATGGATATCCTGCTCAATGATCGGCCCAGCGTCGAGCTCCTCGGTCACGTAGTGGCAAGTAGCTCCGATCAGTTTAACGCCGCGCTGATAGGCCTGATGATAGGGCTTGGCGCCAGCAAATGAGGGCAAAAAGCTGTGGTGAATATTGATCACCTTACCCGCATAACGCGCGCATAGTTCGGGCGGTAGAATTTGCATATAGCGCGCCAGCACAACGCAATCGGCGCGCGCGTTATCGATTTCAGCCTGCACCTGGGCAAACGACGCCTGCTTATCGTTGGGGTTAACCGGCACATGGTGGTAAGGAATGCCGTACCACTCGGTGAGCGAGCGCATATCATCATGGTTGGAGATAACACCGACAATATCGCAGTCCAACTCGCCAGCCTGCCAGCGGTAAAGCAAATCGACCAGGCAGTGCGACTCACGAGACACCATAAGCACCACACGCCGGCGCGATTGGGTATCTACCAGCGCCCACTGCATATTGAACTCGCTGGCCACGGGCTCAAACGCAGCACGCAGCTCCTCTACCGACATGCCTACCGAATCCGCTAAAATTTCATAGCGCATAAAAAAGCAGCCGGTTTCTAAATCAGAATGTTGGCTTGCTTCGGTAATGGAGCCGCCCTGCTGGGCAATAAAACTCGATACGCTGGCAACAATGCCCACCCGGTCAGGGCAGGACACGACTAAACGATAATAATGCGACATGTTAGCTACTCTTGATCTATTGCAACGCTACGTACGAAAAACCACGAATCAGCGACTAAGGAGGTAAACGAGGCGGCTAGTGTAACGGAAGGCCAAGGATGATTGTTAGCCGCTCCTGCCTTCCGTATAGTTGAAAGACTACTTTTTAGGCTTTTCATAACTAATGTATTCACCACGCGTTCAAATTCGTCCCCGTCGTCGACCACCGCTGCGCTTGCTGCCGCTAGGGGGATGCGGTGAGATAGGTATGAATCTAACGCTCTATGGGTATGATGATCACTGGATCGCCGTCGACTGCGGCATGATGATTCGTCAGGATCTTCCCAATTCGCCGCTTCAGGTACCCAATCTGGATACCCCAAAAGCGCTGGATATTATACCTAAAGCACTGTTTATCACCCACGGTCACGAAGACCACATTGGCGCGGTTGCCTGGCTATGGCCGATGTGGAACTGCCCGATTTATGCCACCCCGCTGGCAGCTGGCTTGTTGCGGCTAAAATTTGCCGAGCATCAACTGAGCAGCGACGCCATTCAGGTCATTGAACCCGGCGAAGCGCTTGAGAGTGGCCCGTTCACGCTCCGCTACTTGTTGCTAACTCACTCGATTCCTGAAAGCTGTGCCTTGATGATGATGGTCGGCGGATACCGCGTTTTACACACCGGCGATTGGAAACTCGACCCAGAGCCGCTGATCGGCACGCCGATGGGTGCCGCTCAATTCCGAGCGCTAGCGCCAATCGATTTATTAGTTGGCGACTCCACTAACGCGCCTATTCCCGGTCACTCCGGCAGCGAGGGGGATGTCGCCAGGGCACTGGCTAAAACCCTTGCCCGCTGCAAGGGCCGCGTCGTCGTGTCTTGCTTTGCCAGCAACCTGGCGCGGGTGCTTGCCATTGGTCGCGCTGCCCAGCAATGTGGGCGGCGGATCAGTTTAATGGGCCGTTCTATGGAGCGCATGGTCAGCGTAGCGCGGGGGCTTGGCTATATGGATGATTTACCCCCACTGGTGCCTAATCAAGACCTGGGTTATTTACCCCCGGATGAGGTCGTGATTATCGCTACCGGCAGCCAGGGGGAGCCTCGGGCAGCACTGCAACGTCTCGCCCAGGGCAGCCATCCGTTTGTGGATCTACAGCCTGGCGATAACGTTATTTTCTCGGCCAAAGCCATTCCAGGTAATGAACGACCGATTGAACAACTCAAAAGACGTTTAGCTCACTTGGGTGTTCAACTCTATGACGAAGCCAATCACCCCGAGCTGCATGCCACCGGACACCCTGCACGGGAAGAGTTGATTAAACTCTATCAATGGGTCAAGCCGAAGCACCTTATGCCTGTTCATGGAGAGGCGCGTCATCAGCAAGCCCATCAGGCGATTGCTCAGCAAATGGATATCCAGGCGCCGTTAGCGCCGGTCAATGGTGATTTGCTGAGCTTCGATAGTCATGGCCTGCGCTGCGAAGCACGCTATCCGCAGCCCCCCTGCATCGTCGCCCAGAACAGCGTGGTGCCCCATCCGGGGTTAGAAAGCAGCATCACCACCGCTCGCCGCGGCAGCTTATACTTAGCGCTGCCAGTGACCGCAACGGACACTGGTTGGGCACGTATAGGCCGTTTAATGCTGGATTCCTCCGGGGCTAGCCCACTGGATGAAGACAGCTTTAGCGACTGGCTGGATGATCAGCTTGGGGAGATTACCGCCGATACCCTTGCCGACCTGCGTCATGCGTTACAGCCCCGCTTGATTCACTGGTTAGCGGAACATATGCAGCACCTGCCCGACGTTCACCTACAGATTATGGCCGCCGAAATGCCTGAGGATGTCAGCTTGGATAACGCCAGCGCGCCGCGTCCTGCTGATCGGAGTGGCGTTCCTTGACCCAATACTCGCCTTGGGTAGAGTGCTCTTTCTTCCAGAAAGGTGCCTGCGTTTTCAGAAAATCCATAATAAAATCGCAGGCTTCGAACGCCTCACGACGATGGGCGCTGGCAACTAGTACGCGCACAATAGGATCGCCCGGTGCCAAATAACCGACACGGTGGATAATACGCACCGCCTGCAGCGACCAGCGCTGCCACGCCTGTTCACCAATTTCAGTCAGCGTGCGTTCTGTCATGCCCGGATAGTGTTCCAGGGTCAACCCCGTCACCTCGGGCGTTTCATTAAAATCGCGCACCAGACCGGTAAAGCTGACGACCGCCCCGATATCGCTGCGCCCCGCCAATGCATCATCATAGCCGTACGCCATTGCAAAAGGCGCAGCTTGAATTGCAACTTTAATATCCACACTTGCCATCCACCTTTACCCCCCAGTGACCGGTGGGAAAAACGCCACCTCGTCGTCATCGGTCACTAACGCGTCATCGTTTGCCATTACTTGGTTAATCGCGCATAGCGTACGCTGGTCGGTTAATTGCTTAAATCGCTCATCGCGGGCCGACAGCGCCGCTTTCAATCCGCTAATATCGCGGCTGGCCAGCTGGTCCAAACTCACCACCGCCTCACTTTCACCTACCCGCTCGCGCAGTTCGGCTAAAAATTTGACGCGTACGCAAGGTGAGGAACAGCGCTGGCCTAAACTCACCTCCCCCGCTACGCCTTCGCCCGTCACAATGGGCGTATGCGCGTTAAGACGCTGGTAATCGCCGCGCTGTCCACCGTGCTTACTATCAAGCTGTATAGCCTCAATGTGCATATTTTTATCGACCGCTTTGCACATATCGTAAAGCGTTAAACAGGCAACCGAAACCGCGGTAAGTGCTTCCATTTCTACCCCGGTACGACCGTTTAAGCGGCATAATGACGTGACATTAATGCAGCTTTCAACGACGTCGATTTCAAACTCAACCGATACTTTTGAGAGCGCCAAAGCGTGGCAGAGAGGAATCAGTTCGTGGGTGCGCTTTGCCGCCTGAATACCCGCGATACGCGCCGTAGCAAGCACATCGCCTTTGGGTAATTCACCGTCGCTAAGCAATTTCAGCGTTTCTGGTTGCATGAATATGCGCCCCGAAGCGACTGCTTCGCGACGTGTTTCCTGCTTATCGCCGACATCCACCATATTGGCTTCGCCACGGGTGTTAAGGTGGGTTAATTGCATGTGGTTACCGTTCCTGTTTGAAGGCTGATTTCTTTTAAAGACAGGTTTTTTTAAAAACAGTTTTTAAAGACAGGTAGCTTGTAAACTAAACATTTTAAATCAGCGCACCGCTTTGTGTACTTACCCAGGCCTTTATCCAGTGGACAATCGATTCGCTATCGTCAAGGTTTAACTGGGCCACTGATATCGCCAAGTCACAAGGCGGTGGCGCACTGAGCGCGACGGCCTCAATCCATGGCCCTGTTAAGATAGTCGCATCGCCAATCCCATCTCGGTAAAGCACCAGCTTGGGAATCGGCCAGGCTTTAAAGCCTTCAACAATCACCAGGTCCGGCTTGTGCGGTGCCATAAAGGTAAGTAGCTGCGCTAAATCCGGCTCGGCTTGGTCAGGCGTTTCCTGCATCAGCGCAAATCGCTGATGGGAAGCCACCAGTACCGGCGCAGCACCAGCGCGGCGCAGCTTGTAACTATCTTTACCGGGCTTATCCACCTCGAATGAGTGATGCGCATGCTTAATCACGGCAACGTTTAAGCCATACTCACGCAAACGCGGCAGCAGCTTCTCTAACAGCGTCGTTTTGCCGGTGCCGCTCCAGGCAGCAATCCCTAGCACGGGAAAAGCGGCACTTAATTGATTAGTCATACTACTGATACTCCTATTGACGCTCCAAGCGACGCGTACTGCAGCCTCAAAAGGTTACTCGCCCTCTTGCTCTCTGGGTAATAGCCAGTTCAACGCAATCCCGACCAGGGCAGCCAAGCTGACACCTTGCAGGGTAAACTGACCACCGCCAAACTGCATACCGCCTATGCCAAAAACCAATATTAGTGACACCACGACCAGATTGCGCGGCGCGGTCAGTGATTGCCCTGCGCGCACCAGAGTGTTCATACCGACCACCGCGATAGAACCAAATAGCAGCGTCATAATGCCCCCCATCACCGGTGCGGGAATGGTTTGCAGCAGCGCGCCCAGTTTAGAGACAAACGCAAGCACAATGGCGATAATCGCCGCCACGATCATGTATTTGGGATTAAACGCCCGAGTCAGCGTTACCGCGCCAGTGACTTCCGAGTAGGTTGTATTCGGCGGCCCACCCAGCAGCGCCGCGACGCTGGTCGCCAATCCATCACCTAGCAAAGTGCGGTGTAAACCCGGTTTTTCAAGGTAGTTTTTGCGCGTTACCGAGCCAATGGCGACCATATCTCCGATATGCTCTACCGCTGGGGCGATCGCGACCGGAATCATAAAAAGGATCGCCGCCCAATGAAAACTAGGGGCTGTAAAGCTGGGTACCGATAGCCACGCGGCCTCGCGCACCGGGGTAAAATCCACCACGCCCATTAGCAACGCTAAGCCATAGCCGGTGGTGATACCACCGATAATCGGCACCAGACGCAGCAAGCCGCGACCGAATACGGCAAGCACCAGGGTGACTAGCAAGCTGGTCATGGAGAGAAAAATGGCTACCCCGTAGCCAATATTATCGCTGTTTTCGCCCGTCGCCATACTTACCGCCACTGGCGCTAGTGCTAAGCCAATCACCATAATCACTGGCCCTACAACGACGGCTGGCAGCAAACGATGTAGCCAAGCAGTGCCTTTGAGACGCACCGCTTGTGAGATGCCCACATAAACCAGCCCAGCTGCCATCAGCCCGCCCATCGTGGCGGACACGCCGAAGTTTGCAATGGAGCCTTGAATAGGCGCAATAAAAGCAAACGATGAGGCTAAAAATACCGGAACACTTTGTTTAGTGACCGCATGAAACACCAGCGTACCTACCCCGGCCGTAAATAGCGCAACGCTGGGGTCAAGCCCGGTCAAAAGCGGCACCAGCACTAGGGCACCAAACGCAACAAACAACATTTGCGCGCCGGTTAGCAGCACTTTAAGCCAAGAATCAGCCTTACTGGCAGCGTCACTCATGAGAACATTCCTAAAGATTGCGAATAATAGGGCAAAAAAATGCCCCTAACGCGAAGCGCAAGGGGCAGTGTGATGAAAAACGCTTAGCGGGTTCCAAAAATCTTATCGCCAGCGTCACCAAGGCCAGGGACGATATAGCCATTTTCATCGAGGCGGTCATCAATTGAAGCGGTATAAATTTCGATATCTGGATACGCTTCCTGCACCCGTTTGATCCCTTCAGGAGCGGCGACTAGCACAATCACTTTCATGTGCTCGCAGCCGCGCTCGCGCAACATGTCAAGCGTTGCCACCATCGAACCGCCAGTGGCGAGCATGGGATCAATCACAATCGCCATGCGCTCTTCAATGTCGTTGGCAAACTTGGCGAAGTAAGGCACAGGCTGAAGCGTCTCTTCATCACGGTAAAGGCCAACAACGCTGACCCGCGCGCTGGGGATCAAATCCGTCACGCCTTCTAGCATGCCTAGCCCGGCACGCAAAATTGGTACGACCGTGACTTTTTTACCTTTTAAACGCCGGGTAGCAATCGGCTCACCGTTCCATCCCTGAATCTCATGTGCTTCCAACTCCAAGCCTTTAGTGGCTTCATAGGTCAGCAGCTTGGCAACTTCACCTGCCAGTTCACGGAAGCTCTTGGTGCTCAGATCAGCTTCGCGCATCAGCCCTAGCTTATGTTGAACAAGCGGATGGTTAATGGCGTAAACACTCATGGGACTTCCTCACAGCAGGGGATTCAGAATGGCAACTGGGCCATATCACTGGACACAAAATTGCGCATATTCTACCCGCAACCACTAGCGAGGTTAAGGGTTTTCCGGCAATTGCCAGGTAATCGGCGTTCGCCCCAGGGCTTGCAGAAATTGATTAGCTTGAGAAAAATGCCGTGTACCAAAAAAACCACGGTGCGCGGAGAGCGGTGAAGGGTGCGGCGCTTCGAGTATAAGATGGCGCTGCTGATCAATTAACGCCTTCTTCTGGCGCGCATGACTTCCCCATAACAGAAACACACACGGCGGTGCATGTTCACTCACGGTCTCAATCGCGCGATCGGTGAACCGCTCCCACCCTTTACCGCGATGCGACGCTGCGTTGCCTTGCTCGACAGTCAGCGAGGTGTTTAATAACAGCACGCCCTGCTTTGCCCAGGCCTCCAGATGACCGTGACGCACGGGGGTAAACCCCACATCAGTGGCCAACTCTTTATAAATGTTGGCCAGCGACGGCGGCACAGGCACCCCAGGCTGCACGGAAAAACAGAGGCCGTGGGCCTGATTCGGCCCGTGGTAAGGGTCTTGGCCTAAAATGACCACCTTAACGTCGCTCAACGGTGTTAGCTCAAAGGCGCGAAACCATTGCGAGGAATGCGGATAAATGATTTTTTTGGCCGCTTTCTGCTGCGCCAAAAAATCCTTGAGCGAGCGCATGTAATCAGCCTGGAATTCACTGCCCAGCCACTTGTTCCAATCGTCGGGAAGTGGATTACCCATCATTACCTCTTCATTTGGTCTACAAGCGGCTCGACGTACGCAATGCCCATATCCCAAGGAAACTGGATCCAGCACTGCTGGCCCACTTCCGTCAGGTATTGATCCACCAAGGGCCGACCATCAGGTTTGGCATAAATAGTCACAAAATGCGCTTTCGGCAGCATTTTTCGCACCGCGCGGGCCGTTTTACCGGTATCCACCAAGTCATCCACGAGTAGCCAGCCATCACCGTCATGATCAACGCCCTTCATAATATCCAGGCCGCCTTGATCCATATGGTCATAGCTTTTTATGCACACAGTATCGATCAACCGGATATTGAGCTCCCGGGCAATCAGCGCGGCGGGAATTAAGCCACCGCGGGTAATCGCGACGATACCTTTAAAATCCCGCTCGATCATCTGATGGCAAAGGGTACGGACATCGCGGTGCAACTGATCCCAGGAGACAGTGAAATGTTGATGGTAGCGGTCGCTGCTCATGGGGAATTACTCGTCTTCGTTAAAGGAACAAACCGCGAATACGCTGTAACCCGCATCACGAATTCTCTGCGAACCACCCAGCTCAGGCAGATCAATAATCGTGGCTGTTTCGACCACCTGACCACCGCTACGCTGAATTAAGTTGGCCGCTGCCAGCATGGTGCCGCCGGTAGCGATCAGGTCATCCATCAGCAAAATACGGTCATCTCGCTGGAACGCATCGGAATGCAATTCTACTTCCGAATGCCCATACTCCAAAGTATAAGTCTCGCTGATGGTTTTGAACGGTAGCTTGCCCTTTTTACGTACCGGCACAAAACTGCAACCCAGCTCGTAAGCCAACGGGGCGCCAATAATGAAACCCCGCGCGTCAATCGCCGCGATGGCATCTAGGTTCATTTCCTGATAGCGGTGTACAAAGCTATCAATCAGCTTACGAAAGGCAGCGCTATTTTGTAGCAAAGGAGTGATATCGCGAAAATTCACGCCTTGCTCAGGCCAATCGGGAACCGTGCGAATAACGGACTTAATGTAGTCGCCGTAGATGCTCATCGCGTCTCTCATTGAGTAATAAAAAAGGGTTCGGGGCGAATCACCCCATGAACAGGAATCTTGCCGCAAACAACAGCGCTAAAATGACCACTGCCGGGTTCAAATCTTTGAAACGACCGGATAACGCTTTAATCGCCACATAGCTGATAAAGCCGAGTGCAATGCCTTCAGCAATCGAGAACGTTAACGGCATTGCTAAAGCGGCAATGAGCACCGGTGCGGCTTCGGTGGGATCATCCCAATCGGCATGCGCCAAACTACCGGTCATCAATACGGCCACATAGAGCAGCGCACCCGCCGTGGCGTAGGCCGGGATAGAGCCCGCTAGCGGCGCGAAGAATAGGCTAATTAGGAACATGCCAGCCACCACCACGGCGGTCAATCCGGTACGCCCACCCGATGCAATACCCGCCGTTGATTCAATATAGCTAGTGGTTGTCGAAGTACCCAACGCAGCACCTGCCATCGACGCGGTGCTATCGGCCATCATGGCGCGACCAATACGCGGCAACTTACCGTCTTTATCCAGCAATTTACCGCGATGGGCAACGCCCACCAGCGTGCCAGAGGTGTCAAACAGGTCAACAAACAGGAACGCAAAAATCACGCTGAGCATCGCCACATCCAGCGCGCCCACCAAATCCATGGCCATAAAGGTCGGCGCAATCGACGGCGGCATTGACATCAGACCGCCATATTCATTGTGGCCCAGCAGTATGGCAATGACGGTGATGCCCAAAATGCCGATCATCACTGCACCGGTGACTCTTAGGTAAGACAGCGCGGTGATCACAAAGAAACCCAGCAGCGCATAAATGGCCGACGGCTCAGAGAGATCACCTATGGTGACAAAAGTAGCGGGGTTAGCCACCACAATGCCAGCGTTTTTAAGCGCGATCATGGCCAGGAACAAGCCGATACCGGCAGCGATACCCAAGCGCAGCGTCATCGGGATAGCGTTAATGATCCACTCGCGTATTTTAAAAATACTGAGCAAAAAGAACGTTAGACCTGAGAAGAAAACCGCCCCCAGGGCCGCCTCCCAGGTATATCCCATGCCCAACACAACGCCATAGGTAAAAAAGGCGTTCAAGCCCATTCCCGGCGCCTGGGCAATCGGGTAATTAGCCCACAGCCCCATCACCAAACAGCCGATTGCCGCCGCCAAACAGGTGGCAACAAACACCGCCCCCGCGTCCATGCCGGCTTCGGAGAGAATGCTCGGGTTAACAAAGATAATGTAGGCCATCGTCAGGAAGGTGGTAATCCCGGCAATAACTTCTGTTTTGACGTTGGTGTTGTGCTCTGTGAGCTTGAAATAACTATCCAGACGTTTCATGAATCTTCTTATCCTTACACATGAGCGTGCGTTCTGGTGCCGAGAAAAGCCGCACATACTACCGAAACGCTCACGGTGATGCGAGCGCCTCATTATGGCGACTAACGAAAGCGGGAGCTGTCCCGCTGGTATATGGCCAAGCAATCTTTAGGCCACAACCTAACCGATCGGTCAAACAAAAAGTAAATAAACACGTTAACGGGGCTGCAGCGCCACTTTTTGTTGCGCCAGCACGCGCTCAACGGTTTCAACAATTACCTGGGTTTGCGGATCAATTTCAATGTTGACCTGATCGCCCGGAGCGCGGTCTTGAAGGGTAGTGCGCGACAATGTTTCTGGAATTAAATTGACGCTGAACTCCACACCGCCGCTCTCAACGTGGCGAACATCACCGATGGTCAAGCTGATACCGTCCACGCCAATATAGCCTTTTTCAAACACGAACCGACCCAATCTTTCCGGCAGCGAAAACCACAGACGACGGTTGTTCGGTGCCTCGTCGATAGCCACCACTTCTGCCATGGAGATGATATGGCCCGACATGGAATGCCCACCAATCTCATCCCCAAAACGCGCCGCACGCTCTATATTGACACATTGGCCAGGAGTGATTGCACCAAGATTAGTCAATCGCAAGGTTTCGCGCATCAAATCAAAACTCACGCGGTCGCCTTCAATCGCGGTGACGGTCAAACAAACACCGTTGTGCGACACCGACGCGCCCATCTCAAGCCCATCACGCATCAAGGGCGGCATTTCCAACACGTGCACGCGAAACTTCTCTAATTCGTGGACTGCCACCACCTTGGCTACGCCCTGCACAATACCGGTAAACATAACGCCCTTCTCCCTTCAGCCGTAAAACAAAGATTTAATTGGGTAAGCTTACTACTGGTGCCTCACCATTGTGCAGTCTTCAGTGCGGCTATATTTACATTGACCCTCTGCGCATTGGCCCTATTCGCGCTGACCCTGCTTTTATACCTTGAGAAAAATAAAACAGCTAACCAAGCAAGCGCATATTTGGCGCCAAGCGCAGCACCAATAGCTTTAAAAGCTATGTTTTTTAGTAGATAACGCTACCCATAGCGCATGAACTATAAAATAAGTCGCCGTCAATTGATTAAAAGACTGACTATCTTTATGATAATCGCCCGATTGTAACGACGCCGATTTGTACCCATATTGCGGGCGTCTACCAGGTCATTAACATTGTATTGGTGTCTGACCTGGTAAAGTGCAGCTAAAAGGGTGTGTCCAGCGCTGATGGCCACCCACCAGGGGTGGCCTTTTTTGTGCTTCACCCTATTTTTAACCCGCCTTAAGCTTGCACCCCCGCACTCCGTCTACGGCCTAACGGTAAGGCAGACGCAATGATTGAACTTCGCAATGTCAGTAAAACCTATTTCAGTAACAACAAGGGCAACGGCACCAATGCTGTCCACGCGCTAAAAGACGCCAGCCTGACCGTTCCCAAGGGCACGATTCATGGTGTTATTGGCCTCTCCGGCGCTGGCAAATCCACATTGATACGCTGCGTCAATCTATTAGAGCGCCCGACTAGCGGCAGCGTCATTGTCGATGGCCACGAAATGACGCGCTTGAGCAGCTCAGCGCTCAATCGCTCCCGCCATCGCATCGGCATGATTTTTCAGCACTTCAATTTGCTCACCACGCGCACAGTGTTCGACAACGTCGCCCTGCCCCTTGAACTGATGGGACAAAAACGCCACACCGTACGCGACCGGGTTATTCCGCTGCTGGAAATGGTCGGCCTGGCGGATAAAGCCAATCAATACCCGGCTCAGCTTTCCGGTGGCCAAAAGCAGCGGGTCGCCATTGCTCGGGCGCTGGCCAGCAAGCCGCAGGTATTGCTCTGCGATGAAGCCACTTCTGCCCTAGACCCACAAACGACCAGCTCAATACTTGAGCTGCTGCGTGATATTAATCATCAGCTGGGCATTACCATCCTGTTGATCACCCACGAGATGGAAGTGGTTAAATCAATTTGCCACCGGGTGAGCCTGATTTCGGACGGCGAGCTAGTGGAAGACTCGGAAGTCGGCGACTTCTTTACCGCCCCGCGCACCCAGCTGGGTCGTGAGTTTCTCAACGACTTCCTGCAGCTAACACCGCCCAAAGAGCTGATCGAACGACTGCTCGATACCCCCGGCGAAAACACCCATCCAGTGGTGCGCCTAACGTTCTCGGGCGATGCGGTCTCGACGCCGCTGATTTCACGCCTTGCCCGAGAGTGCGAGGTAGATGTCAGCATTTTACAAGCGAAAGTAGAGTCGATTCAGGAGCGCACCCTGGGTTTGATGATCGCAGAGCTCTTGGGCACGCCGACGCAAACCCAGCAAGCCATGCACTATCTTGAATCTCATCAACTGCAAGTAGAGGTACTCGGCCATGTCCAGCGCAATGATTGAACTAGTTTTACAGGCCACGCTGGATACCCTTTATATGGTGGCCATTTCGGGGCTCATTTCAACTCTCGTCGGACTACCTCTCGGCGTTATGCTCTATGTGACGCGCCCGCGGCAAATATTGGCGAAACCTGTGCTTAATCAAGTATTAAGCATCATTACCAATATTGGCCGCTCGATTCCATTTATCATTTTAATGGTGGCAATCATCCCGTTTACGCGCATGCTGGTGGGCACCTCGATTGGCATTAACGCCGCGTCTGTGCCACTGACGATTGCCGCTATACCTTTCGTCGCCCGACTGGTCGAAGCAGCGCTTAATGAAATCTCGCCTGGGTTAATTGAAGCCGCCCAGGCCATGGGCGCATCGCCTTGGCAAATTATTCGCAAAGTGCTGATTCCGGAAGCGCGCGGCGGGATTATGACGGGCTTGACGATTACCGTGGTCACGCTGGTCAGCTACTCCGCCATGGCAGGCGCCGTGGGCGGTGGCGGCCTGGGCGACTTAGGCATTCGCTACGGCTATAACCGTTTTAATCCCACTATCATGCTGATTACGGTGGTGATTTTGGTCGTCATGGTGCAAGGCTTTCAGAGCTTAGGCGACTACCTTGTACGTAAAAGTGACCGCAAGTAGCCGTCCACCGAGCGGCAATCCATTATAACCAAAATGCATTAGACAACGGTTTCTTATTGCCGCATCATCACTTCATTATCAATAACGTCACTGGAGATACCTCATGCAAAAACTGATCATTGGTAGTCTTACCGCCCTAGCTCTTGCGGTGAACGTCGCTAACGCTGAAACCCACAGCATCAAAATGGGCACCGTTGCCGGCCCTGAAACCGAAATCATGGAAGTTGCCGCGCGCATTGCCAAAGAAGACTACGACCTGGATGTCGAAATCATTGAATTTACCGATTACGTCACTCCCAATGTAGCCTTGGCCGATGGCAGCCTAGACGCCAACGCCTACCAGCATGCACCTTACTTACAGTCGATGATCGACGACCGTGGCTATGACTTGGCCATTGCTGGCTATACCTTCGTGTACCCGATTGGCGCTTACTCAGAAAAATACGACAGCATCGACGACCTGCCCGACGGTGCACAAATCGCACTGCCTAACGACCCTTCCAATGAAGGTCGCGCGCTGATTTTGATGCATAACGAAGGCCTGATCACTCTTAACGATCCAGAATTCCTCGAAGCGACACCCATCGATATCGCTGAAAACCCGCGCAATTTCCGTTTTCGTGAAATTGAAGCCGCACAACTGCCTCGCGTGCTGCCCGATGTCGATATGGCCTTTATCAACAATACATTCGCGCAGCCAGCCGGCTTAAGCCTGGATGATGCCTTGATTAAGGAAGGGCCAGAGTCGCCTTACGTTAATCTGATCGCCGTGCGTGACGGCGATGAGGATCGTGAAGAGATTCAACAACTGGTTGACGCCTATCAGCGTGACGAGGTCATTGAAAAAGCTGAAGAGTTATTTAAAGGCGCCGCGGTCCCAGGCTGGACAGAGTAATACTGGCTGAGCAATACCACGAATTAGCCATCAATGGATGACATCAGGCCGACACGCATAGGTAATCCTCTATGCAAACAGTGTCGGCCTGATGCGTTAGTAGCAAAGGAAACCTTATGCCAAACAGTGTTGACTATCCTTTTCTTAATCGGCAGCTTGAAGCACTGCTCGATACCCGCGACTGGCTCACCAATAGCGCGCAAACATGTGCGTTTATTCACCAGCAGCTTAACGACTTAAACTGGGTAGGCTTTTATCTTCAACGCCAGCCCGACGTGCTAGGTCTCGGGCCGTTTCAAGGCCAGCCCGCCTGTCACCCTATCCCGTTTAGCAAAGGCGTATGCGGCGCCGCCGCCCGCTTGCAAACTACCCAGCGAGTGGACGACGTGCATGCGGTTGCCGACCACATTGCCTGCGACGCCAATTCTCGCTCCGAGCTAGTGGTGCCTATCGTGGCAAATGGCGTTGTTTGGGGCGTGCTTGACCTGGATAGCCCTGTGCAGGCCCGCTTCACCGAGCATGACCAAGCGGGCGTAGAAACGCTGGTGGCGACGTTTATGCGCCAAACTGATTTGCCCGACCTGCTAAAAATGGCGGCATAACACACCAACAAAAACACCCCAGACATAAGATGTCTGGGGTGTTTTTTAATATCTGGTAGGACCAGGCGGATTTGAACCGCCGACCTCCACGATGTCAACGTGGCGCTCTAACCAACTGAGCTATGGTCCTAAAAAATCGTGACTGGCATGCTGGTAGGACCAGGCGGATTTGAACCGCCGACCTCCACGATGTCAACGTGGCGCTCTAACCAACTGAGCTATGGTCC
>NZ_JAWJUW020000021.1:0-56160 GCF_033052795.2 Halovibrio sp. HP20-59
CACCCCCAAGTCATCCTGAGGCACCACCCTCAGGAATAGCGCCCGTCAAGGCGCTGCGCGCCATGCCTGGCGCACCACTAAAAAGGGCGCCACTGCTGCAGTGGCGCCCTTTCACGTTATACCAGCAGAGCAACCCTACGCGCTTTTCTTAATGGTTTTACTGTCTTTCTGGTTACTATCGGGTTTTTTGCTGTCGTCAGCATCGCTGGGTTGGGGCAGCGAAGGTAGTGACTTGGCTAGCATCTCAACGCTGTGACGATAGTAGAGTTGGCTCTTGTTATGCTCGCCAAGGCTTGCATAGAGGCGAGCAAGTTCAGCGCATACTTCGCCATTGGGGCGCTGGCGCTGGCTGGCTTCAAAGTATTCCAGGGCTTTATCCCATTTGCCAGTGCGCAGCGAGAGACGGCCACAGGTCAGCAGTAGCTCGGGGTCGTTGGGGCGCTCCTGAAGCCACTTTTCGGCTTTGGCCAGTTGACGCCCTGCATCTACGTTGAGCAAACCATAGCGTTTTACCAGGCGCGCATCCCAGTGGTGATCTAGCGAGTGATTGAGTAAGCGTTCCGCAATCGGCTCTTCATTAGCTTGGATAAGCGCTTCGGCGTAAAGCACGATCAGCTCGGTATTACCGCGCAGGTAGTCGGGCATATCAGCCCACAGGCCGCGCACGCGTTCAATATCGCTAGGGTTCTGAGCTTCAAAAATAATCAGCTCGCGGTAGGCTTTAAACTCCAGCTGTTCGCGTTCTTGCTGAGTGATGAGCTTCTGCGCCGCCAAGCGTGGAATCAAGCGCCGTAAGCCTTCCCAGTCATTGACGCTTAAATGCACCTGCTTGAGTAGCTTGAGCACTTGAGGGTGGTTAGTGAGCTTTTTATCCAGCCGATTGAGAATTGCCTGCGCTTCTTCAGGCTGCTGGCGCTCGATCATCATTTGCGCCTGCATTAAGCCGACCGCCGTATCGGCACCCTCGGTGGTGAGCTGGGCCTGGTTGAGGTGCTCCTGGGATTGCGAGTGGCGGCCCTGATAATGCGCTGCCAGCGCTGCAGATAAGTAATTGACCAGCGGTGTGCTGGAGTCATCGGCGGCGTTCATCAAGGTTTTTTCGGCTTTTTTCCAGCGGCCTTCCGTTAGCGCCACCAGTCCGCGCACGGTGCGCTGCATGGCGCGACGATTGCGGGCGCGGCTGTTCCAGCTGCGAAAGCGCCCCATGGGGCGAATAATCCCGCTGAGTAAGCGGAGCACAAAATGTAGGACAATAAAGGCCGCGAACAACAGCACCAAGCCAAACCAGAACGAGGTTTGCACGGAGGAGTCGCCCACGCGTATCAGCCAGTAGCCGGGCACTGACATCATCAGGTGCCCAAACAGGGCCCCGACGGCGAGGCCTGCGACAATCAGGAGAACGAGCTTTCTCATGATTCACCTCCGCTCTGATTACGCGACTCGTAGCGGTTCTCGATAAAGCGAGCGAGTTCCTGCTGTGAGCCGCTGATATCGGGCAGCTCCGGCTTTACTTGGGCTTGTTGAAGCTCTTGAAGGCGCGTAATCACGCTTTGTGTTTCTTCGCGAGAGGTATCGTAGTAGTCGTTCAGCAGCTGTAGCGCTTTGTCGATACTTGCATCATAAAGCTCTTTCTCTTCGTTGAGCAAAGCTAGCTGAGTCTGCTCCAGCACCAAGCGCAGGCTTTGGCGTAGGTAAGACTCTTGTTCCGGCGTAATCAATGCTTCCAACGCTTCATCGTGATGACGAACCACCACGAGGTCTTTGAGTTCTTCTCCAAAGCGTGCCAGCTGGCGTTGGAAAGTGCCGGTGGGCGGCTCTTCGATGCTAGAGGTGACGGCCTGTTCTGCAATCTCCTGCGAAAGACGCAGGCTGGAGATGCGCTCCTGCTGAGCATTTAACGCTAAGTAGAGGCCAGTGCGGTCAACCTGGGGTACGGCATCCAGCGCGGCTAGCTCATTGGCAATCTCGCTGCGGACCGGGGTCAGTGCGGGGTTGTCGGCATCGGCCAGGCGAGCATCGGCGGTACGCAGCAGTGCGGCCGCGCCTTCAACATCACCCTCCAGCTGCAAGCGCTGGTTGGCCAGGCGGAGCAGGTAGGCGGCTTCGGCGTGCAGCCACTCACGTTCGTCGGTGTCCTGCTCTTGAGAGAGCTGGTCGAGCACTTGACTTAGTGTCTCGTCGACGTCGCTGCGATAGCTGTCAAATTCGTCGCGTAGTTCACTTAGCGTACTCTGTAGCGCTTCATCGCGTTCGGCTTCGGCGCTATCGAGACGCGACTCAAGGTCGCTAACCGCCTGCTGGGACGCGCTTTGTTCCGTTTGTTGCGCCAGTTCATCAAGGCGCTGCTGCTGATTCTCTAAGCGCTGCCAGCCTTGCCAAGCAACGAACGCTAAAGCAATGGCCAGGATAATCACCAGCGCAATGGCAAAACCGCTGCCTTTACCGCCACTGCCTTGGGGGCTAGCGGTCGGCGGTGTAGCGCCGCTGCCCGCGCCGCCAGAGGACGATTTGGACGCTGCAGTAGAAGACGGAGCACTTGAACCTCTCGCGTTTGCAGACGCCGTGTCAGCCGATTTCGCCTTACTATCCTTGCTGTTTGATGGGCTGCCCGAAGTGCTATCTGACGTACTGTTCGAAGTGCTATTTGACGTACTTTCCGACGCACTGGCAGCGGTTGAGCTCGCCGTAGACGAGCCTTTTCCGCGACGGCGTGAGCGGCTGTTTTTATTGCCACCTTGAGGTGTCGACGCTGAGCTCGATGATTGGGTCGGCGGTGTGCTGGGTTCCGTTGCCTGGGTAGTGGAAGCAGCCTTGTCGGTCGTCTTCGTGGCGTCTGGGGTGGCATCTTGGGACGCCGGTTTTACGTCATCCTGATCGTTTACTTGTTTGCTCATCTGTCGCTAGCCCTTGAGTTAAGTTCCTTGATCGACATCGGCACCCTGTGGGTCGCAGGTCTCCAACGCCGCTATCAACGCAGCTGGCGTAGCTCCGGACGCCACCTTGAGGTCACAAAAACCTAGTCTGCCAGCCAGTGTAGCCAAACGTTGGCTGGAGACGATTAGCGGTTGGTTCAACGCCGCTTGATTGCACCATTTTGCCAGATGTTCCAGCAGTTCGCTGCTGGTGACGATCAACGCCCGGTAATTACCTGAAAATAAGCGTGTTTGTAAGGCCGGTGCAAGGGGCTGAAACGTGCGTCGATAAACGCCAACACGGGTGATGTTTGCCCCTCGCTCAGCCAGTGTTTGTGCTAACAGCGGGCGGCCACCTTCACCTGCCACCAGTAGAATGCGCTGATGATCTACCTGCTGAAGTGAGGGCAGTGCCAGTAGCGCCTCGCTAGTATCCTCACCCGCATCGGGCGAGGGCACGTGGACGCGAACGCCTAGCTGTTCAAACAGCGTTCTCGCCGTGGTGTTGCCGACGCTGTAATAATCAATCCCCACCGGCAGTTGCGGCCAATAGCGATCCAACGCCTCACTAAAACATACGGCAGCAAAGGGGCTGATGACTATTATCTTATGGTACTGATCGATATTCAGCCAGATTTGCCGCTGCGCAGGATCTTCCAGCAACGGTTCCAGCTGCATCACGGCGAGTGATTCTACCTGCTCGCCCTGTTCTCGTAACGCCGCCGCTAACGCTTCACCGCGCTCACCGGGACGGCAGATCAGTACCGGTTGTGTCATATCTCGCGGCCGTAAACCTCGGCCAAAATAGCCCCTGCGCCTTGGTCAAGTAGTTCTTCGGCAATACGAATACCCAACGCTTCAGGCTCATGCATTGAGCCACGGCCTTCGGCGCGCAGCACTTCGGTGCCTTCT
This sequence comes from Halovibrio sp. HP20-59, assembly GCF_033052795.2. Lineage (NCBI taxonomy): Bacteria > Pseudomonadati > Pseudomonadota > Gammaproteobacteria > Oceanospirillales > Halomonadaceae > Halovibrio > Halovibrio sp. HP20-59. The sequence continues at coordinate 3,825 of NZ_JAWJUW020000021.1, forward strand.
GGGGTGCCGACTAGGCCGCGTAACCACAGGGTTTCATTGTCGATGTCCAGCACTGCGTGGCCGGCAATCGGTACTTGGCAGCCGCCTTCCAGGCGTGTGTTCATGGCTCGCTCGGCGCGCACGCGCGTGGCGGTGTCGGCGTCGTCAAGCGGCGCTAACAACGCAATCAGTTCAGGGTCGTGCAAACGGCATTCAATGCCTAAAGCCCCTTGACCACAGGCGGGTAGGCAAATTTCCGGCGGCAGTGCTTGGGCAATCCGCTCATCCAGCCCAAGCCGTTTCAAGCCGGAGGTGGCGAGAATAATGGCGTCAAAGTCGCCCGCATCTAACTTGGCCAACCGGGTTTGCACGCTGCCGCGCAGGTTAAGAATTTGCAGATCAGGACGGGCTTCGCGCATTTGCAGGCCACGGCGTAGGCTTGCGGTGCCAATTCGTGCCCCTTCGGGTAGCTCGTCAATGTTAGTGTAGTGATTCGATACAAACGCATCCGTGGGGTCGGCACCCTCTAAAATGACCGACAGGCCAAGCCCTTCGGGGAAGTGCATCGGCACATCCTTCATGGAATGCACAGCAATGTCGGCGCGGCCATCGAGCATGGCATCTTCGAGTTCTTTGACGAACAGCCCTTTACCGCCAATTTTTGCCAGCGGCGTATCGAGGATTTTGTCGCCTTTTGTCGAGAGCGCAACGAGCTCAACCTCTAGGCCGCTGTGTGCCGCCATTAAACGGTCGCGAACGTACTCAGCCTGCCACATGGCCAGTTGGCTTTTACGCGTGGCAATGCGCAGTTTGGTGATAGATGGCACGTTATTCTCCCTATACCGCAGACACGGCGAGTCAATCTATGATAAACCTCATCATAAAGCACCCGGCCACACAGTAAAAATAACCGCTCCAATTAAACGTTGGCGCCAGGTTGTTATTCACTCATTTTAATCAGGCCATGCCATGCTTCCGGTAGCCTCTCAATGCCAGCTAGACCATTTTTTTCTGCTCTCTAGGGACCTGTTCTGCTGCATCGACTTTGAAGGCACGCTGCTACAAGTCAATCCAGCCTTCGAGTCGCTGCTGGGGTATTCATCCGAACAATTGATCGGGCGTGCTTGTGGAATGGTGGTTGAGCCGCAGGATCATCCCGTCATTGAAGAAGCGCTTGAGCGTATGCGTCAACATGCCAAGGTGACGCCCTTTGAGGTTAGAGCTATCTCTTCGGCGGGTAAGCGGCATTGGTTAGAGGTCACCCCGTCGTTGGGCGATAATGTTATTTATGTGATCGCCCGGGTGATTACCCGGCGCAAAGCGAGTGAACACCAGCTAAAGCTGCTAGAGCGTAGCGTTGAATCAAGCACCAATGGGATGATTATTGTCGATGCGCAGAGCAGCGATCTGCCCCTGGTGTACGTCAATAGCGCTTTTGAGCGCATTACCGGCTATTCGCGTAGCCAAGCCCTGGGCCGTAACTGCCGTTTTCTACAGGGAGAGGAGACCGACCCTGAAACCATCAAGCAGCTGCGGGTAGCGATTGCCGAACAGCGCGAAGTGCACGTGGTCATTCGTAATTATCGGCGTGACGGCACGGAATTTTGGAACGACCTGCATATTTCGCCCGTGCGCGATGATAACGCCCAAGTCACCCACTTTATCGGGGTACAAAACGACATTTCTGAACAGCGTGAATATCAGGCTCAGCTCACCTATAACGCCAATCACGATGCCCTGACAGGGCTGCCAAATCGCATGATGCTTGCCGAGCGTCTACAGCAGGGGTGCTTGCTGGCGCGCCGTTATCAGCGCTATTTGGCGGTGTTGTTTATCGATCTGGACGATTTTAAACCGATCAACGATACGCTTGGCCATGAGGTAGGCGACTTTATTTTGGTCGAGGTTGCCAAGCGGCTGGAAAATGAACTGCGCCCTTGGGATACCGTCGCGCGCTTTGGTAGCGATGAGTTCGTGGTGGTGCTGCCGGATCTAGCCCATCAAAATGACGTGATACAAGTGGTAGAGCGGGTGCTACAGGGGCTTTCGCCACCTTATTGGTACCGTGACAGTGAGCTGCGTATTACGGCCAGTATCGGCATTGCTATCAATGACGGCAGCGTAAAAAATCCTCGCCAGCTTATCCAGCAGGCGGATTTGGCAATGTATAAAGCCAAACGACGCGGGCGCAATACCTACCACTGGTATACCGAAGACTTGAATCGCAAGGTGAGCGAACGAGTCAGCTTGCGCAGCGCGCTACAGCAAGCCATTGAGCAGCAGCAATTTGAGCTTCATTATCAGCCGCAAATCCACGCGCCCAGTGGTCGCGCGGTGGGGGTTGAAGCGCTGATTCGCTGGCAGCACCCGGAGCGCGGTAATATCCCGCCGTCTGAGTTTATTAGTCTTGCAGAAGATACCGGTCAGATTATGCCGATCAGCGAATGGGTGCTGGCCACGGCCTGTCGTGATGCCCGGGCGCTCAACGCCATGGGCGTTGGCCCGATTACCATGGCGGTTAATATCTCGCCTATGCATTTCCAGCGGTCGGGGTTTTTAGCCTCAATTCAGCAGGTGCTGACCGATACGGGCTTACCACCAGCGCTGCTCGAGTTGGAGATTACCGAAGGCGTGCTCATGGAGAGTGCCGAGCAAGCCATGCAAGTGCTGCAAGGATTACGCCACCTGGGTGCGCTTATTGCCCTGGATGATTTTGGCACCGGCTTCTCTAGCCTGAGCTATCTAAAACGCTTACCGATTAACCGTATCAAAATCGACCGCTCCTTCGTTCGCGATGTCATCAACGACCGTCACGACGCGGCGATTATCGACGGCGTGGTCGCCATGGCCGGCAAAATGGGGCTGGAGGTGCTGGTCGAAGGCGTGGAGGAGGCCGAGCAGCTTAACTACCTTCGACAGCACGGCTGCGACTATTTTCAGGGCTACTACTTTGCTCGTCCCATGCCCCTAAACGACCTCCGCACGTTTTTGCACAAACCGCCGACGTTTATCACGTCCCTCGCTTAGCCACCTTGGCTACGGCGGGGCGCAGAAATAAAAACGGCGTGCCGCTGACCGGGGCGATTCTGGTACACTTTCGGCCAACGACTCCTTTGTATTGTCAGCAGGATATACCTTCGATGAGCCAAGCTACGAATCAGTCTTGGGGCGGTCGCTTTAGCGAGCCCACCGACGCCTTTGTCGCCCGTTTCACCGCATCTGTTAATTTCGATCAGCGCCTGGCCCCCCAGGACATCCAGGGCTCCATTGCCCACGCCACCATGCTGGCTCGGGTCGGCGTGCTGACCGATGACGAACGCGATGCGATTATCAACGGCCTGAAAGAGATTCAGGGCGAGATCGAGCGAGGCGAGTTTAATTGGTCGGTGCCGCTGGAAGATGTGCACATGAACATTGAGGCACGGTTGACCGAAAAAATCGGCATTACCGGTAAAAAACTCCATACCGGGCGCTCACGCAACGACCAGGTCGCCACCGATATCCGGCTGTTTTTGCGCGATGAAATCGACGTTATCGAAGTGGAACTCAAGCGCCTGCGCGAAGGCATGATCGAGCTGGCTGACCGTGAGGCCGAGACTATCATGCCCGGCTTTACCCACCTGCAAACCGCCCAGCCGGTCACTTTTGGCCACCATATTTTAGCTTGGCAAGAGATGCTCGCGCGCGATCACGAACGCCTGCTGGACTGCCGTAAGCGGGTTAATGTTTTGCCGCTGGGCGCCGCTGCACTGGCGGGCACTACCTACCCGATTGACCGCCACGTTACCGCAGAACTGTTGGGCTTTGACCGTCCAACGGAGAACTCGCTTGACGCGGTCTCGGATCGTGACTTCGCTATCGAATTTACCAGCTTTGCCAGCATTTTATTAATGCACCTGTCGCGGATGAGCGAAGAGCTGGTGCTATGGACCAGTGCTCAGTTTGATTTTATCGACTTACCCGACCGCTTCTGCACTGGCTCCTCAATCATGCCGCAGAAGAAAAACCCCGACGTACCCGAGCTGGTACGCGGCAAAACCGGGCGTGTATACGGCCACCTGATGTCGCTGCTAACGCTGATGAAGTCCCAGCCGCTGGCCTATAATAAAGACAATCAGGAAGACAAGGAGCCGCTGTTCGACGCCGTGGACACCGTGCGCGACTGCCTGAAAGCCTTCGCCGATATGGTGCCCGCCATTGAACCCAAAAAAGCCAGCATGTATGAAGCGGCGCGTCGTGGTTTCTCTACCGCGACGGACTTGGCCGACTACCTGGTGCGTAAAGGCGTGGCCTTCCGCGATGCCCACGAAATCGTTGGTCAGTCCGTGGCTTACGGCCTTAAAACTGAAAAAGATCTCTCCGAAATGAGCCTTGACGAGCTTAAGCAGTTCTCCGCCACTATCGATCAGGATGTGTTCGAGGTGTTAACCCTGGAAGGCTCGGTAGCCGCCCGTAATCACATTGGTGGCACGGCGCCGAATCAGGTGCGGGCGGCCGCCCAGCGAGCGCGTGAGGCGCTGAATGTGCTCAAGGCGGGCGCATGAAAACGCTGGCATCTATGGCCCTTTTAGCGCTGCTGTTAACCGCGGTGGCCGGTTGTGGGCAAAAAGGGCCGCTGTATATGCCCGACGATGAAGTCGCCACCGAACAGTCGAACCCGTCGGCTAACTAGACAGGCGCTGGCGTAGGAGAAGGGGAGAGCAACATGGATTATTTTAACTACCGCGATGGCGTGCTGTACGCCGAAGATGTACCGCTATCACGGATTGCCGACGAGCACGGTACACCCTGCTATGTCTATTCAAAAGCGACCTTAACGCGCCACTTCCGCGCCTATACCGAAGCGCTGGGCAGCCACCCGCACCTGATTTGCTATGCCGTTAAGGCTAACTCCAACCTGGCGGTGCTAGGCCTGCTAGCCAAACTGGGCGCTGGGTTCGATATCGTCTCCATCGGCGAGCTTGAGCGGGTACTCAAGGCCGGTGGCGACCCGGCCAAGGTGGTGTTTTCCGGCGTTGCCAAACAGGCCCACGAAATGGCCCGTGCGCTGGACGTGGGCATTAAGTGCTTTAACGTTGAATCGCGCCCCGAGCTTGAGCGCTTGAATCGCGTCGCTGGCGAACAGGGTAAAATTGCCCCCGTTTCGCTACGCGTGAACCCCGATGTGGACGCGGGGACCCACCCGTATATCTCTACCGGTCTGAAAGACAACAAGTTCGGCATCCCAGTAGATGAAGCGCTGGCGGTTTACGAATTGGCGGCAAGCCTGCCGAACCTGCGGGTTAAGGGGCTCGATTGCCATATCGGCTCCCAGCTCACCGAAACTGCTCCGTTCCTTGACGCCCTCGATCGCTTGCTGATGCTCATGGAGCGCCTGCGTGAACGGGGTATTGAAATCGACCACCTCGATCTCGGCGGCGGCTTGGGCGTACCTTACCGCGATGAAAAACCACCCCAGCCGTTTGATTATGCCAGCCAGCTGTTGGCGCGGCTTTCGCGCTGGGAAGGCGGCGAAGCGCTGACATTGCTGTTTGAACCGGGACGATCCATTGCGGCCAATGCCGGGGTCATGCTGACCCGGGTAGAGTTTTTGAAGCCTGGCGAGACCAAAAATTTTGCCATTGTCGATGCGGCCATGAACGATTTGATCCGCCCGGCGTTGTATCAGGCGTGGCAGGCGATTGTGCCGGTGGATACCCGCGAAATACGCGCAAGCGCCCTTTACGATGTCGTCGGCCCGGTATGCGAAACGGGCGACTTTCTGGGCAAAGAGCGCGAACTGGCGATTGCCGAAGGCGACCTGCTGGCGGTGCGCTCAGCAGGCGCCTACGGTTTTGTCATGGCGTCGAACTACAACAGCCGCCCACGCGCTGCGGAACTGATGGTCGATGGCGATAGCTGCCACGTGGTACGCGAGCGGGAAACCGTTGCCAACCTATGGGCGGGTGAAGCGCTGCTGCCCGAAGGGGGGCACTGATGCTGTTGCACTTCACCAAAATGCACGGCCTGGGCAATGATTTTGTCATGGTCGACCTGGTTACTCAGCGTGCCCGGCTGGATGAGGCGCAAATTCGCGCATTGGCTGACCGGCGTTTCGGCATTGGCTTTGACCAGCTTTTAGTGGTCGAACCGCCCCGTGACCCAGAGATGGACTTTCGCTACCGTATTTACAATGCCGACGGCGGTGAAGTGGAGAACTGTGGCAACGGGGCGCGCTGTTTCGCCCGCTTCGTGCGCGATCAGCGGCTGACCCACAAGCATGAAATCCATGTGGAAACCGCCGGTGGGCCGCTGATGCTCACCGTGCAGCACGACGGCTTGGTGCGTGTGGATATGGGCCGCCCGCGGTTTAGCCCCGTGGCGATACCCTTTGACGCGACTGGCGACCAACCGCTGCACCCGCTGGAAGTAGGCGGCGAAACGCTGAGTATCGCCGTCGTTTCGATGGGCAATCCCCACGCGGTGCTACAGGTCGATAGTGTGGAGAATGCGCCAGTTGAACGCTTGGGGCCGTTGGTAGAAGCCCATCCCCGCTTTCCCAAGCGTGTTAACGTAGGTTTTATGCAGGTACTCTCGCCGAGCGAAATTCGTTTGCGTGTTTACGAGCGCGGCAGTGGTGAAACGCTTGCCTGCGGTACCGGCGCCTGCGCAGCAGTGGCCAGCGGCATTCGTCAGGGGCTGTTAAAAAGCCCGGTAAGAGTCCACTTATCCGGTGGCGAGCTCAGTATTGAATGGCCCGACCCCGAAGGGGCGCTAACCATGGTGGGTCCCGCTACACGCGTCTTTGATGGCCGCGTAGCACTGTATTAACTTGAGGAGAACGGCGATGTCAGAAGCCCCCGAACCCCGCAAAACGTTCGATCCTGATCAGGTGGCGTTCTGGCTGGCGCGTCATCCCGATTTCTTCGTCGGCCGCGAGGGATTGCTCCAGCAGCTGCAGGTGCCCCACCCGCATATTGATGGCGCGGTGTCACTGCTAGAGCGGCTGGTCTTTGACCTGCGCAAGCGTGCTGAAACCGCCGAAGGCCGTCTGGAGCACCTGCTGGAAACCGCCCGCCATAACGAGTCCCAGTACCGGCGGCTACGCGAAACGCTGATTGCACTGGTTGAGGCGCAGGACCGCGATGCGTTGGCGCAGGCGTTGGCTACCCAGCTCAGCGAACGCTTTGAGACCCCCGCCATGGCGCTGTGGTGCCCTGCGGCGTTAAGCAATGATGAGCCAGCGCCGCCGCAGCCGCCGCGTCACGTGCTCAATCAACACGCGAGCGCACGGTTGTCGGCGCTGTTGGACGGCCGCACGAGCCGCTGCGTTAAACTGAGCGTCAGCGACTGGAAGTGCTTGCTGCCCCACGTCAAAGCGCCCCGTAAGGCGGGCTCCTGCGCGATTTCACGGCTTTCGGCGGGCGAACCTTTAGGTTATTTGCTGCTAGCCAGCCCCAGCCCTGACGCTTATCGTGCCAGCATGGATACGCTGTTCACCGAGTACCTGGGTGATATCGTCGCGCGCTTGCTGGTGCGCCTAGGCGATCATGGCTGAATCCTTAATGGTGGAATCAGCCATGACCCAGCGCGTTGCGGCATTTCTGAGCGCGCTGGAGAGTCATGCAAGCCCGGCCACCGTTGAGGCCTACCGGCATGATCTGGCGGCGCTGTGTGCCTTTACCCAGCGGCGCGAAGTAACGAACCCCGCTGCATTAGACACCGCGCTGCTGCGGGCGTTTTTAGGCGCCGAGCGCAGCCGGGGCTTGGCGGCTAGAAGCCTTGCCCGGCGCCGTGCAGCGCTTTCCCGCTTCGCCGATTACCTGGTTAAGCAGGGCGTTCTGGCCGATAACCCAGTGGGCTTACTGCGAACGCCCAAGCAGCCCAGCCACCTGCCACGTCCGGTGGATGTCGACGCCCTGGCGCGCTTTCTCGATACATCCCACGACGGTTCGCCGCTCGGCGTGCGGGATCAGGCCATTCTTGAGCTGTTTTACTCCAGCGGCCTGCGCTTAGCGGAACTGGCAGCACTTGATCTGGGCGATTTGCAAAACCACCGCGTCAGAGTGATCGGTAAAGGCGGCAAGCCGCGCCAGGTGCCGGTTGGCGCGCGTGCTCAGCAGGCCCTGGCCGAATGGCTGGGATGTCGCTCAGCGTTGGCGCCCATTAATGAGCAGGCGCTGTTTGTGGGCCAGCACGGGCAGCGGTTAGGTCATCGCGCCATTCAAAAGCGCTTAGCGCAGCTGGCGCTTGCCCGTGGCCTGCCCGAGCACCTTCACCCGCACCGCTTGCGCCACTCTTTTGCCAGCCACCTGTTGGAATCGAGCCAAGATCTGCGTGCGGTGCAGGAGCTGTTGGGTCACGCCAATTTGTCGACCACGCAAATTTATACCCGGCTTGACTGGCAGCACCTCGCCACCAGCTACGATGCCGCCCACCCTCGAGCTAAACGTGGGCCTAGCCCTAGGAGCAAGCCATGACAACGCTGAAGGCAATTACTTTCGATCTTGATGACACGCTATGGGATAACCACGGGGTGATGGCGCGTACCGAAGAGGGGCATTATCGCTGGTTGTTGGAGGCGCTTGCCGCGTGGCGGAGCACACGCCAGGAGCCCATCCTTGGATTAAACCACGACGATGGCGGGCACGATTATCTGCAGCGTCGTCAACAGTTGACCAAAGAGGTGCCCGAACGGCGTGGTGACTTCACTTGGCTGCGTTTGCGCGCCCTGGAAGCCCAGTTAGAAGATGCCGGTCTGCATCGCAGTGCTGCGTTAATGTGGGCAGCCGCGGCGATGAATGAGTTTCACCGCCTACGCGTGCAGGTCACGCCCCACCCCGAAGCGGCCGGTTTGCTGACCGCCCTGGCGGAACGCTATCAGTTGGCGGCGATCACTAATGGCAATATTCATCTTCAACGTCAGCCGCTGGCCAGCTACTTTCCAGTTGCCATTGCTGCGGGTGAGTTACTAGCGCCCAAGCCTGACCCTACGCCGTTCCTCACCGCGCTCTCGCGCTTAAACGTGGCCCCTGAATGTGCCATGCATGTGGGCGACTCATGGCAGGAAGACGTATTGCCCGCCCAGCAGTTGGGCATGCACGCCGTATGGGTTTCCGCGACGGAGGACCAGGCGCTTCCACCGCGTGTGCACCGCATAGCGCATATTAAAGAGCTGCCTAGCGTGCTTGAGAGGCTATAAAAAGGGGCCTAGAGCGGTATCACTCAGGGGGTGTATACAGCCACTGATTGAGTTTTTGTGACAAGGTATCGACGCCGTCGCGCTTGAGAGAAGAGAACAGCTGTACGGAGACCATGTCTTCCCATTCCTTCAAGCGCGAGCGTACTTTTTGCAGGGAGGCGCTGGCAGGCCCTTTTTTAAGTTTGTCGGCTTTGGTGAGCAGAATATGCACCGGCATTTCGCGCTGGTCGGCGTAATCGAGCATCATCTGATCAAATTCGGTGAGCGGGTGACGTACGTCCATTAGCAGCACTAAGCCGCGCAGGCTAAACCGGTTGCGAAGGTACTCGGCGAGGTGTTTTTGCCACTCCAGCTTGACCGATTCGGGAACTTTGGCGTAGCCGTAGCCTGGTAAGTCGACCAACCGCCGCGACTCGTCGTTCATCACGCTAAAAAAGTTAATAAGTTGGGTACGGCCTGGGGTGCGCGAGGTGCGCGCCAAAGCATTTTGCTGGGTTAGCGCATTGATAGCGCTTGATTTGCCTGCGTTTGAACGCCCGGCAAAGGCCACCTCGGCGCCGGTGTCGTCCGGGCATAGCGCCAGGGTTGGCGCGCTGATAATAAATTGGGCCGTCGGGTAGTTCAGCCGAGGGACTGGGTTATCATGGGAGGTAGACATGGAATTAATCCTGGAAAACGAACATAAGAGCGGCTTGCTCAACACCCTAACCGCTGATTATCACCTAATCATGGCGTAGCGGGCGTAGTAATGAAGCATGTTAGAGCGCTGTGAGCAGTACTGCGACGAATTACCCTTAAAGCAGGCCAGGACTTGCATTCCCGCCGCTGGGGTGATTCGTTATAATGCAAGCGGTTCATATCTGCGACCTGGGGCGCTAGTATACCATCATCGCCCTCTAGCCGGCAGCGACCAACGCGATACGTTGTTCGTTTTGGCGGAGCTAACCCTGGTAATTTGTGGAGCCTGGGAAGCGCCCAGGGTGCGTACCAGTCAAACATAAAACGGCATAGTGGAATAGCAATGAGACAGTTACTGGCAAGCCTAGCAATTACCATGGGCGCCGTTGGCATCGCCCACGCTCAAACGGACTACCAAGCCGATGCCGACGCATCCGCTGGTAAGGAAATGGCCCAAACATGCGCCGCCTGTCACGGGCAGCAGGGCATTAGTGCCGTGCCGACATTTCCCAATCTGGCAGGGCAGCAAATGTCCTATCTGGCCAAACAGATTATGGATATCCGTGACGGCAATCGTATGGTTGCTCAAATGGCCGGGCAGGTGGATGACTTCTCTGACCAAGACGCCTGGGATGTGGCGGCGTACTTTGCTCAGCAAGACGCCAACTTGGGACAAGCCAGCGATGAAAACGCTGAACTATTGGCTCGTGGCGAAGAGCTTTACCGCGCTGGCGATATATCCAAAGGTATACCCGCCTGTTCCGCTTGCCACACGCCCACTGGGGTCGGCATCGGTAGCGCCGTTTATCCGGCCCTTTCCGGTCAGCATCCCGAGTATACGGTGTCAACGCTTCAGGACTTTGCGGCCGGCGAGCGTAACAACAGCCCCAATAACATCATGGGCGATATCGCTTCCAAGATGAGCGATAACGACATGCAAGCTGTGGCTAACTACGTTTTAGGCTTGAACTAGTGTATTAGGCCTGAACTAGTTTTTAAGCTGATCAGCTTTGTAAACGAAGGCATGGACGCCTAAATAGTGCCCTATGCTATTGGCGGGAGAGTTAATCTGGCGATGTGGGCCCGCCGAGGGAACCCGTTGCGGTATCCTAGGTCTTAGTATGCGCTTACCCATGGAGAAACTTACACGATGTCAATAAAAACGATCTTTAAAACGCGCCCGATGTTCAAAACACTAATCGTCGCGCTGGCCGGTTTGGGGCTTTCCGCGGCAGTCAGTGCGCAAGAAGTGGTAGAAGACCAGGACTACGAATTGCTTGAATCACCGGTAGAAACCCAGGTTGGCGATGGGCAAATTGAAGTCACCGAAGTGTTTTGGTTTGGCTGCCCACATTGTTATCGGCTGCAAACGCCGGTGAACGAATGGTACGAGACGTTGGAAGATGACGTTAGTGTTGTCAAAATGCCTGCCACCATGGGCGGCGATTGGAATACCCATGCGACCGCTTTCTACGCCGCCAAATCGTTAGGTATTGAAGACGAGTTGCATGCGGATTTCTTTAATGCGATTCATCAGGAAGGCCGCTCGCTGACTGAAACCGATGACATTGCTGACTTTTTTGCCGACTATGGCGTGAATGAAGAAGAAGCTAAGCAAGCACTCACTGCCTTTAGCGTACGCAGCGAAGTGAATAGCGCTAACAGCCGCATGCGTGAAATGAAGTTGATGGGGGTACCTGCACTAGTGGTTGATGGTCGCTACCTTGTCACACCGAGCTCCGCTGGCAGCCTGGATAATATGCCTCAGGTCGCTGACGCGCTGGTTGAACAGATACGTGCAGAGCGCGAAGAATAACCGTGTTACGTGAGGTAAGAGGCGGCGATGAGGCGGCCATGAGTAATGCTCGTTCATCGCTGCAAGAAGATGGTCATCTGCGCTTGTTGACGTTTAACCTGCAGGTAGGCATTCAGACGTCTGCGTATCATCACTATCTCACTCGCAGCTGGCAGCACCTGCTGCCCCATCCGCGTCGCCAGCAACGTCTGGATATTATGGGCGACGTGTTGAGTAAGTTCGATATAGTAGGGCTGCAAGAGGTTGATGGCGGTAGTTTCCGTTCCAGCCGTGTCAATCAAGTGGAATATCTCGCTACCAAAGCGGGATTTCCTCATCATTTTCAACAGCTAAACCGTAACCTGGGGCGCATCGCGCAACACAGTAACGGGTTGCTGTCGCGCTTGACGCCCAGTCAAATCGAAGAGCACCGTTTGCCCGGCGCAATGCCGGGTCGCGGGGCGATTCACGCCCGTTTTGGCGAGGGTCCCGATGCGCTGCATATCTTTGTGGCCCACTTAGCGCTCAGCCACCGGGGGCGTGTGCGTCAGCTCAACTATTTAAGCGAGATTATTCAGCCACTGCGTCATGTGGTGGTCATGGGGGATCTCAACTGTACTCCTGATCAATTGCACGCCCACGAGCGTTTTAGCGCGTCGTTGCCGCTGCACCCGGTTAAGCCACTGCTGAGCTACCCCTCCTGGCAGCCGCGTCGCGCGCTTGATCATATTCTGTTGTCGCAGTCGTTAGAGGTCTCTGAGGTGCGCGTGTTGGACCATCTATTCTCTGATCACCTGCCGATCGCCGTGGATCTACCGCTGCCTGCGGCTTGCTTAACAGCGATTCACGCAAGCGATTAGCCGGCGCCCTTTTAGCCAAAGTCCTTAGCCCAGTAGTGTAGCCAGCGTCCTTTTAGCCACAGCACTTAGCCTAAGTGTTTAGCTTCACAGGCACATCTTGCCGCCCCTGGGCGCTGCATTGTCCGTGTATATGCGCTATTGTCTGGGGCGCTGACTCCCCTTAGTCGTATTACGCGAGACACTGCTATGTCGGACACAACACAACTACCTGCGTTTATTACTGCGCTGGACCGCGCTTCAGAGTGGTTCGGGCGTACACTTGCCTGGCTAATCGTCATTATGATGTTGATTCAGTTCGCGATTGTACTGCTTCGCTACGTTTTCAGTGTGAACAGTATTTTTATGCAAGAGCTAGTGATGTATATGCACGCCAGCGTGTTTATGCTCGCTGCTGCCTATACCTTTCGCCACGATGGTCACGTGCGGGTAGATATCTTCTATCGAGGAATGACCCCACGCCGTCAAGCGCTCGTCAATGTGGTGGGCATTATTACGTTATTGATGCCCGTTATGGTCTTCATCATTGCTTCCAGCCTGGGCTACGTTTCCAACTCATGGCGCATTCTGGAAAGCTCCCCGGACTACGGCGGCATTCCGGCTGTTTTTGCGCTGAAAACCTTAATACCGCTGTTTGCGCTGCTGATGATCGTGCAAGGCGTGATCGAGATTTTGCGTAATGGCTATGTGATGGCAGGGCGAATCGTGCCGTCCGCTACCGGTGGCAACCACCTCGAGGAGCGCGTTTGATGCTGGAATTTATGCCGCTTATTTTATTTGCTGCCATCTGTATGGTGTTGATGTTCGGCTTTCCAGTGGCGCTTTCGCTGGCGGGCACGGCGCTGCTGTTTGCCGGTATGGGGCTGGGTCTGGAAGCCATCGGCATCGACGCTAACTTTGATAGTGGCTACCTCGCTGCCCTGCCCAACCGGCTTTACGGGATTATGACCAACCAAACGCTGTTGGCGGTGCCGCTCTTTGTGCTAATGGGCGTGTTGCTGGAAAAATCCAAAGTGGCTGAGACGCTGTTGGATGCTATGGCTCTATTGTTTGGCTCGTTGCGCGGTGGTTTGGGCATTTCGGTAACCCTGGTGGGCATGCTGATGGCCGCCTCTACCGGTATTGTGGGAGCTACAGTGGTCACCATGGGCTTGATGTCGCTGCCCACCATGCTAAAGCGTGGCTACAGTACCTCGTTGGCAACTGGCACTATCTGTGCCACCGGCACGCTGGGCCAGATTATTCCACCCTCCATCGCGCTGGTGCTGCTGGGGGATGTGCTGTCATCGGCGTATCAACAGGCGCAGCTGGATATGGGGATTTTCAGCCCTAAAACAGTCTCTGTGGGCGACCTGTTCATGGGCGCACTGGTGCCGGGGTTGCTGCTGGTCATGATGTACATGGCTTACGTGGCCGTTGTCGCGTGGTTACGCCCGCAGATGGCCCCCGCCGCTGACCGTGAAGAACTAATGGCCGAGCTTGGCCACACCTCTGGGCTGGGCATGCTGCTACTTAAAGGCCTCGTGCCGCCGGTGGTGTTGATTGTGGCGGTGCTGGGGTCGATCCTAAGCGGCTTTGCCACGCCGACCGAAGCCTCATCGGTCGGTGCGTTTGGTGCTTTGGTGTTAGCGCTGGCTTACCGTCAGCTTGATATGCAGACCCTAAAAGAGGTGCTGCGCTCGACCACTCACGTCACCACCATGGTATTTATGATTTTGATTGGTGCGGCGCTGTTTTCGCTGGTCTTCCGGGCCTACGGCGGGGAACACATGGTGACCGAGCTGTTCGAGGGAATGCCCGGCGGTGTGGTGGGCGCGACGCTTATCGTCATGCTAGTGATCTTTCTGCTCGGCTTTATTCTCGACTTTATCGAGATTACCTTTGTGGTCGTGCCCATCGTTGGGCCGATTCTGCTCGCCATGGGGCTTGACCCCATTTGGCTGGGCATCATGATCGCGATCAACCTGCAAACATCTTTCTTAACGCCGCCGTTTGGCTTCGCGCTGTTTTATCTGCGTGGCGTGGCGCCTCCCTCGGTGCCTACGTCGGCTATCTATCGCGGCGTTATTCCGTTTATTCTGATGCAGCTGGGTATGTTGCTGATGCTGACGTTTTTCCCACAGTTGGCAACGTGGCTGCCCGCGCAGTTTGGCTAACTAAGGGTTAGTTGAAAAATATGGCTGCTATCAACGTTAAGAAGTGGCAGCCTAAACAAAAAGCAGTTAACAGCCATTAATGGCCTGTAGTAAACCGCTTGGTGTTCTACGCTAGGCGGAGTATTTCCTACTCATAATAGTAATAATAGACAGTAAGAGGATTGTCCGTATGAAAGCCAAAACACTCCCCGTCGCCATCGCCACGACGACCGCGCTCTCCGCCAGTCTGCTGGTGATATCGGGTGTTGATAACCAGGCGCAAGCTCAAGAAGACGAGTTTCGTTGGAAAATGGTCACCTCCTGGCCGAAGAATTTCCCCGGCGTTGGCCAAGGCCCCGAGCGCCTTTCTCAACTGGTCGACGACATGTCAGATGGTCGTTTAACCATTGAAGTCTTCGGCGCAGGCCAACTGGTACCGGGTTTTGAGGTCTTTGACGCCGTTTCCGAGGGCACCGCCGAGCTGGGCCACTCCGCCTCCTACTACTGGAAAGGCAAAGCCCCCGCCGCCCAGTTCTTCGCTGCCGTACCGTTTGGTATGAACGCCCAAGAGATGAACGCCTGGCTAAGCTATGGCGGCGGCATGGAGCTGTGGAACGAACTGTACGATGACTTCGGCGTTGACGTAATGGTTGCGGGTGCCTCAGGCGTGCAGATGGGCGGCTGGTACAACAAAGAGATCAACTCGGTTGACGACCTGAACGGCCTTAAAATGCGTATGCCCGGTTTGGGTGGCGAAGTGATGAGCCGCATGGGCGTCGCGATTGTAAACATGCCGGGCGGCGAGATCTTTACCTCGCTGCAGTCCGGTGCGATCGACGCCACTGAGTGGATCGGCCCTTACAACGACCTAGCATTCGGCTTGCATCAAGCCGCCGATTATTATTACTACCCAGGCTGGCACGAGCCGACGGTCATGTTCGAGGCGATTGTTAATGAAGAGGCTTTCGCCGAATTGCCATCGGATTTGCAGGCGATTCTGCGTACCGCCATTAGTGACGTTAACCAAAGCGTGCTAGACGAGTACACTGCCCGTAACAACGATGCGCTGGAAACCCTGGTCAACGAGCACGATGTTGAACTGCGCCGCATTCCTGACGACGTACTGGCTCAGGCGCGGGAGCACTCAGCTGATGTTGTCGCAGAGTTGGCGGAATCGAGCGAATTAGCCACGCGTATCTATGACTCCTATCAAGCGTTCCAAGAGAAGGTTGAGGATTACCACGCTATCTCTGAGCAGGCGTACTACAACGCCCGCAACCCGGAAGGTGACACCGCGCAATAGTTTGACGTGCTTGACGCACACTAACGAGCCGCCTTCGTGAACTGGCTCCGAAAATAGGGACAGTAAAAACTAAGCGGGCAAGGCCTGATTTCGGTACTGAACCGGACTCAGGCCTTTTAGTTTGGTCTTAACCACATTGGCCGATGCCCGTCTGTAACTGCTCAATGTTGTCGAATTCCAGCCAAGCTTTGCTATTCCTTAGTTGCATTTCTCAACCCTAGGACATCATCTGCGTGCCACCGGGGCTGCAAACCGTGCACGCCCGAGATCGCCGTAGCAGCAAACCCCTTGGTCTTGTCCTTTCCCCTAGGTTAGTACCAGTGGCTCAATGAGATTCTCCGCATTATGCCGCTCTTTGCGCATATTCAACAGGCGACAATTAATTGAGTGAGCTGGGAGGGTGAATGTGATTGATTAAAATGGGCTTGAGGTTAGTCCCATTTTGGGATATAATGCCTCTATCAAGGAGGCCGCATGAGAATAATATCGACAAAAAACCTAAAGGATTTCTGGGAACAGCATCCTGATGCCAAAGGCCCGCTGGAGGCCTGGGTTGACGAAGTAAAGCACGCTAAGTGGAAGAGTTCGCATGACATCAAGGCGAGATACCCAAGAGCCAGCATACTGGGTAACAAGCGCGTCGTATTTGACATCAAGGGCAACGACTACCGACTCATCGTGAGTGTTGCCTATCGATTCGACGCGGTCTACATCAAGTTCATCGGCACCCACGCTGATTACGACAAAGTGGACGCCGAGACAGTTGAAATGGAGTGATCCTATGAATATTCGCCCGATTCACACTGAGGCCGACTACAAGGCAGTGCTGCGCGAGGTATCCGCATACTTCGACAACGAGCCTGAACCTGGCACCGAGGACGGCGACCGCTTCGATATCCTACTGACCCTGGTCGAGGCTTACGAAGCAAAGCAATTCCCTGTGGACTTGCCTGATCCCATTGAGGCGATCAAGTTCCGCATGGATCAGGAGGGGCTTACCGCTAAAGACCTGGAGCCGGCAATAGGCAAGCGCAACCGTGTTTACGAGATACTCAACGGTAAGCGCAATCTGACTCTAACCATGGTCTGGAAGCTACACAAGATGTTCGGTATCCCAGCTGAGAGCTTGATCAAGCCTCCGCGCGATACTCACCCCGCCTGATAGAGCAACCAGAAACCACTACAAAGCCGCCCAGCTGTCCATTCGGGCGGCTTTTGTGTGTTTGGCATGTCGTTTTCGGCAGCATAAGGCGCGCAGCTTGGGTATCCTAGGCGTACAGTGACGTTTTTGTCGTGAAGGAGCCCCATGTCTACCCATTCCCGTCTTTGCAATGTGCTTACCATCGCCGGCTCTGATCCTTCGGGGGGCGCCGGGCTGCAGGGTGACCTGAAAACCTTTTCAGCCCTTGGCGTTTACGGCACCAATGTGATCACCGCGGTGATCGCCCAGAATACCTGCGGTGTGGCCTCAGTGTATCCCGTCTCGCCCCAGGCCATTCGCGAACAGCTGGAGCACCTGCTGGATGATGTGGCAATAGAGGCTGTCAAAATCGGCATGGTCGCCAGCCGTGATGTGGCCGAGGTGATCGCCGAGGTGCTGAGCCAACGCCGCCCACGTTGGATCGTACTTGACCCTGTGATGGTGGCCAAAAGCGGCGATATTCTGGTCGATAATGACGGCATCCGCGCAGTGCGCGATATCCTGGTGCCGCTTGCCGATGTGATAACGCCCAACCTGCCGGAAGCCGCGGTGCTGCTTGATACGCCGACGCCCACAACGCCGGACGCGATGGAGGCAATGCTGCCAGGCCTAACACAGCTGGGTGCGCCCTACGTGGTGCTGAAAGGCGGCCATTTACGCGGGGCAACCTGTCCCGACCTGTTGGCCACACCCAGCCACCATGAGTGGCTGCCCGCCTCGCGTATTGATACCGAAAACTTGCACGGTACCGGCTGTGCGCTTTCCTCGGCGATTGCCGCCTGCTTGGCGAAGTTATCCGCTGATGCAGCCGCTGATGCGCCGGTGGCGGCGATCAGCGAGGCCAAGCAGTGGCTGCATGCCGCCTTAGAGGCGAGTGTGCGTCTAAGTGTGGGTAAAGGGCGCGGACCGGTGCACCACTTTCACGCTTGGTGGTAATTTGGTGTGCTGCCCGGGGGCATTTGGGCACAGGTAGCTTGCGAGAATGGGCATTGCCCACCATGCTAAGGAGTGTGTTTGCTTAACGGCTTACCGGGCTAAGCTGCTCGGCCAAGGAGCTTCTCGCCATGCTTCGCACTGTCTCAAGCTCAAGTACGATCCTGTTTGCCACCGATCTTTCCGCTGACAATCGCGCCGCTTTTGCTCGGGCGTTACGTTTGGCTTATGCCCAAAGTGTTCAGCTAGATGTGCTGCACGTGGTGGACCCCTATCTCCCACGGCGGATACTGCGTGATATTGAAAGCGCAGTGGTCGAAGATATTACTGCCACTGCGACCGACCTGCGCGAAGATTACGGCCTCGAAGCGCCCAAAACGCTGATCCAAACCGTCGCCGGCTCGCCTCACGTTGAGATTGTCCGCGAAGCCCATGAGCGCAATGTCGCGCTAATTATTTTGGGCATGCACCGCAAGCGGGGCCAAAAAGACCTGCTGGCGGGCACCACCGTGATGCGTGTGCTGCGCAGCGCGCCATGCCCTGTCGTTGTCTCTTCTCACCAACCGACCCAGCCATGGCAGCATATTCTGGTACCTATCGATTTTTCGCTGACGGCGCGGCATACCTTGAAAGAGGCACTAATCCGCTTCCCCGAGGCCTCGCTGACGTTGCTGCACGCTTGGTCGCTACCCGGTGAGCGCGAGCTGGGTTCCCAGGCGTATTACGCCCATTGGCGTGATTATGAAGTGCAGCGACTGCGCGAGCAGTTGAACAACGAAGTCGATACGCTGATGCGCGAGTTAGACGGAGTACCCGAGGTAGAGCTAGTGCTAGAGCAGGGCGCACCCTGCGATGT
Organism: Halovibrio sp. HP20-59; assembly: GCF_033052795.2. Taxonomy (NCBI): domain Bacteria; kingdom Pseudomonadati; phylum Pseudomonadota; class Gammaproteobacteria; order Oceanospirillales; family Halomonadaceae; genus Halovibrio; species Halovibrio sp. HP20-59. The sequence continues at coordinate 22,743 of NZ_JAWJUW020000021.1, forward strand.
ATTGCAGGCGTATATGAAGCGGCATTCCCCCGATTTGGTAATGATCGGCAGCCGGGGGCAGCCTCATCATGCTAGCCAAGTCACAGAAATGTTGTTGAGTGAGCCTCACTGCGACCTGATGCTTTGCCGCGCCTGGTGAGTGCTCACGTTTAACGGGTGTTGGTTCATGCCCAACATGTTGTAAAGAGCTATTGTACGGAACCTATGTTGGCTGTAATGGTATGTATAACAATGCAGCCATTAGGAGGTTTTATGTCCATCGCAAAAGCTCGGCACGCCGTTCAATTTGCAACACTATTGGCGGGTCTATTGATGATTCCCTGGGCCATGGCAAGTAGTGTGACCGTAAAAGGCGAAGCGTTTGAGCGCATAGTAGAGGAGCATGGCCAGCGCTATAGCCTCATTGGTAGTGGGGTTTTGCGCTATATGATTTGGACGGCCTATGCGGGTGCGTACTACCAAGCGGCAGACAAAACCCAGCCGCAGCCATTGAGCGATGTACCGCGGCGCTTAGAGTTAGCCTATTTTCACGCCATTGAAGCCAACGAGTTTGTCGAAGCTACCACCGAAACGCTACGCGACAACCTAACTGCCTACGAGTATTCCCAGCTGGAAACTCAAATTGATGCCTTCAACGAAAGCTATCAGGGTGTCGAGCCACAAGATCGCTATGTACTGAGTTGGGACGGCGATACCCTGCGGCTGGTGCTAAATGGCGATAGACTATTTGAGGGCGGTAACGCAAAACTGGCCAGCGCGATGTTTGGAATCTGGTTAGGCGAGCGGCCTTTAAAAGAAGGCTTTCGCGATGCACTATTAGGCAGAGACTAACTAGTCAGAAACGAACGCAGTGAGGGAAAAGAACGTTGAAAGCTTTGATTCAGCGGGTAAAGCGCGCAAGCGTAGAAGTGGACGGCTATATTGTCGGCAGTATTGATCGCGGGCTGTTGGCGCTGGTGGGAGTGGAAAAGCATGACGACGCGGCCAGCGTGGAGAAGCTGCTGCATAAGCTACTCCACTACCGCGTATTCAGCGACGCCGACGGTAAAATGAATTACAACCTGCAGCAGACCAATGGCGGTCTGCTGCTTGTCTCCCAGTTCACCCTGGCGGCGGATACTCACAAAGGGCTGCGTCCGGGCTTCTCTAGCGCTGCTTCCCCAGCCCAGGGCGAAACGCTGTTTAACTTGCTGGTTGAGCAGGCTTACACCGCCTGGCCGTATGTCGACAGCGGTAAATTTGGTGCTGATATGCTGGTGGGCCTGGTCAACGATGGCCCGGTAACGTTTTTGCTCGAAAGCTAGCCCCGGTTTTGAGCACTAGCTTTCCGCACCTTCGCTGGCGAGCAATTCGGCTTCCATTGTTTCCAATGACTCTTCGGCGCTTAGCCACTGTCGTTCCGACTCGTCCAAACGCGCTTTAATTTCAGCCTGCTGGCTAAGCGTCTTGGTCAATTCGGCTTTGCGGCTGCTGTCTGTGTAAAGCTCAGGGTCCGCCAGCACTTGTTCGACCTTATCAAGTTCCTGTTGGGCCTTTTCCATGGCTTTTTCGGCCTGGTCACGCTGCTTTTTCAGCGGGCGCAGTTTCTCGCGCAGCTCGGCGGCCGCTTTGCGCGATGCCTTGCGTGCTTCACGGCTGTCACCGCTAGGCTGTTGGCTCTGACGCTCGGCTTTTTCGCCGCGTGAATCCCGCCGGCTCTCCTCCAGGCGCGCTTTAAGCCAAACCCGGTAGTCCTCCAAATCGCCATCAAAGGGCTCAACGCGGTGATCCGCTACCCGCCAGAACTCATCGACCGTAGCGCGTAGTAAGTGACGGTCGTGAGAGACCAAAATAACCGTGCCTTCGAAGCTTGCCAGCGCCTGGGTCAGCGCTTCGCGCATTTCTAAGTCCAAGTGGTTGGTGGGCTCATCGAGCAGTAGCAGGTTGGGTTTTTGCCAGGCGACGAGCGCCAGTGCCAGGCGGGCTTTCTCACCCCCTGAATAGTTAGCGACTTTGCCGAAAGCATCATCGCCCTTAAAGCCAAAGCCACCCAGGAAGTTGCGGATCTCCTGATCGCTGGCGGTGGGCGAAAGGCGTTGCACATGCACAAAGGGCGTCGACGACACGTCCAGACTCTCCAGCTGGTGCTGGGCGAAGTAGCCAATCGCCAAATGCTCGCCGGGTATGCGTTTGCCGTTAAGCAACTCAAGTTCACCGGTTAGCGATTTAATCAAGGTCGATTTACCCGCCCCATTGGGGCCTAGCAGGCCAATGCGACTGCCGGGGAGCAGGGTAACGTTGACCTTGTCCAACTGGACGTTGTCGTCACTGCCGTCGCCGCTTTTGCCCCGATAGCCGAGCTGAGCCTGATCCAGCACCAGCAGGGGGCGCGAGGTTTTATCAGCGGCGGGCAGCGTGAAGTGGAAAGGGGAGTCGACGTGGGCGACGGCGATATCTTCCATCCGCTCAAGCATCTTGACCCGGCTTTGCGCCTGCTTAGCTTTGGTTGCCTGGGCCTTAAAGCGGGTAATAAAACGCTCGATCTCCTCCCGGCGGGCCTGCTGTTTGGCGGCTTCAGCTTGCTGTAGAGCAAGCTTTTCGGCGCGGGTACGCTCAAATTGGGAGTAGTTGCCGCGGTAAAGCTCCAGCGTTTGATGGTGCATATGCACAATGTGATCACACACCGCATCCAAAAAGTCGCGGTCATGGGAAATTAGTAGCAGCGTCCCTGGGTAGCGCGTTAGCCACTGCTCCAACCAGAGTAGAGCGTCCAAATCCAGGTGGTTGGTAGGCTCATCAAGCAACAATAAGTCGGAGGGCATAAACAGCGTGCGGGCGAGGTTGACCCGCATCCGCCAGCCGCCGGAAAACGCCGAGAGCGGGCGAGTGAGGTCCGCCTGGAGGAAGCCTAGCCCCACCAGCAGCTGCGCCGCACGTGATTCCGCGCGGTAGCCATCCAGGGTTTCAATTAAACCGTGCAGTTCGGCTTCGCGGTGGGCCTCACCGGCTTCGCGGGCAGCGCGCAAATCGGCTTCTGCTTGACGCAGCGCTAGATCGCCATCAAGCACATACTCGATAATCGGGCGGTCGAGGGTGCCGACTTCTTGGGCCATGTGCGCGATGCGCTGGCCGCCGCTCATCTCTATATCGCCTTGGTCGGGTCCCAGCTCGCCCAACAAGAGTTTGAACAGGCTCGATTTGCCGGCGCCGTTTGCCCCGATAATGCCGGCCTTTACCCCACTGTTCAGGGTAATATCCGCGTTGTCGAGTAGCGTTTGCGTGCCGCGTTGCAGGGCGACTTGGCGCAGTGCGATCATGCCTTCTCCCGAAAAAAGTGACTCATTTGATGCTTGATTCTACCCGATTGCAGCGCCTACAGCAGACACCCTTGTGGGATTTCGCTTTGGCGCTATACGCCAAGCCCGGCGTCGAGACGGCTTGCCTAACGCTTCAAGAGGAGGCTGAGCTCGACGTGTGCGAGGTAATGTTCCATTGCTGGCTCTATACCTGCGGCTTGGAAGCCGAGCCCGCAGCGCTCGTTCGCCAGCGTGAACAGCGCCGTCTTTGGCAGTGCCATGTAACCACTGTATTGCGTGGATTACGCCGCGATTTAAAAGCCTCCGCGGCCTCGAGCGAGTCCGTGGCGAGGCTGCGCGAGACCATCAAGCAGGCCGAATTAATGGCCGAGCGTGAGAATCTTCAACGTTGGCAAGCGTGGGTTTGGGAAGCGTCTAGCGTTGGCGAGCCTGTTAGAAATATCGCTGAAATATCGCTAGATTCGGCAAAATGGTTGCGAAAACAGCTACTTTACGCCACTGAAGCCTCCCTGCCGTTAGCGGCGTTGAAAAGCCAAACGGCCTCGCTTCAGGCGCTACAAACGCTTACTTCCCAGCTTGACCCCCATCAAGGAGCGCGCTAGCCTGAATTTAAGCTGATTTTAAATTACCTAGCGTTATTCGCTTGCTAACAGGTAGTAACAACCACATCACTGCTTGTTAGCGATCGGTTAGTAGCTAATGTAAGTAGCCAAAACCGGTCGGTGAATAATAGCGTCGTGTTAAGAAACGCGAGGCGGACTCCAATGTAAAACATCGAGTTTTAACCATTGGATTTTCAAAACTAGGTTATTGCGCACTCGTACAGCGCGCTTACCACTGCAAGGGGAACATCGCATGAAGGCAAGCAAATCCGTTTCTACTCGTTCTGTAACCACTAAATTAATGACAACGGCAAGCGTAGGTGCACTGCTGTTTGGTCTTAGTGCTGCTGCTCAAGCAGATAACTGGCGCTATGCCCACGAAGAGTATGAAGGTGATGTTCAAGACGTATTTGCCTACGCTTTTAAAGAGTATGTTGAAGATAACTCAGACCATACCGTACAGGTTTACCGGTTTGGTGAGCTGGGCGAGTCTGACGACATTATGGAGCAGACCCAGAACGGTATTCTTCAATTCGTCAATCAGTCGCCTGGCTTTACCGGCTCGCTGATTCCTGAAGCGCAAATCTTCTTCATACCTTACCTACTGCCTACCGACGAAGAGACCGTTTTAGAGTTCTTTGAAAAAAGTGAAGCGATCAACGAGATGTTTCCAGAGCTTTATGCCGAGCAAGGTCTAGAGCTGCTGAAAATGTACCCAGAAGGCGAAATGGTCGTGACCACCGACGAGCCGTTTACCTCGCCGGAGGAGCTGAATAACAAGAAAATTCGCACCATGACCAATCCGTTGTTAACGGAAACCTATGATGCCTTTGGCGCGACGCCGACGCCATTGCCATGGGGTGAAGTTTACGGTGGCCTGCAGACCGGCATTATCGATGGCCAAGAAAATCCGATTTTCTGGATTGAATCCGGTGGTTTGTATGAAGTGTCGCCACACCTGACCTTCACCGGTCACGGCTGGTTTACGACCGCAATGATGGCCAACCAGGACTTCTACGAAGGGCTATCTGAAGAAGATCAGGCGCTAGTACAAGAAGCCTCTGACGCCGCTTATGACCACACGATTGAGCATATTCAAGGCTTAGCTGATGAGTCGCTTGAGAAGATTCAAGAAGCATCCGATAAAGTGACGGTGACGCGTCTGAACGAAGAGCAAATTCAAGCCTTCCGTGAGCGTGCACCACAGGTCGAAGAAGCCTTCCTGAAAATGACCGGTGAGAGAGGTGAAGAGCTACTCAACCAATTCAAAGCCGATCTTGAAGCCGTCACTAACGAGTAATCACCGTTAAGCCGCACGGCAAGATGGGTGATTAGCACCAGGGGCAGCACAGGCTGCCCTTTTTTGTTTTGTGGCGGTTCAGCGTTCGGCCTGGGTGTTAACTGCGTTGCGCTTGAATGGCGTACATCTAGCGTTGAATCACCTGTGACGTCATGCCGTTACGCTAAGGTTAATTCCTCGTTGATGGGTACGAGGTATTGATAGGGCATTAATAGTGTAACGTTGTGTTAATTGTGCCGACGGCACAGATTCGATGCCGTTAGAGCCGTTAGTAAGGAGTCCGGCCATGACCGATGAAGAGATGGAAAAGGATTATCGCTCCGGTTTGCCGGGGGTATTAGGGGTGATCGACACTGCCATTAGTAAAATAGAGGCTGTGATCCTTGCGATGGGCGTTTTGCTAATGGCACTGAATACGGTTACCAACGTGGTTGCTCGCTTTGTATTTGGCAACAGCATTATGTTTTCCGGCGAGCTAAACCGCATTTTAATCATCATGATTACCTTTGCGGGGGTGGGCTATGCGGCAAGGCATGGGCGGCATATTCGCATGTCGGCTATCTACGATGCGCTGCCGGTCGGCGGCCGCAAAGTATTGATGATCTGTATCGCGCTGTTTACCTCCTTGGTGATGTTCTTCCTACTCTACTATTCGATTTTTTATATTATTGATTTGCAAAGCAAAGGTCGTGTGTTGCCCTCTTTGGGCTTGCCGATTTGGATTATTTACCTATGGGTGCCGATGGGCTTTGCGATCACGGGTATTCAATACCTGCTGACCGCTGTTAAAAACTTCACCTCCCGGGATGTCTATCTCTCAACGGGCGTGGTGGATGGTTATAAAGACACTGAAACTGAAGTCTAACGCAGGGCACTGCACCTTAGGGGAACCGCTATGACGACAATAATGGTCACCACCATGATTGCCCTGCTGCTGCTGGGCTTTCCAATGATGATCCCGCTAATTACGGCGGCGGTCATTGGCTTCTATATGATGTTTAACGGCTTCGGTCAGATGGAAACGCTGATCCAGCAAATGATGGCGGGCATACGCCCAGCCTCACTGATTGCCGTGCCGATGTTTATTCTTGCCGCCGATATTATGACCCGAGGGCAGTCGGCTAACCGCTTAATTGATATGGTAATGGCATTTATCGGCCATATTAAAGGCGGCTTAGCAGTGAGCACGGCGGCGTCGTGTACGCTGTTTGGTGCCGTTTCGGGCTCTACCCAGGCAACAGTGGTGGCTGTCGGCTCGCCACTGCGGCCCAAAATGTTGAAAGCGGGCTATTCTGACTCCTTTACGTTAGCGCTGATTATTAACGCCAGCGACATTGCGTTTTTGATTCCGCCCAGTATCGGCATGATTATTTACGGGGTTATTTCCGGGACTTCTATCGGCGAGCTCTTTATTGCTGGGATCGGGCCCGGGTTGATGATCCTGTGCATGTTCTCGGCTTACTGCATTATCTACGCTATCGTCAAAGACGTGCCCACGGAAGCAAAATCGAGCTGGAAAGAGCGCGCTGTAGCGGTTCAGCAAGCGCTATGGCCGCTAGGCTTTCCGGTGATTATCGTGGGCGGGATTTACGGCGGGGTCTTCAGTCCGACCGAGGCCGCAGCCGCCTGCGTGCTGTATGCCATCCTGCTTGAGTTTGTGGTATTTCGTTCGCTGAAGATGAACGATATTTACGCTATCGCCAAATCGACCGGCTTGATCACCGCCGTGGTGTTTATTCTGGTTGCGGTGGGTAACGGCTTTTCATGGATTATTTCGTTTGCGCAGATTCCGCAGATGATTCTGGAGTCGGTAGGCGTCAATGAAGCAGGGCCCACGGGTGTACTGATCGCGATTTGTATCGCCTTTTTCGTTGCCTGTATGTTCGTTGACCCGATTGTGGTGATTCTGGTGCTGACACCGATCTTTACCCCCGCCATTGAAGCAACCGGGCTCGATCCGGTGTTGGTGGGTATCTTGATCACGCTACAGGTGGCCATTGGGTCGGCAACGCCGCCCTTCGGGTGCGATATCTTTACAGCGATTGCGATTTTTAAACGTCCTTATCTGGATGTGATCAAAGGAACCCCGCCGTTTATCTTCATGCTCATTTTAGCGGCCGCCTTGCTGATTATGTTCCCACAAATTGCGCTATTCCTGCGCGATGTTGCCTTCCGCTAAACAGCCACAAGGAGTACGCGAATGTTTAATCGCATTTTGGTTCCGGTGGATGGTTCTAAAGGCGCCCTTAGGGCGCTGGAAAAAGCGGTAGGCTTGCAGATGCTAACCGGCGCCGAGCTTTATCTACTGTGTGTGTTCAAACACCACAGCCTGATGGAAGCCTCACTTTCCATGGTGCGGCCTAACCAACTGGACATTCCCGACGATGCGCTGAAAGAGTACGCCACCGAGATCGCTGTGCATGCGAAATCCCATGCGATAGAACTGGGCGCCGACGAATCGCGTGTGCGCGCCTTTGTTAAAGGCGGGCGCCCCTCGCGTATTATTGTGCGTCTTGCTCGTAAGCGAGAGTGTGACCTGATTGTGATCGGCGCGCAGGGCACCAACGGTGAAAAAAATCCGCTGCTGGGTAGCGTCTCACAGCGCGTGGCTGGCGCCGCCCACTGCCCAACACTGGTTGTTTAAATCGACTAAACCTCTCTTTTATTGTGTGGTCTTATCAGCACCTACCCTCCCGAAGATGCAGCTCGGGGCGGTGGGTGTTAATCTTTGCGAATCACCGTTTGGCGTTCGGCGCCGCTCTATTCAAGATAAAAGGATCTTTCATGAAACGACTGCTCTCCACCACGGCACTGACGGGTTTGCTTTTGGTTGCCCCTTTTGCAGCGGCAGCGCCAGAAACCGATGAACAGCGCTTGGCTTATAGCTTAGGGGTCACCCTGGGTGAAAGCATGCAAGCGGACATTGAAGACCTCGACTTGGACGCCTTTAATGACGGCATGAGCGATGTTTTTGAAGGTAATGACCTAGCGCTAAGTGAAGAAGAAATGCGCGAAGCGCTAATGGCGTTCCAAGAGCAATCAATGCAAGCACGGGAAGCCGAAGCCGAAGCAATAGCGCAAATGAATCTTGATGAAGGCGAAGCCTTTCTCAACGAGAACGCTGAGCGTGAAGACGTCACCGTGACTGATTCTGGCTTGCAGTATGAAGTGCTTGAATCTGGCGATGGCGCCACGCCTGGCCCTGAAGATACTGTCGAAGTGAATTACGAAGGCATGCTGCTGGACGGCACCGTTTTCGATAGCTCTTTCGAACGCGGTGAATCCGTCAGCTTTCAGGCCAATCAAGTCATCGAAGGCTGGCAGGAGGCACTTCAGCTAATGAGCGTTGGCGATACTTGGATGCTATATATCCCTGCGGATCTTGCTTACGGTGAGAGCGGTCAAGGGCCGATCGGACCCAACGAAGTGCTGACCTTCCGCGTTGAACTGTTAGGCGTCGAATAAGCATGCGTCCAACTGCTTACGCGCTGCTTTGCATCGGTGTGTGCGCGTCGGCGCCGCTGATGGCCCAAGATGAGACGCCTAGCGAGCCCGATGATTTACCTGCTCTGGGCGCCTCTTCTGATCAAGCCAGTGCCGTCGGGGTGTCGTCTGGTGGTTATATGGCGACCCAACTTGTCGTGGCTTGGCCAGAGCGTTTTAGCGGCGTGGGCGTGTTGGCGGCGGGGCCCTGGAGCTGTGCCCAGGGTTCGCTGAGCTTGGCGCTAAACCAATGCATGATGATGCGCCGTGGCGCGCCTTCATTGGAAGATTTGGAGGCGCGCCATGACCGTTACCTGTCACTTGAACAGGCTGGCAGTGTTGATGCACTTAGCCAATTAAGAGCCTTTTTGTGGCACGGGGAAGAGGACGAGGTCGTTGAACCGGCGCTAGGCGACCTATTAGCAGAGCAGTTGAAAGGCTGGCTTGCCTCGCCTGAGCAATTGCGTGTAGTGCGCAGCGCAGATACCGGCCACGGCTGGCCCGTGCGCTTGCCTCGTAACACAACCCCAGGCCCCCAAGAATGGGGCAACTGCGAGCGGGGAGGGGGTAGTTACGTATTAGCCTGCGATGAAGATATTGCTGGCGACATGCTGGATTGGCTCTATCCCGAGCGTGAGGAAACAGCGCAAAACGGCGCAGCGCTAACCGCGTTTGATCAATCGGAGTTTGCGGTAAAAGGCCTAGCCGACACCGGCTATGTGTTTATTCCTGAAGGCTGTGAAGCAGGCGAATGCCCGGTAACGCTGGCACTACACGGCTGTCAAATGAGCGCAAACGTGATCGGCGATACGTTTGTGCGCTATACCGGGTTAAACAACTGGGCGGCAGCGCATCAGCAAATCGTGCTTTATCCCCAAGCGGAGAGCAGTATCGCGAACCCCCAAGGCTGCTGGGACTGGTGGGGTTTTGCCGAAAGTACCTGGCAGCTAAGCCCTCAGCACGATACGCGTAACGGCACCCAAATTGGCGCGCTGATGGCGATGTTGGACCGTTTGCAGGCTACCCCTGAGCAACCCTCAACTGATTAACCGTCTAATGTACTTTCTAGTGCGGAAACCAAACCGTGTGGGGTCGGCGAATAGAGTACGCGCTGGAGAATATCGCCCTCGCGGTTGACCAGAAATAGCGAGGCGCTGTGGTCGATGGTGTAAGCCATCGCCGAATCCGGCGCTTCGACCTTCCGCCATATGACTCCATAGCGCGACGCTACATCCTCAAGCTGTTCCTGACTGCCCACCGCACCGATAAACGTATCGCCGAAAAAGCCCATGTACTCCTGCATGCGCTCAATGGTGTCGCGTTCGGGATCGACGGTAACCATCACCGGTACCACACGCGCACGCTGCTGTTCAGAAAGCTGGGCCAGGGCTTGACGCTTAACCGACTGGGTCATGGGGCATATATCGGGGCAGTAGGTGTAGCCAAACGACAGGATCGCGATCTGATCGTCGTCCAGCTGGGTTAGCGAAAAATCACCCTGAGTGGAAGGAAGCTCTACCGGGCCGCCCACCGCTTCGCCGTCTTGCGGTGCGAACGCATACTGATAGAGGCCGATTCCACTGACCACTAGCAATAATGCGACGATTCCAGCGCCAAGCCATAACGATTTTCTTACCATCTGTGCTAACTCCGAACGACGTCAAAATCGAACCAACTACCCACCTTACCTTCTTGGGTTTCCAGTATTACCCGCGCGCGCCAGGGCATAACGGATTGGGTACACATTCCCACTTGGCCTTGACCTTTAAAATGACGGGGGGAACTGGCACTGAGCGCAAAACGGTGGAGCCCCAAATCCATGTCGCGGCCGATAAAATCGACCTCAACTTGGGTAGCCTTTACGCCTTCAACCTTGACGTCCAGTGGTAATATTTCCAGCGCATCGATTCTTCCACTGGCTTGAACGTGAAGCGTGATGCGGCCTTTATCGCCCAGCGTGGCTGAGCAGGGCGCAGCATGCAAGTTGCAGCTAGCCGTTGGGGGAAACCATGTGACATCGCTATCGCGATGTAGCCAATGCGCAAAGGCGTACCATGCACAGGCGGCCAGCGCTAAGCCGGTCACCAGTATCAGTACCCTTAAGGCGGGGAAGGCCGCAGAGTGTACAGTTTTTGACGTCATCTTCATGGCAGAATAGTCGCTACGCAAGCCGTGAGGCGGGAGATTCCATCATGGTAACAGTAATCGCGCCGATATCGCTGTGCTGGGATGTCGCAGGCAAAAGGGATGCAAATGGAGAGTATCACCGGCGCTTTAGGGCCACTGTTTTTATTAATTTTATTGGGTCCTGCGCTGGGCTACGGACGCTGGCCCAACGACAAGTTTTGGCCACAGATGGAGCGGCTGATTTACTTTGTGCTGTTTCCGGCGATGCTGGTGGAGACCTTGGCGACCGCCGATGTGGCCCAAGTGCCGGTGAGTCGTCTCGCCTGCGTGCTGCTTGGCGCGATGGGGTTGTTTGGGCTATTGCTGTGGCGTTTGCGCCGTTGGCTACAGTTAGCTCCTGCGGCGTTTACTTCCGTGTTTCAGGGCGCAATACGTTTTAATACCTATGTGGGTGTCGCGGGTGCCGCTGCGCTGCACGGCAGCTTAGGCGCCACCACTGCTGCGGTCGCTGTGGCGCTAATGGTGCCGGTGGTTAATGTGATGTGCGTGGCAAGCTTTGTGGCTGTGGGCGCTTTGGGCAGCGCAAGTATGGGTAAAAGCATGATGGCGCTGGTCAAAAATCCGCTGATACTGGCCTGCCTGTTGGGTATCGGCTTAAACCTGTCGGGCATTGGTTTGCCCGGCTGGAGTCAAGATACGGTGGCGCTACTGGGTCGTGCGGCGTTGCCGCTGGGGTTAGTAGCCGTGGGTGTGGCACTGCGACCAGCGGCCCTGCTGCGCGTTGACCGCGGCGTGCTGGCGACCAATAGTGTTAAACTGCTGCTTATGCCTGCGCTGGTGCTGGCACTTAGCTGGGTATTACAGCTCGATCCGGTCAGCCGCGATGTAGCGCTACTGTTTGCCGCACTGCCTACCGCCACGTCGGCGTATATTTTAGCGCGTCAGCTGGGCGGCGATGCCGAGCTGATGGCGGCGATCATCACCGGACAAACCGTATTAGCAATGCTCACGCTGCCGCTGTGGCTACAGCTGGTTAGCTGACCCAAGATGCTTATAAAAAAATCAAATAAAAAATATTCGTATTTGTATTGACGCGGTAAATGAGAACTATTACATTGTTGGTGTCAGCGTTTGATGAGTCGCTGGCAACCACGACAGTTGTTGATGTAAAAATCATCGCCAGTTTCCTGTCATGGTTTCTCCCTCTCATTGCTAGTCACGGTCTTTTGCCGCTCCTTTGGAGCGGCTTTCTTTTTTGGTCCTGCTAGCTGCCGCCTTAGCCTCTGTCCAGTAGGCTGTCTGCTTCCGCCTCCCCATACTATCGGTTTAAAGCCTCTTACCTTGCAGCGAAACATTGGCTGGCGTAGCGATATTGCCGGTTTGTGTTTTGGCGTCTACGTTTTGTAGGGGACGCCTAAAAGGCGTTTCTTGACATGCCTACTAACGGAGGAGTTTGCCATGAACGATACCCAAGATCTTTTTCCTACTCGCTTGGAACGTAAGCTAGGAATGTTCGAGCGCATCGACCCGGTGGTGTCCGGGGATGAGTCTCAACTGGCCAATGGCCCATTGGATAGGTCGAGAATTGAGGAGTACGAGCGGAAGGGCTTCCTCTCGTTTGAAGGGTTCTTTGACGCCGACGATATGCAGGTTTTTCTTCAAGAACTGCGGGAGTACGAGGACGATGCCGACCTTAAACTTTCCGAAGGCACGATCCTTGAACCGGGGCGTGAAGAGATCCGCACCATTTTTGGTATCCACGATGTTTCAAAGCGTTTTCAGCGTTTGACCCGCGATCCCAAATTATTAGCGATTGTTAAGCAGCTACTGGGCAGCGATGTGTATATCCATCAGTCGCGGATTAACTACAAGCCAGGCTTCAAAGGCAAAGGGTTTGAGTGGCACTCCGATTTTGAAACATGGCATAGCGAAGACGGCATGCCACGTATGCGCGCGCTCAGTTGCTCTATCGTTCTCACCGACAACGGCGAGTTTAACGGGCCACTGATGTTGATTCCCGGTTCGCACCGTTATTTTATCCCTTGTGTGGGGCGAACGCCGGAAGACAACTATAAAGAGTCGCTTAAAAGCCAAGAGGTAGGCGTCCCGCCCGCCAGCAGCCTCCGTGAACTAATGTTGGAAAACGATATTGAAGCACCTAAGGGGCCCGCTGGCTCGCTGGTGATTTTTGAATGCAATACCATGCATGGCTCTAACATCAATATGTCTTGCTGGCCGCGAAGCAATCTGTTTTTTGTTTATAATAGCGTTGATAACACGCTCCACGACCCTTACTGCGGTAACCGGCCTAGGCCCGAGTTTCTGGCCAACCGTTCCGACTGGGAACCGCTGGAGCCGCTTGAGGAGTAACCCTGATGCGCGTCGCCGTGTTTAGCGCTAAGCCGTATGATCGCACTTTTTTGAACCGCGCCAATGTGGCAGAGCGCCACTCGATCAGCTTTTTCGATGCGCGACTAACAGTGGATACGGCGCCTTTGGCTAAGGGCTTTGACGGCGTCTGCGCCTTCGTTAACGATAGTCTTGATGCGGCTGTCTTACAGCAGCTGCATGACCATGGCACAACGTTAGTCGCGCTGCGTTCGGCAGGCTTTAATCATGTAGATTTGGCTGCCGCCGAGCGCTTAGGCATGACGGTGGTGCGGGTCCCAGCTTACTCACCTCACGCCGTGGCCGAGCACGCGGTGGCGCTGGTGCTAAGCCTTAATCGCATGACCTATCGCGCCTACAATCGAGTGCGCGAGGGAAATTTCGCCCTGGATGGCTTACTAGGGTTCGATCTGCATGGCAAAACCGTGGGCGTTATTGGCACTGGGCATATTGGGCTTATTTTTGCCGATATCATGCACGGTTTTGGTTGCCGTATCGTGGCCAACGACCCCTTTCCCAGCCCAGACGCTAAATCCTTTGTAGCGTACGTACCGCTGGAAACGTTGTATGCCCAGGCGGATATTATCTCGCTACATTGTCCGCTGACCTCAGACACCGACCATTTAATTGATGCCTATGCCATCGCGCAAATGAAGGAAGGCGTGATGCTAATCAACACTGGCCGCGGGCGAGTAGTCGACACCCAAGCGGTAATCGCTGGCCTGAAAAGCGGCAAAATCGGGCGCTTAGGGTTGGATGTCTACGAAGAGGAAGAGCAGCTGTTCTTTGAAGACCTCTCCCAGGGTGTGATCGACGATGATCAATTTATGCGCCTAACCACATTCCACAATGTCCTCATTACCGGCCATCAAGCCTTCTTTACCGCCGAGGCGTTGACCAATATTGCCGAAACTACTCTGGCCAATATTGATGCCTTTGATAGCGGAGAAGGAACCATGCATCGTGTCGTTAACGCTAAGTTGGACTAGTCTTGCGCTACTTAGCAAGTGTTTAACATTATGATGAGGTCGCCATGCAGCTCTATTTAAATACCTCCTCCCCCTATGCGCGCATTGCCCATGTGTGCCTGTACGAAAAGCAGCTTATCGAGCGTACCGAGCTTTGCTGGTGCGACCCTTGGGCGGCGGATAGCGAGCTTTTGCAGATTACGCCGCTAAGCCGCGTTCCAACACTGGTGACCGATGAGGGTGAGGTGCTGACGGAATCCCTTCTGATTGCTCACTATTTGGATGCAATGGGTGAGGGGCCGTCTCTGATGCCCAATCAGACATTAGCGGAAACCCTAGCGCTGGCAGGGCTGGGGCAGGGCTTGATGGACGCCGCCTTTAATGTGGTGATTGGCCGCAAGCATAATGGTAACGAAGTGGATACGACGCTGTTGGGTCAGCGCCGTTTAAAAGCCATCGAACGTACGCTAGTCACACTCAATGAGCACCCCCGGGTGCTGGCGGGCAGCGCCCAGCGCACGTTGGGGGCGATTACCGTTGCCGTCGCGCTGGCGTATCTCAGTTTCCGCCTACCGGCCTTTGACTGGCAAAACCGCTACCCAACGCTACACGCCTGGCAGGCAAAGGTGGTGGAGGGCGAGAGCTTTGCACTGACGGCGTTTGAGTAGCGCCGATTATTCGCTTCGCTGGTAGATCAAATCCCAAACCCCATGGCCCAGTTTTTCGCCCCGGGCTTCAAATTTGGTTAGCGGGCGGAACGCCGGGCGCGGCACGTAGGGGGCGGTATCGGCGCTGGCGGTATTGGCATAGCCGGGGGACGCGTCCATAACCTCGGCCATCCACTGTGCGTAGGCCTCCCAGTCGGTAGCCAGATGAAAAGTGCCGCCGGATTTTAAGCGAGTACGAATCAGCTCAACAAACGCAGGCTGCACGATGCGCCGCTTGTGGTGCTTCTTCTTCGGCCAAGGGTCGGGGAAGAAGAGCTGCAGCGTGGTCAGTGAGCCTTCGGGAAGGCAGTGCTCAAGCACGGCAAGTGCGTCTTCACGGTAAACGCGGAGGTTCGTCAGGCCGCGTTTATCGACCTCATCTAATAGCTTACCAACGCCAGGGGCATGGACTTCGATGCCGATAAAGTCGCTATCCGGATGGGTTTCGGCCTGCTCAATCAGCGAGTTACCCATGCCAAAACCGATTTCTACTACCCGCGGCGCCTGGCGACCAAACAGGGCGTCCAGGTCTTGACGGCCATCGGCGATGGTGAGGCCAAAGCGCGGCCAAACGTCTTCCAATCCACGGTTTTGGGCCGGGGTCATACGCCCCGCGCGAATTACATAGCTTTTAATCCCGCGGCGGTGCAGCGGAGCATCCTGTTCTTCCGGGCCGGGAACGCTGCTTTCGGGGGCGACGTGGCTTTCGGTTACGTCATCATTAGGTTCAGTCATGGGGTCTCGAATCAATTAACCGTTAATACGGCCTGCGAAAGGTGATGAGGGGTCAGCCCCCTGGCGACGTTGCATGCGGCCGGCCAAAAAGGCGTCGCGACCCGCCTCAACGGCGAGCTTCATGGCGTTGGCCATGCGTAGTGGCTCGCGGGCGTGAGCAATGGCGGTATTGAGCAGCACACCATCGCAGCCCAGTTCCATGGCCATGGCGGCGTCCGAGGCCGTGCCAATGCCTGCATCCACCAGCACCGGCACCTTGCTTTGCTCAACAATGAGGCGAATATTGTAGGGGTTCTGAATACCGTGGCCGGAGCCAATCAGCGAGCCTAGCGGCATGATGGCGCAGCAGCCCATGGCTTCTAATTCGCGTGCCACAATGGGATCGTCGCTGGTGTACACCATGACGTCGAAACCGTCGGCGAGCAGCGTTTCGGCGGCTTTTAGCGTTTCCACCACGTTGGGGTAGAGCGTCGCTTCGTCGCCGAGTACTTCCAGCTTGATTAAGTTGTGGCCATCAAGCAGCTCGCGGGCGAGGCGACACGTGCGCACGGCGTCTTTAGCGGTATAACAGCCAGCAGTGTTGGGCAACAATGTATAGCGCTCGGGGGAGATAGCGTCTAATAGATTGGGCGCCTCGGCGTCCTGGCCTAAATTAGTTCGCCGTACGGCAAACGTTACGATTTCAGCGCCGCTCTGGGCAATGGCGGCGCCGGTTTCAGTAAAATCTTTGTATTTGCCTGTGCCCACCAGTAGGCGCGAGTGAAAGTCGCGCCCGGCAATGGTTAACGGCGTATCGGCTAGCGATGCATGGGTTAGTTGGGTCATAGTGCTTCCTTTAGCCGCCGCCAATCGCGTGGACAACTTCCACGTGGTCGCCATCGATCAAGCGGGTGTCGGCGTGTTGGCTGCGGGGAACGATCTCTTCGTTTATCTCAACGGCAATGCGGCGGCCGCTAAGGCCCAGTTGCTCAACCAAATCGGCAACGGTGTGACCAGCACTTAACGTATGCGGTTCGCCGTTGAGGCGTATTTGTGTCGCGCCGGCTTGAGTAGACTCGGTTTGAATAGACATAGATAACGGCGTCTCATCGATTGAGGCAATGTATATTCTATTATTGTAGCGGTTTCGCGCCTTTCAAGGTACGCCGTTGGTGTAAACAGTCCGACAGATAAAGGGCTATATGGATCAGGAGAGCAGCGTGCAACGAACAGATAAAGCCTGGTGGTGTATCGCGGCGCTGTCGGGCGCCGTTATGGTAATGCTGGGGGCTTATGCGGCTCACGGTTTGGCAGCGCGCACAACCGAGGCAATGGTCAGTGCCGTTGAAACCGGCGTGCGCTACCAAGCATGGCACACGCTGGCCATCATGATCGTGCTGGTGTGGCGCCAAGTAAGGCCGCTGACGGGGCAGCGCTGGGTGCTGGCGCTATGGGCGCTCGGCATGGCGTGCTTCTCAGGATCGCTCTACTTAATGGCGTTAGCGGGGCTGAACCTGGGGATTATCACGCCGATCGGCGGCGTGTTGCTGATGGCCGGTTGGTTGGCACTTGGGGCAGCGGTACTTTTTGGGCGTCAGCAGTGCGAGGTAAAGCGCCGTTAACAAGTGACCTTCACACAGTGTGGGTGACGGGTAGCGCCTTGGCAAAGGCTAACGCAGGCGCGGGGCGGCCAAACAGAAAGCCCTGATAAAAGTGGCAGCCCAAATTGAAAAGTACTAAGCGCTGGCCGTCAGTTTCAACCCCTTCAGCGATAACCCCAAGCCCCAAACTTTCCGCAAGCGCGATAATGGTGGCAGCGATTGGCTTGGCCTGCATATCCTGAGTTAAATCGCGTACAAACGCGATGTCGATTTTGAGGGTGTCGAGGGGTAAGAGCTTGAGGTAGGCAAGCGACGAGTAGCCGGTGCCGAAGTCATCAAGGGCAAAGCTAACGCCGAAATCACGAAGCTTTTTCATCTTGCTGATAGTGCCCTCGAGATCGCTGAGTAGTAGCGATTCGGTTAACTCCAGCGTTAATCGCTCGGGCGGTGCCCCGTACTCTGCCACTACGGCCATCACCTGGTCGGCAAAATCAGGCTGCTGAAACTGACGAACGCTGACGTTCAATGAAAGCTTTAAATGCTGCAGCCGCGGGTCTTGACGCCATTCGCCCAGCAGTCGGCAACCGTCTTTCAATACCCAATGCCCCAGCGGTAGGATCAGCCCGGTTTGTTCGGCCAGGGGGATAAACTGCCCCGGCGAAATCATGCCCCGTTCAGGATGTTGCCAGCGAACCAGTGCTTCGGCACCCACTGTCTTTCCTGCCTCGTTTACCTGCGCCTGGAGGTAGAGGCACAGTTCATCATGGTCAATCGCGTGGCGTAATTCGCGTTCAAGCGTTAGGCGCTCTTCTAACGCATCTTCTTGGGCTTGTTGAAAGAACTGGGGTCTACCATCGCCTAGCCGCTTGGCTGCCAGCAAGGCAAGGTCTGCTCGTTTGAACAACGGTGCGCTACTATCATGCTCGAGGGGATTGAACATCAAAACCCCTACGCTTAGCCGGCAGAGGTAACGATGGCCTTGAAGCGAGTATTCGGCAGTTAGTGCGTCTACTATCTGCTCGATAAGAGCGTGGGCTTCGTGCTGCGCACTGGCTTCGTGCGTTGATGTAAGTGTACCCAGTAAGGCGAATTCGTTGCCGTCGAGCCGCGCTACGTTGAGCCCGTTTGCTGCCCATTGCTGCAACCGCTCGCCTAATTGGCGCAAAAGCTCATCGCCAATATCTTGTCCCAGACTGTCGTTAAGCACCTTAAAGCGGTCAATATCCAACAATGCCAATAGCACTCGGCGGTGGTTGGCCTGGGGCGTTTGAGAGTAGGCGGCTAGGCGTTCTTGTAGGGCCTGACGATTGGGAAGCCCCGTTAGCGTGTCATGGTAGGCTAAATAGCGGATCCGCTGTTGGGCCTGGTGCTCTTCAGAGCGGTCGCTGAGGAGCGCTACATAATCGCGGTCGTCGCTGTCGGCGTAGGTGACACGACTAACGCTCAACCAAGCCGGAAACCTGGTGCCGTCAGCTCGCAGGGCGGTGATCATCCCGTTCCACTGGCCTTTTTTCTCCAATACTTGGCGGATGTGCTGACTCAGCGTGTAACTGTCCTCGGCGTAGTCAAGCTGTGACACAGGCAGGCCCATCAACTGATCGGAACGCCTCCCTACCTGGCGTTCAAACGCTGCGTTACACAGGCGAATGCGAGCCTGCTCATCCAGCAGGATCACGCTGTCCTGAAGCGAGGAGATGACTTCCAGCAAGCGGGTATGGGTCATGTGTTCATGGCGCTGGCTGTCATCCAGGCGTCGCTGTACCTGGGTCGCCACCAGGGCAAGCAGTGCTGTTAATACGGCAACGCCACCAATAACAGCAATAAGCCAATGCGAGGCTGACGATAAGGAAGACGCTGCGGCACTGGGGTCTGGCACAAACCAGGCGGCCTGCATGGCAACATAATGCATGCCACATACCGCAACGGAAACACACAGCGCGGCAATGAAGGCGCAGGTCCTGGAGCGCTGCATTCCCCACTCATGCTGGCAGAGGCGGTAGGCATAAACGCTTAACACGCCGAGGCCAATCGCCACGAGCAGCGAAATCAAGAAAAGGTCCAGGGCGTGATAAAGCTCTGCTGGCGCGCGCATCGCGGCCATGCCGCTATAGTGCATCACTCCGATACCGGCGCCGAGGCCTAGCCCGGCCAATAGCAGGGCGCGATGTGAAGGGGCATCGCGGGAAAGTACCCACATAGCGCTAAAGCTGCCCAGAATGGCGGGAATAATCGACAGTAAGGTAAGCATGGGCGCATGGCTTACCGGAAAATCAAGCTGGTAGGCATACATGCCAATAAAGTGCATGCTCCAAACCCCCAGCCCCATAGCGCTGGCCCCTGCCCAAAGCCATACGCGACGCCACATCGGCCGAGACATGTTGCTGACCAGCTTGATAATATCCAGACCTGCGTACGAAGCTGCTAAGGCCACTAGCCAGGAAACCAGTACCAGAGAGGCCTCGTGCTCACCCTGAATGGCATTCAGGGTTTGGGGGTCGGGCAAAATATTGGATATGAGCATTAAAAAACCGCCAACCCTGGTGGGAAAATGAGCAAATGTTTTAGGATGGCGTTTAAAACGGTGACGATAACGCACCTGAAAATCGTAACACGAAAAGTATTCCGCTGGCGCGCCCTTGATTAATATTTAAAATCAGTGGCTTATAGGTAGTGTTAGGTTTTTCCCGGCAACATATAGCTGGCGGTGACATGGATCACCGGCTTGGTCTCATCGGCGGCGGAAACCACCAGAACTTCACCAACGGCCAGGCGGCGGCCGAGCTTGAGCAGTTTGGCGTGGGCGATAATGTCATGGTCGCCCGATGCCGCGCGCAGGAAGTGGCAGTTGAGGTCGCTGGTCACGGCCATGGGTTCGGGGCCTATTTGCGCCAGAATGGCGACGTACATGGCAACATCGGCAAAGCCCATCATGGTGGGGCCTGAAACCCGCGGGCCTGGGCGCAGGTGCTCAACGCCAACCTTCAAGCGCATGGTGGAGGTCATGTCACCCACGCTTTCGATCTTGCCTATCCGCTGGGGAAATACATCGTCGAGGAAGTGTTCGATTTGTTCGGCGGTCATGATGGTCATTGTTGTTTTCCTTTATCAAAAAAGCCCCGAGGGTTGAGCCTCGAGGCTGATGTCATCATAAAACGAAGTGACTACGCTTTATGCACCTTGGCCTTATGCACCTGGCGCCACTCGTGCAGTAGCGGTTCGGTGTAGCCGGAAGGCTGTACGCGGCCTTTGAAGATCAGGTCAGAGGCGGCTTTGAAAGCAGTCGAGCCTTCAAAATCAGCGCTCATGGCGGTGTAGGTCGGGTCGCTGGCGTTCTGTTCGTCGACTACTTTGGCCATGCGCTTGAGCGTCTCTTCCACTCGCGGTGCATCGACAATACCGTGGTGTAGCCAGTTGGCAATGTGCTGGCTGGAGATACGCAGCGTGGCGCGGTCTTCCATCAGGCCCACGTCGTGTATATCCGGTACCTTTGAGCAGCCTACGCCGTGCTCTACCCAGCGCACTACGTAACCCAAAATACCCTGGCAGTTGTTGTCCAGTTCCTGCTGCTTCTCTTCATCCGACCAGTTGGCGTTTTCCGCTACCGGCACGGTGAGTAGGTCGTCCAAGTAGTCGGGCTCACCCAGCTCTTCCAGCTCGCGCTGAACGTCGGTGACGTTTACTTGGTGGTAATGCAAGGCGTGCAGAGCGGCAGCCGTAGGGGACGGCACCCAAGCGGTGTTGGCACCCGCTTTGGGATGGCCGATTTTCTGCTCCAGCATGTTGTGCATCAGGTCAGGCATCGCCCACATGCCTTTACCGATCTGGGCGCGGCCGCGCAGCCCGCAGGCTAGGCCTACTTGCACGTTGCTCTTCTCGTAGGCCTGAATCCAGGCGGCGCTCTTCATATCGCCTTTACGCACCATAGGGCCCGCTTCCATCACGGTGTGCATCTCGTCGCCGGTGCGGTCGAGGAAGCCGGTGTTGATAAACGCCACCCTGGAGGCCGCTTCAGCGATACACGCTTTCAGGTTAACCGTGGTGCGGCGCTCTTCGTCCATGATGCCCATTTTCAGGGTGTCGCGGTTCATGCCCAGAATATCTTCAACGCGACTAAACAATTCGTTGGCGAACGCGACTTCTTTAGGGCCGTGCATCTTTGGCTTAACGATGTAAACCGACCCGGTGCGCGAGTTGCGCGGTTGATCGGCATCTTTTTTCAAGTCGTGCAGCGCGAGCAGCGAAGTCACCACGGCGTCCAAAATGCCTTCCGGCAGCTCGTTGCCGTTCGCATCCAAAATCGCTGGTGTCGTCATCAGGTGACCCACATTGCGAACGAACATCAGCGAACGTCCGGGTAGCGTGACGCTGCTGCCATCGGTAGTTTGCCAGGTGCGGTCGGCGTTAAGCTTGCGGGTAAACGTCTTGCCACCTTTGTCGATCTTCTCTTCCAGGTCGCCTTTCATCAGGCCGAGCCAGTTACTGTAAACACCGACCTTATCTTCTGAATCCACCGCCGCAACTGAGTCTTCGCAATCCATAATGGCGGTCAGGGCGGCTTCGGCCACCACGTCTTTCACGCCAGCCGGATCGGTTTTGCCGATGGAATCGTTGGCGTCGATCTGGATTTCCAGGTGTAGGCCGTTGTTGCTCAGCAGGATGGCCTCCGGTGCGGCGGTATCGCCGTTGAAGCCGATCAGCTTGCCCGCATCCTTCAGGCCGGTTTCGCGACCGCCTTCAAGGGTTACCACCAAGTGCTCGTCGCGAATGGCGTATTTAACCGCATCACGGTGAGAGCCAGTCGCTAGCGGGGCGGCGCGGTCAAGCACGCCACGGGCGTAGGCAATGACTTTGGCACCACGTTTTGGGTTGAAAGTGGTGCCTTTTTCCGCACCGTCTTCCTCGGGAATCACGTCGGTGCCGTACAGCGCGTCGTAAAGGCTGCCCCAGCGTGCGTTAGCCGCATTCAGCGCATAGCGGGCGTTGCTGACCGGTACGACCAGCTGCGGGCCTGCCTGAACGGCGACTTCACGGTCAACGTTGGCAGTGGTTGCTTTAACGTTAGCCGGGGCTTCTGCTAGGTAGCCAACCTCTTTCAAGAAGCGGCGGTATCCCGGCATATCGCTGACTGGGCCAGGATTTTCACGGTGCCATGCGTCGAGTTTTTCTTGCAGTGAGTCGCGTTCTTCTAGCAACTGGCGATTTTTGGGTGTCAAATCATGAAATAAGGCATCGACACCGGTCCAAAAAGCATTTTCTTCAATGCCCGTTCCCGGTAGCGCCTGCTCATTTATAAAACGATTTAAATCGGCTGCCACTTGTAGACGGTGGCGCGTGATACGCTCGCTCATGGGGTTTCTCCTGTGATGATGCCCGTGGGCAATATAGTTGCCGCGAGCAGAGTAAAATATATTTATGGAAAATAATTCCACAGCTGCTCGGGCATGTAAACAGCGTAGACTGTAAAGCACTAAAATGCTCGACCAAATGACTAGTTAGGTTGTTGGGTACGCGATCCATCTGCCGTGTCTAGGCCAACGGAAAATGGCGTTATGGAGAAACAACGATGGGCGATTTCCAACATCTGGAAGGCATATTCCGCCACGCCTCAGGCGATAGCGCCCTAATGAGGCTACTGCCAGGTAATGAACTGGCAGACGCGGTACAAGATTATTTTCAGCTTTATGGCCTAGAAACGCTGCTCGTGGATACGCACGCAGTCCACGCAGGTTTTATCGATACGGGGCGTTTTGCGCTGTGGTGCCAGGTTTGGAGCCCGCCACAGCCGATAGGCACCGCCTTTGTGGTACACGGCTACTTTGATCACATGGGGCTATATCGCCACCTGCTCGAACGCCTGCTGGCCAAGGGCTGGCGGGTGGTGCTGTGGGACCTGCCCGGCCACGGTCTTTCCAGTGGCGCACGGGCTGAAATAGACGATTTTGACGACTACCAGCACTGCCTCGACCATTTGCAGACAACCTTAAAGAGCCAGGGCATGGCACCCACGCCGTGGCTGGGGGTGGGTCAAAGCACCGGCGGGGCGATTCTAGCCACTGATGCGCTCACCCGGCGCGAGGCCGCAGGCTGGTCAGGTTTGGTGTTACTGGCGCCTCTGGTTCGCCCTTGGGGGTGGAGCCAAACAAGCTGGTTGCACCTGATAGCCAGTCCGTTTTTAAAGGAGTTGCCGCGTAAATACCGGCCCAACTCTACTGATGAGCAGTTCAACAAATTCTTACGTGAGGGCGACCCGCTGCAGCCAGAGCGCTTAAGCGTTGCCTGGGTGAGCGCGATGCGCCGCTGGATGCCACGCCTGTTGGCGTTACAGCCCAACCCGCTACCTACCTTGATCCTCCAGGGTGAAGAGGACCTGACCGTCGATTGGGAGTGGAATTTGGCGATTCTGGCGAAGAAGTTTCCCAACGCCGACATCCATCGCCACCCGGAAGCCCGCCATCACTTGGTCAACGAGGCCGGGCCTATCCGTGAAGATCTGTTTGAAGCACTGGATAGGTTTGTTGATCAAATCAGCCAACCCCCTAGCGCAGGAAAGTAATAAAAACCTCAAGCTTAATGACGTATCCCTGCTAACCGCCCTTCTTTGGGGTTCTGAAAATGGCGTATGAAACTCTTTTATTTTCATTATAAGCCACTGAAAATATGGAGTATTTTGAGGCGGGTTTTGCACGTCTCTTATCCGCGTATCAATACTATGTAACTGAGTGTTGGGAAAAATGATGCGCCAGTTTAAAGTTTTGTGCTGAGTATTTTTAAAAATTAAATCTTTAAAATACAATTGTTTATAATAAAAAATTCATTAAAATTAGCAAATATGGCATTTTCCTATCACCGCCCCACGCTGCGCCTAATCCTCAAAAAGCGATCCTTTGGTAGTACGAAACCCGCCTTTAGTGTTGCGAATCGGTTTATAAACGTGTAGAAAAGTAACTAGGATTTCTCGGAATAGAAAAAAATTGCTTGTATGCTGGGTTCGTCAGTGAAAAATTAAGCCGCTTTGATGGATTTAAGTGTTTGTTTATTAACTATTTATAGAGAAATTTTAGATTTTTCTAGGATTCATACGGCAAAATTAAAAATGTAATTTACTGTTAAGATTAAGTAAGTATAAGTGGCATGGCTCATTAGTTGTTGGCGATTGGGTATTGGCAGGGTCAAACATGGGGAAGCCGTTATGATGTTTTTCATCAAGACGTTATTCGGGTTAACAAGACGCCACAAGCAGCTGATTCAGCTCCTTGTTGACACCTTGTTGATGGTTGGCAGCTTTATGCTGGCGATGCTGTTGCGGTTAGATTCGCTAGCGTTTTTGGTCAATGGTTCGGTGTGGTTGGCTTTGCCGGTCATGGTGCCCGTCAGCTTGTTCATTTTTATCCGCCTTGGTTTTTATCGTTCAATCGTGCGTTTCATGGATATTAAAGCGTTGCAGGCGTTATCAGCAGGTGTTCTTGGTTCGGCATTGACGCTATACATCGTCAGCATGGTGCTTAATTTGCCCGTGCCTAGATCGGTGCCTTTCATCTACGCAATGCTGGCCTTCATTACCATTGGCGGCATACGGCTGGCGCTACGGCTAATGTATCAGCGCGGTCAGCAGCTACAAAAAACCCGGGTGTTGATTTATGGCGCGGGTGCTGCAGGGCGCCAGTTGGTGGTTTCTTTACGCCATGGGCGCGACTACGAACCGGTAGGTTTTGTTGATTATGCGCCCCTTTTGCAGGGGACTCATGTGCAGGGGTTAAGAGTTTATAGCCCTGAATCGACCCCAAAAATAATTGAAGATTTTGGGGTAGAGAAGTTCCTGTTAGCCATTCCTGAGGCAACACGCGCAAGGCGACAAGAGGTCATCGAATCCATAGAACCGATGTCGATACCGGTACAAACCATTCCAGACATGGCAGATATTGTCTCAGGCAAGGCGAAGTTCAATGAGCTTCGCGATGTGCGTGTTGAAGATTTACTCGGTCGTGATCCTGTCCCCCCTGACCCCAAATTAATGGGTGCTAATATTGCCCATAAATCGGTCATGGTAACGGGGGCTGGTGGCTCAATTGGTAGTGAGTTATGTCGACAGATTATTCGGCTGCTTCCTGAACGACTAATCATCGTTGATTCATCTGAATACTCTCTTTATAAGATCGATCAAGATCTTGCTCAATTGATTGAGAAGGATAAGCTAAGCGTTGAGGTTAAGCCTGCATTGGCCTCGGTGCGAAATGGTGACGTTATATCCCGCCTGATCCGTACCTTTAAAGTCGACACTATTTATCACGCTGCTGCTTATAAGCATGTGCCTCTCGTTGAGTTTAATCCCGCAGAAGGTGTGCTTAATAACGTTTTTGGCACTATGGAAGTCGCCAATGCCGCTATAAAAGAAGGCGTTGAGTCTTTTGTGCTGGTCTCCACGGATAAGGCGGTTCGGCCAACGAATGTGATGGGCGCCAGCAAGCGCATGGCCGAGCTGGTTTGCCAAGCCTGTGCAGATAAACAAACGGATACGCGTTTTTCAATGGTGCGGTTTGGCAATGTGCTTGGTTCTTCAGGCTCGGTGGTGCCACTCTTTCGTCGGCAAATAGAGAAGGGGGGGCCTATCACCGTTACCCACCCCGATATTACCCGCTACTTCATGACTATTCCTGAAGCCTCCCAACTGGTGATTCAAGCCGGTGGCATGGCAACAGGAGGGGATGTCTTTGTGCTGGATATGGGCAATCCGGTGAAAATTGTCGAGCTTGCTACTCGGATGGTGAAGCTGTCGGGGTTGAGCTATCGCTTTATGTCCGTTCCTACTGATGCAAAGACAGTCGCCGTTCAAGCAAAAGAAATCCTTCTCGATAAAAAGGGCGAAATCCTGATCAAGTTTACCGGGTTGCGCCCAGGTGAGAAGTTATATGAGGAATTGTTAGCAACAAACAGTGCAACGAAAACGCGGCATCCTCGAATAATGACAGCATCAGAAGGTTTTTTAGCTTGGAATGAGCTTGAACCCGTTCTCTCTCAGCTAGAGGCAGCATGTAAAAATCAAGATGCTGTGAAAATACGTGAACTACTGATTGCAGCCCCTACGGACTACCAACCCCAGTCAGATATCGTCGATCATTTTTGGCTGTCTTCTCCTCTCCATCATTTGGCAAAAAAAGCGTCTACTAAGACGCCCGCTCATTCAGAAGGGCTTGCTGACGGCGTATTAACAAATAATACGGGCCAACTTGGAAAAATTAAGCTTTCTATGGAAGAGGTAGAAGCGATCCCGAAGGTGGGTTTAGTGATTAATAGTGTCAATGGCAGGCAAAACTAATTGATTAATAGGCCAGTATTTTGTGTATGAGAAGGCCACAGCGTTGCCGAAAAAATTCAACTGCGCCTGCGGATTAGAGTAAGTCATGGTAGATGGTTTTTACGTTGTCTGAGTGCGGTAATAAAACCGCTTTGACCCTGAGTCTATGCGCGTTCAGGAACAAATAACTGATAAATTAGCCGGCCTCGAGGATGCGCCAATAATACCTCGGGGCGGTAGCGTGTCTAAAATCACGAAGATAAAAAACGCCAAACGTACGCTACAAACGACCGGGAATCGCCTCTTATAGAAACGTAGTCCTCACGGTCTCTCACTCGATTCACGCTCAGGTAGATGTTGTTATGAGAAAACAAACTATTTTTCGCTTACTGATTGTTGCCTCGCTTGCACTACTGATAGGAGGTTGCTCCTTAGCGCCAGGGGGGAATATTGATTACGATGCTCCAGAGTCGGAGTCGCCTAATTTAAAGCGACTAGTCGATATCAAGCCGATTACGCCGGAAATGATTTGGTCGCAAAAATTACAAGAAAGGCGTGTGCACCCTGTTACCCAAGAGCTGCGTGAAGAAATTTCAGCGTATGAATATACATTGGGGGTAGGTGACATACTAAGTATCATTGTTTATGACCACCCAGAACTAACAATTCCTACTGGCGGCGAACGTAGTGCCGCTGAGTCAGGCAACATAGTACGTTCAGATGGAACGATCTTTTACCCTTTTATCGGTCGTGTCCATGTGGAAGGAAAAACCACCGAAGAGGTTCGCCAGCAATTAACACGGAGATTGGCCGATTATCTAACAGAACCGCAAATAGACGTGTTTATCGCCGCCTTTAACTCTAAACGCTTTCATGTCACTGGCGCGGTTGCTTCGCCTGGATCGGTTCCTGTCACCAACGTGCCGATGACCATACTGGATGCTGTTAATGAAGTGGGGGGGCCAACAGAAAATGCTTTTTGGCATGAAATGCTTTTATTTCGCAACGGTATAGAAGAGCAGCTATCACTTTTCGACTTGTTAAGTGAAGGCGATCAACGTCAAAATCGCTTGCTTAGAGATGGGGATTTATTGCACTTTCCCAGCGCTGATAACCAAGGCGTCGCTATGTTGGGTCAGGTGCGCTCGCCTGGAAACCTACGCATGAACCGTGAGCGCTTATCACTAACAGATGCATTAGCACGTGCAGGTGGGGTCAATGAACAGACCGCAGAGCCTTCTGGTATCTTTGTACTGCGTCGTAATGAGCCTGGTGCGGCAAAACTCGCCACTGTTTATCAGTTAGATATTAGCAATGCGATCGCCTTCGTGATGGCAAGTAATTTCCAATTAGAGCCCAAAGACGTGGTCTACGTAACCACCGCACCAATAGCTCGCTGGAACCGCGTTATTAGCCTTCTTCTGCCTTCCCTCAACTTACCTGGTAGTTTGGGCAATAGTAGTGATGGCCTGAACGACTTACTTTAATATGCTAAAACGTATCCTTGTTGTTTGTACCGGCAATATCTGCCGAAGCCCGCTTGCTGCTGCCATGTTGCAGCAGGGGCTTACTGACATTGCAGTGATGTCGGCAGGTCTCGCCGCGGGGAAAGGCGGAGCAGATAAGCGGATAGCGGTGCTTGCGAAGGCAGATGGGTACGACCTCGACCAGCATCAGGCGCGGTCGGTTGACCGTCGTCTACTAGCCAATGCCGATCTTATTCTTGTGATGAGTGCCAAGCAAAGGCAGGTCATTGCGCGTAAATGGCCTGAGATGTTGGGGAAAACGCTACTGTTTGGTATGTGGAGAACCGATAAACCAATTGATGATCGAGATATCCCTGATCCTTATCAGCGTAGCGATGAGGTCTGTCAGCTAGTTTATGACACGATTAAAACGGCAAGTTTAGCGTGGCGAAAAAAGCTTAAAAATACCGACGGTAAAAGCGTGTGGTAAACAATTTAAAGCTTTTTAATTATCCATTTTCATATGCCTAACGGTGTGTGACTGAGAGTGTAGCGATAGAACCAATGTCAGACTCATTACAGCAGAGTACCCAGGAAGAGACAATAGATCTGAGCCGACTGTTTGGCGCGCTCTTTCGCAGAAAGTGGCTAATCATTGTCGTTACTTTAATATTTGCCTTCATTGGTATTGTACACGGCATGCTGGCAACGCCCGTTTACCGTGCCGATGCGCTGGTTCAAGTTGAACGACGTAATACCGTTAGCCCCCTAGGTGGTGTTGAGAATGTTACCGGTCCAGCTGCAGGAGAATTCAATACATCGGCAGAGCTGCAAATCCTGCAGTCGCGGATGGTGCTGGGCCAGGTCGTGGAGCGGGTAGGAAGCGATTTCATTATTTCGCCCGTTGAATTACCTTTCATCGGTGGCTTGGTATTACGTAGAGGCATCCCCCGGCCTGATTTTATGGCGGGTTATCCGCATGTATGGGGTAATGAGAGCATTAATGTGGCTCGATTTAACACCGATGATAGTAGTCGAGGGCAGAGGTTTATCGTTGAGCGTGGCCCCGAAGACACCTATTACGTTATGCAAGGTGATAATCGTGTAGTCACGGGTACGCTAGGTCGCCCAGAGGTCTTTTTTAATGGTGGCCTTGAGCTCACTATTGAAAGCTTTGACGCTGCCGAAGGCGCCCAATATGTGCTGATTCGACAGCACAAGACCTCGGCCATTCGACGTATTGCCAGCCGATTGCAAGTAGTCGAAGTCGCTGGTGGCGGCGGTGCCACCGGTATGATTCGCTTAATGATGCAAGGGGAGGAGCCCAGGGAAATTATCCGTAGTTTGGACGCCGTAGCACAAACCTTTTTAACCCAAAATATCGAACGTCAATCCGAACAAGCGCAGCAAAGCCTTGAGTTTCTTAAAAAACAAGCGCCTGAACTACGTGAACAGCTAGATTTAGCGGAGCAAAATCTAAACGACTACCGGTCAAATCTGGATAGCGTAGATCTTAGCAGTGAGGCTCAGGCGGCTATTCAGCGTTATATCGAGCTTGATACACGTCTTGACGAGTTGGAATTTCAAGAAGCTGAGCTTGCTCAGCGGTTCACCCCCAGCCACCCTAATTATCAAGCGCTACTTCGTCAGCGTCGTCAGATTGAAAAAGACCTACAACAGCTCAATGCCAGGGTTAAAGAGCTTCCGGCAGCCCAGCAAGAAGTGTTAAGACGGACGCGGGAGGTCGAGGTTACTCAGGCGATATACGTCAATATCCTTAACAAAGTGCAAGAACTCGAAGTCGCCCGGGCAGGCACAATCGGTAATATCCGGATTATTGATAATGCTGTGCTTAGTGGGCAGATCGCGCCTAATTCATTTCGTCTTTTAGTACTCTATACGGCGCTAGGTTTTCTATTAATTACCGGTTATATATTGTTGAGGGAGCTATTAAAGCGCGGTATTGAGTCATCCGAGCAGTTAGAAAGTGTAGGCCTTACGGTGTATGCCTCGGTGCCGCAGTCTTCAGCCCAGCGAAAACTCAATCGGGCGTTAAAAAGGCGTGGGAAAAAAGCGTCAAAGAGCGTGGTCGGAGGCGTGCTAGCACAGCGAGACCCTATGGACCTCTCCCTTGAGTCATTGCGTGGCCTACGTACCAGCCTGCACTTTACCATGATGGATGGTCGCAATAACCGTATTATGTTGACAGGGCCGAGCCCTGGTGTCGGTAAAAGCTTTGTTAGCATCAATTTAGGCGCCATTTCGGCAATGGCGGGCAAGAAGGTTCTCATCATTGATGCAGATCTTCGTAAAGGTAATTTGCATCATGCCTTTGGCCAAGCGAGCTCAGGCGGTCTGGTAGAGTTTCTCAGTGGCGAACTGACGCTTGAGGATATTATTAAGCCCACGGGGATCGCTCATTATGATGTTATTACCCGGGGTGTCGTCGCTAATAATCCTTCTGAATTGCTAATGCGCCCTGGATTTGAGCAGGCCCTGGAAGATTTAAGCGAAATGTACGACATGGTGATTGTCGATACTCCGCCTGTGCTCGCCGTAACCGACGCCTGTGTAGCGGGTAAATATTGTGGCACTACCCTGCTGGTAACAAGATTTGATAAGAACTCAGTACGTGAAATACGAATGGCGAAAAAGCGCCTCGAAGGTAGTGGACTTGAAATACAAGGTGCGATTTTGAACGGCGTTAAAATTTCCTCTAGAGGCGCGTCGGGCTATTACGGATACGGCACCTACAAATATCAGTAGGTAAGCTAAGGATTTAAAAGGGGATAAGTATGAAAATTCTGGTGACCGGCGCTGCAGGTTTTATTGGCTTCCACACCGCCATCCGTCTATTGGAGCGGGGCGACGAAGTCGTCGGTTTTGATAGTGTCAATGATTATTACGATGTCGACATTAAAGAGAGCCGTCTTGAAAAACTGCATGCTTTATCGGCAGAGATAGGAACTCCGTTTCATTTCATTCGTGAGAATCTAGCCAATCAAGCAGCGGTGACGGTTTGTTTTGAAGAACACAAATTTGATCGAGTTATTCATTTAGCAGCGCAAGCGGGAGTGCGCTATTCCATTGAAAATCCACACAGCTATGTGGAGAGCAACATCATCGCGTTTACCAATGTGTTGGAAGCCTGCCGCTACGCGAAAACACCGCATTTAACTTACGCTAGCACTAGCTCGGTTTATGGCGCTAATACGCGGATGCCGTTTTCGGAACACGATGGTGCCAATCATCCCTTACAGTTTTATGCGGCGACGAAAAAGGCCAATGAAATGATGGCGCACAGCTACAGCCATTTGTTTGGATTACCAACGACCGGGCTTCGCTTCTTTACCGTTTATGGCCCTTGGGGCCGGCCAGACATGGCGCTGTTCAAGTTCACCAAAAGCATATTGGCGGATGAGCCAATTACGGTGTTCAACCATGGCAACCATACCCGTGATTTTACCTACGTGGATGACATTGTAGAGGGCGTGGTAAGAGCCAGTGATCAGATTGCTGAACCTAATGCCGAGTGGAATAGCGATGATCCAGATCCTGCCACCAGTAATGCGCCTTATCGTCTGTTTAATATTGGCAATAATAACCCTGTGAAGCTGAGTACTTACATTGAGGCGCTTGAGCAAGCGCTAGACAAAACTGCCAAGCAGGATTTATTACCCCTTCAGCCAGGTGACGTTCCAGATACCTATGCCGATAGCACCGAGCTCAAAAAGGCGGTTGATTATCAACCGGCAACACCGGTAAAAGAGGGCGTTGCAAGTTTTGTTGCTTGGTATCGTGATTATTATCAAGTGTGAGCGCTTTCGCGGCCGAACACTGCATCTGTGCAGTAGTGAGAGCTACCAGAAATAGGAAAGGAACAGCATGAACGTTACGGTATTTGGGACAGGTTATGTAGGATTAGTACAGGGCGCCATTTTGGCTGATGTAGGGCATCATGTGGTATGCGTTGATGTGGACGCTGATAAAGTCGAGCGACTAGTTCAAGGGCACATTCCTATTTATGAGCCTGGCCTGGAATCCCTAGTGCGGGAAAATTATGCTGCGGGACGAATAGAATTCACGACCGATGCCGAGGCAGGCGTCAAGCATGGCCAAGTGCAGTTTATTGCTGTCGGAACGCCACCAGAAGAGGATGGCTCGGCTGATCTCAAATATGTTCTGGCGGTGGCGCAAACTATCGCCGAGCATATGCAGAGCGATCAGATCATCATTGATAAGTCGACGGTGCCTGTAGGCACTGCCGATAAAGTGAAAGCTAAAGTAGAAGAAGTTCTCGCCAAGCGTGACCGAGGTGACCTGAGATTTGATGTGGTTTCCAACCCTGAGTTTCTGAAAGAAGGCAGCGCCGTTGCCGACTGCCAGAAACCCGACCGTATTATCATCGGTACTGAAAACGACGACACCATAGAAGTGATGCGTGAGCTTTATGCGCCATTTAATCGCAACCACGACAAAGTTATCGTCATGGACGTACGAAGCGCCGAGTTAACAAAGTATGCGGCTAACTGCATGCTAGCCACCAAGATCAGTTTCATGAACGAGATGGCCAACCTTGCCGAGTTGTTAGGTGCCGATATTGAAATGGTTCGTCAGGGCATTGGCTCTGACCCGCGTATTGGCTATCACTTTATTTATCCTGGGGTGGGCTATGGGGGGTCATGCTTTCCCAAAGATGTTCAGGCACTGATTCGCACGGCAGGTAACATCGATTTTGATGCCAAATTGCTCAAGGCCGTTGAAGCCCGAAATCAAGAGCAAAAGACGACGCTTTTCGCGAAAATTCATCGTCACTTTGCGGGTCAGCTAGAAGGCAAGACTTTTGCGTTATGGGGGCTTTCTTTTAAGCCAAACACCGATGATATGCGGGAAGCGCCTAGCCGCGTGTTGATGGAGGCACTATGGCAAGCTGGCGCTAAAGTGCAAGCTTATGATCCTGAAGCCATGGAAGAGACGCAGCGCATTTATGGTACGCGTGACGACCTTACACTGTGTGGTACGAAGGAGGCTGCTCTCAAAGGTGCCAATGCGCTCGTGATCGTGACTGAATGGCAGAGCTTTCGGGCGCCGGATTTTGATCTTATCAAGTCCCAACTTAATGAAGCCACGCTGTTTGATGGGCGCAATATTTTCCAGCCAGCACGTATGCGCAAGAAAGGGTTTACTTATTACTCGGTTGGGCGCGATATCAAGTCAGTGTAATCAATAGTGATAGGTTTATTGAACAACCTCCAGTTTCCTAAATGCCTGTCGCGCATATTTCATTCTTTTAAAAAGTTGATAATAGGTTTTATATGTTTAAACGTGTACTGCGGCTTTGGAAACTGCTTACCCAAGAGCAGCGTAATAAACTTCTCAGTCTGCAAGTACTCGTGGTGCTAAGTGACTCACTATAAATTTTCTTATATAAAGAGCACTTGTTCCCCCAGTCTAGGATCCCCTCATGACAAGGC
>NZ_JAWJUW020000022.1:0-46039 GCF_033052795.2 Halovibrio sp. HP20-59
TCCTCGATAGCTCAGTTGGTAGAGCAAATGACTGTTAATCATTGGGTCGCAGGTTCGAGTCCTGCTCGAGGAGCCAAATTGCTGTAATACTACCTTTTTTTTGCGGTAAACGTTCCCCGATAGCTCAGTTGGTAGAGCAAATGACTGTTAATCATTGGGTCGCAGGTTCGAGTCCTGCTCGGGGAGCCAGCTGCTAATCCACCTCGCGTTACCCTTCCTTCTAGCTTGTCCTGTTCCTAACTCTCTCACGCTGATTTACTTTTCCCTTCACGTTGGTTAAGCCATGTGTCGATACCTGCGCTATTATATTGCTCCTCTGATGACGTAAACTACGTTCATAATCTACTGGTTTAGGACGTTAATGGTGGGCAAAGCAAACACACCCCAAGCGCTTCAAGTGTTTAAGTGTTTAAGCGATGAAACACGTTTGATGCTGGTGCTTTTGATCGCTCAAGAGCAGGAGCTATGCGTGTGTGAAATGACCTATGCGCTGCAGGAGTCGCAGCCTAAGGTGTCGCGCCACTTGGCTCAGTTGCGCCAGTGCGGACTGCTGATTGACCAGCGCGAAGGGCAGTGGGTGTATTACCGGCTTGCGCCACAGCTGCCTGCCTGGGCGCTTGAAATTATACAGGCAGGCAGTGAAGGCAGTGCCGTTCAGTTAGTGGCGCTCACTAGGCGCTTGACTAAAATGGGGGGTCGCCCCACCCGATTGGCGGTGCTATGTTAAAACCAAAACGCCGCCTCTTGACAAAAAGGGGGCGTTTGTAGCTCTGCGTACAGCTTACTTAACTGAATGCTATTAGCGTTTGACGGCTAACTGTCTTGTCTCTTGCAAGTGAGCGTAGTCGAGTAGGATTTCAGCTGATTCGAGTACGTAGGCACGATCAACGGCCAGTGCGTCGTCCTCTGTGCTATCAGCCTCTTCCGTGCTATCAACTTCGTCCATTCGAGCATCCATCCACTCGTCCAGTTCATCAAGGCCAAGTGCGCGACGGCGTTGGTTTTCCAACGAGAGCTGTTCGGCTTCCTGGGCTTCCATTTCGCGCTGACGCTGCTCGCGATTTAAGCTCACGCTGGTGTGCTGCTCGCGTAACTGGCGGGCTAGAGTGGATTGGCGCTCTAAATAGCGGAAGTTTGCGTTATCCTGAGCGCGTGCATCGTGCTGAGCTATCAGCTTGTCCAGCATGGTTTCCGGCTCGCCATAGCGACGATACTGGACGTTCTGAACGGTATCCCATTCCAGCGCATTGTCGAGGCTGCTTTCGCCAATTCGCTCGGGGTCGATCAGGCTGGGGTAGGTGATATCTGGTTCAACGCCGCGGTTTTGAGTGCTATCGCCGGAAATGCGATAGAACTTGGCGCGGGTTAGCTTAATTTGCCCATGACTCAGCTCATTAAGCGTTTGCACTGTGCCTTTGCCAAATGTCGGTGTGCCCAGTACCAGGCCGCGACCGTAGTCCTGAATCGCGCCGGCAAAAATCTCTGAAGCGGAGGCGGAAAGGCGATTTACCAGTACGCCAAGTGGGCCGTCGTAGAGTGTCCCTGCTTCGCTGTCGCCATACAGTTGTATGCGGCCTTGGGCGTCACGCACTTGAACAGTGGGGCCGCGATCAATAAACAGGCCGATAAGCGAATTGGCTTCCTGCAACGCACCGCCACCGTTGTTGCGCAGATCAAGCACAATGCCTTCCACACCCTCTTCTTTCAGGCGTTCAACTTCCTTGGCAACATCACGGGTGGTACTGCGATAGTCATCATCGCCCGCTTGCCAGGCGTCAAAGTCGACGTAGAAGGTGGGGACTTCGATAACCCCAAGACGGTGCGGTTCGCCGTCGCGTTCGACTTCAATTACTTCGCTCTGAGCGGCTTGGTCTTCGAGATCCACGGTGTCGCGGGTGATTTCGACGACTTGGGAGCGAGTCATATCGACCGCCTGAGCCGGTATCACGTCAAGACGTACCACCGAGCCTTTAGGCCCGCGAATAAGGTCAACGACGTTGTCCAGGCGCATGCCAACCACATTAACCATCTCGCCATCTTCTTGACCTACCGCAATGATGCGATCAGCCGGCTCAAGAACACCCGCACGTTCCGCTGGGCCGCCCGGGACAAGGCTTGAAACTTTGACGTATTCACCGTCTGATTGGAGTAGCGCACCAATGCCTTCTAGCGAAAGGCTCATTTGAATATCAAACGATTCGCTTTGGCGTGGGGAGAGGTAGCCCGTATGCGGGTCGATGGTGCCAGTGACCGCAGCCATCATCACACCAAAAACGTCTTCAGGCTCGGTTTGCTCTATCCGAGTGAGTTGACCTTCATAGCGCTGGCGCAAATTGGTTTCAATTTGCTCTTGATCCTGGTCAGTTAGTGACAGAGTCAGTGCATCGTTTTTAAGTCGTTTGCGCCATAGCTCATCAAGTTCACTTTGCCGAGTAGCCCATTGCGCATCTTCTCGATCAATTTCTAAGCGCTCGTTTTTATCAAAATCAAAGTCGAGCCCTTCATCAAGCTGTGCCAGCGACCACTCGGTGCGATCACGCTGGCGCTCTCTGAACGTGTTATACAGTGCGAAAAGCTCATCCAGGTCACCGTCGAAGATAGCGTCTGCCATGCCGGATTCTAAGTGACGATAAGACGCGATATCGCTGCGTAACAGGTAGGCACGTTGGCTATCAAGAATATCCAGATAGCGTTGGAAGGCGTCCTGCGACCACGTTTCATCAAAGTTAATATCAGCATAGTGGCCGTAGCGGAGCGAATCCGCGATTTCCACTGACGCCTGGCGTTGTTCGTTGGTCGGCTCAAGTTGCGCTAGTGCGGCTGGGCTGGTAATAACCAGCATCACAGCCAGGGCGACCGAACGCGAAAGCGTTGCAAACAAGCTCATCAGTCAAGCTCTCCCGGTTTTGTGTACACTCATTCTTCCCTAGACCCGCATTTGACCCATGAGTTGCGTAGGCCGAGGACGTATTGTAGCAGGTCACCTGCGCTATGAGACTCAATCATTACTGTTACGAGGACTTCCATGCCCGAGATTTTCAACGCAGAGCGTTTAACGCGCCTATGCGATTTTCTACGCCAATCCCCGACACCGTGGCACGCTGCCCATAATATGGCCGCGCGATTGGAGCAAGCCGGTTTTCAGCGCTTGGAAGAGAAGGCGAATTGGCAGCTAACACCGGGCAAACGCTACTACGTGACGCGTAACGACTCGGCGATTATTGCCTTTCAGCTACCAGCGTCTGAATTAACTGGATTGCGTATGATCGGTGCCCATACCGATAGCCCCGGCTTGCATCTAAAGCCCAATGCGACGCAGCGCTCTGCTGGCTGGTTGCAGCTTGGTGTGCAGGTATACGGCGGCGTTATGCTGGCGCCGTGGTTTGACCGCGACCTTGGTTTGGCTGGCCGGGTGCATGTGCGCCATGGCGATGGGCGTTTAGAAAGCGTGTTGCTCAATGTTGATCGACCGATCGCGATGGTGCCGAGCCTGGCTATACACCTTGACCGCGATGTGAACAATGGGCGGCCAATAAACCCGCAGACGCAAATGGCGCCGGTGCTGATGCAGAGCGAGTCGGCCACGCTAAATGAGTTGGTGGCCCAGTGGCTGCAAGAGCAGCATGGTCTGCGCGCTGTAGAAGTTGTCGACTTTGAATTAGGATTTTACGATGTTCAGCCGCCATCGCTGGTCGGTGTTAAGCAAGAGCTGGTGGCCAGTGCCCGGTTGGATAACCTGCTCTCTTGTTTTATTGGCTTAGAGGCGCTGCTGGCTTGCGATGGTAGCCAAGGGGCTTTGCTGGTGGCAAATGACCACGAAGAAGTGGGTAGCGCCAGCGCCTGCGGGGCCCAAGGCCCTTTCTTGGCGGACGTGTTAAAACGTATTAACGGCCAGGTGGGCAAAGGGGGTGAAAAGGGCAGTGAAGAGTCGCTGATTCAGTTGATTCAGTCATCGCTGATGATCTCTTGCGATAACGCTCACGCCTTGCACCCTAATTTTCGCGATAAGCACGATGAGCAGCATGGGCCGG
Organism: Halovibrio sp. HP20-59; assembly: GCF_033052795.2. NCBI lineage: Bacteria > Pseudomonadati > Pseudomonadota > Gammaproteobacteria > Oceanospirillales > Halomonadaceae > Halovibrio > Halovibrio sp. HP20-59. The sequence goes on from NZ_JAWJUW020000022.1 coordinate 4,032, forward strand.
CGGTTAACGGCGGCCCGGTGATCAAAGTGAATGCGAGCCAGCGCTACGCCACCAATAGCGTCACGGGTGCCCTATTTCGCGATGTGTGTCGCGAGGCGGACGTGCCAGTGCAGTCGTTTGTCACTCGCGCAGACATGGGCTGCGGGAGCACCATCGGCCCTATCACCAGCACCGAAGTTGGCGTGCCCACTATTGATGTAGGCGTGCCCCAGTGGGCGATGCACTCGATTCGGGAGACCGCAGGCACTAACGATGTTGAGTATCTCACTCGCGCGCTGGTGGGGTTCTTAAACCGTGCAAAATTAAGCTGATAACACACCGCCCTACGCAAGCAAAAAGCCCGCTGACGAATCAGCGGGCTTTTCGGTACTGCTTGAATACGCTTGGTGGCTACGCCCTGATTTGAACAGGGGACCCCATCATTATGAGTGATGTGCTCTAACCAGCTGAGCTACGTAGCCTTTAACGGAAGCGCATGATACGCATCCGCCATTGCGGCGTCAAGCCCGCGACTCACGTTATCCAGGCGCGATTGGCAAGACGTTGCCTTTAGCATGCTTGATCAGCGCTCTTCCAGCGGTAACCATTCGATTGCGTTGCTAATCACGTCCTGGTAGTTGCGGATTCGCTGTACGTAGTGCACTGGCTCATAGCCCCGCGCATAGCCATAGCGGGTCTGCGGGTAATAGCGTTTGTCGGCTTTGAGCGGCAGCACCTCTTTCATGTCTTCCCAGGAGTTTGGGTCCTTGCCCAGCTCGCGGGCCAGCTTTCGGGCGTCCAGCACGTGACCGCGGCCAATGTTGTAGCTGGCCAAGGCCAAGTAAGTGCGGTCCGGTTCGGGAAGCGTATCGGGCAGGCGCTCATGGCGGTCGGCGAGGTAGCGGGCGCCGCCGTCGATGGCCGCCGCTGGATCAAGGCGATTATCGACCCCCAGCGATTGGGCGGTGTTCTGGGTCAGCATCATAATGCCGCGCACACCCGTTGGGGAAATTGCCTGTGGGTCCCAGTGCGACTCCTGGTAGGCGAGAGAGGCTAAAAGATCAGCAGGCATGCCGGTCTCGGCTTCGGCTTCCAGAAAGAGATCGAGGTAGGCAGGTAGGCGCTCGTCGATGCGTTGGTTGAGCGCGCGCAGGTCAACAAAATCGAACTCGCCGATATAGGCGTAGTAACGCTGGTTGCCTGCCTCGATACTTGCCTGGCCTTCGTTGCTGGCCATCCACTCATTGGCCATCTCGGCGAGTGGTTGTTGTCCGGCAGGTAAATACCAGCCGAGACGATCGCCACTGGTGAGGTTCATGGCAACTTCTAGATGCGGGAAATGGCGGCGTACGACGCGTACTATATTGGAGTCGGCCAATGTACAGTCGATACGCTTTTCGGCCACTTCGGTCAGCAGCATTTCAGTGGTGCGAGAATCTTCCTCAAAGGCGATACCGGTGTATTGGTTGACCAGGCTCTGGAGCTTTTCTGCGTAGCTAGAGTCTGCGGTGACGTGAATATCGACCCCGGCCATTTCCTCTACTTGGCGTGGTAAGGGGCGCATGTCGCGGTGGCAAACTAATTGCTCGACGATATCGGTGTGGGTGGGCCCACGGTGGAAGTGTTCATCGCGCGAAGGGAGGTGGGTGAGACCAGCGGCGGCGAGCTGTACCTTGCCCTCTTTCAGGGCTTGAAGCACCTCGGCGGTCGACGCTAGCAGTGTCCATTCGACTTCCCAGTCGTGGGCGTCGGCGAAGGCTTCAACCAAGTCGTGCTCCGGTCCGGCTGGTGCGCCATCACGATCGACAAAATAGGTAGTGGCGCTGTTGCGGGTAGCCACTTGTAGTGTCCCACCCGGTTCGGGTGGGGCAACCTGGGTAACGGTCGGTTCGCTGGTGTCGCAACCCGAAAGCATAGTCAGCGGCAGCAGCATAGCGGCGAGCTTCAGGTGGCATTTAGTCACTAGGCGAAGGGCCCAGCTGGGCAGGCGAAATAAAGTCATGTACTAACCCTAGCAGGCTTTTACGCTGCCAGTAAGGCAGCGCTTAAACGCTCTAAGGACGCCTATGAATTGCCAAGTCCTGATCAGTTACCCGTTAAACTCGTTACACATTGAAGCGGAAGTGCACGACATCGCCATCTTTAACAATGTATTCTTTGCCTTCCAGGCGCCACTTGCCGGCATCTTTAGCGCCTTGCTCACCGCCGAGCGATACGAAATCGTCATAGGCGACTACTTCGGCACGGATAAAGCCTTTTTGGAAGTCGGTGTGAATCACGCCTGCGGCTTCTGGGGCTGTCGAGCCTTCTTTCACTGTCCAGGCGCGCACTTCTTTCACCCCGGCCGTGAAGTAGGTTTGCAGGCCCAGTAGCGAGTAACCTGCGCGAATAACACGATCAAGGCCCGGTTCATCCATGCCCATCTCGCTTAAGAACATGGCGCGCTCTTCATCATCTAATTCGGCAATTTCAGCTTCCAGCTGGTTGCATACGGGCACCACCAGCGCGCCTTCCTCGGCGGCAATCTCGTTAACAATATCCAGATAGGGATTATTCTCGAAACCGTCTTCATTGACGTTGGCGATGTACATGGTGGGCTTCAGGGTCAAAAAGCCGAAGCTTTTCACTTGGCGCTGCTCTTCATCGCTCAGGCCAAAACTGCGTAGGGGGAAGCCTTCAGCCACGTGGGGCTGGATGCGATCAAGAATCGCCTTAGTGGCAATGGCGTCTTTGTCACCGCCCTTCACCGAGCGAACCAGACGTTGGCTGGCTTTTTCGACGGTATCCAGGTCGGCCAGCGCCAGCTCTAAATTGATCGTTTCGATGTCCGCCCGCGGGTCAACTTGGTTAGACACGTGGATAACGTTGTCGTTGTCAAAGCAGCGCACCACATGGGCGATGGCTTGGGTTTCGCGGATGTTGGCCAGGAATTTATTGCCCAAACCTTCGCCTTTGGAAGCGCCTGCGACCAAACCGGCGATATCGACAAACTCCATAGTGGTCGGCAATACTTTTTGCGGCTTGACGATCTCGGCGAGCTTATCAAGACGCGGGTCGGGCATCGGAACGATACCCACGTTTGGCTCAATGGTGCAGAAGGGAAAGTTTTCTGCATCAATACCTGACTTGGTCAAGGCATTAAATAGCGTGGACTTGCCGACGTTGGGCAAACCGACAATGCCGCAATTGAAACCCATAAAAATGTTCCTGAGAAAAAGTTCTTGAAGATAAGAAGGTGTGGCATAAGCGTGATCGTCATTCTACGAGATGCGCTAGCCGACAGCTACCGGCGGCGACTATTCTGGCTTGAGGCTGTGTAGCTGGTTCATGGCTTTGGCCCAGTCGCCTGAGAGCGCTAATGGCAGCGTGGCAATGCACTCGTCCAGGGCGCGAATGATCGCCTCCTGTTCGCCCTTACCCGGGCGCCCCAGCACATAGTTAGTGACTTGGCGAGCTTCGCCAGGGTGACCGATGCCGATTCGTAAACGGTGAAATGCCTGATCGCCTAGCGCGCTGATGATGTCACGCAGGCCATTGTGGCCACCGTGCCCGCCGCCGGTTTTGTAGCGTGCTTGGCCGGGTGGCAGGTCGAGTTCATCGTGGGCCACCAGTAAATTGCCGGGGCTAAGCTTGAAGAACTGAGTCAGAGCGGCCACCGCGGCGCCACTGCGGTTCATAAAGGTGGCGGGGTTAAGCAAGTGCAGCTCATGGTCGCCGATACGCACCTTTGCGTAGTGGCCGAAAAATTTCTTTTCTGGGCGCAATTCTGCATGGACGCTACGCGCAATCGCGTCTACCAGCCAAAAGCCCGCATTATGGCGTGTTGCTTGGTACTCTGCGCCGGGATTACCTAGTCCGATAATGGCTGTTACCTGGCTCATCTTCCCACCTCATACAAAATTTCCAGGAGACATTATGACCTCCCCGTCAGCGTCGACCATAAAAAAAATCAAGCGCCGAAGCGCTTGATTTTAACCTCATATTAGCATCACAAGGGGCGTGCAGCCATGAGCCCAAGTAGAGTGCTAAGAGTCGGGTGCTAAGAAGGGGCTTACTCGGCGCTATCGCCTTCTTCGCCTTCACTTTCGCCTTCTTCGTCTTCATCAACACGTACTTTTACTTTCGTGATGCTGAGGATGGCGTTGTCGTGTTCTTCACCGTGGGCCAGGTCAACCGAGGTGACACCAGCCGGTAGGTGAAGATCAGACAAGTGCAGCGTAGTGCCAAGCTCGACTGCGCTGATATCGATTTCCAGATAGTCAGGCAGGTCTTTCGGCAAGCAGCTGATCGCCACTTCGTTGGCCATGACGTGCAGCTCACCGTCCTGGTCTTTAATGCCGACACATGTTTCTTCGCCTACCACGTGCAGTGGCACGTTCATGTTGATTTCGTGCGTCGCATCAACGCGCAAGAAATCAGCGTGAATCAGCAATGGTTTGAACGGGTGGCGCTGAAGGTCACGCACAACCACTTGCTCTTCTGTGCCTTCGATCATCAGTTTGATGACAGAAGAGAAGAAAGACTCGTCTTCAATCGCCTTGTAGAAAGCAGTTTTTTCGACAGAGATAGACTGCGCGCCTTTTTCACCACCGTATACAACGGCGGGTACTTGCTGGTTCGCACGACGCAGGCGGCGGCTCGCACCTTTCCCCAGGTCGTTACGAACGCTGGCTTTTAGGATATAATCAGACATTGAGTTGCCTCTTAGTTTAAGTAAGGAAGACGCCACCGACCGCGACCAGACGACGACGTTTCCGTGGCCCCAAAAGGGGGCTGTATCGTCAGCGAATTAGTGAAACATTGCGCTAACTGATTCTTCGTTGCTGACACGGCGAATCGCTTCTGCGATAAGGCCAGCAACGCTCAACTGACGAATTTTACCGCTACGGCGTGCCGTGTCGGAAAGCGGGATGGTGTCGGTCACCACCACTTCGTCGAGTACAGAGTTGGTAATATTATCAACGGCCGGACCGGATAAGATCGGGTGAGTGGCGTAAGCCACCACGCGTTTTGCACCGTGCGCTTTAAGTGCTTCACCCGCTTTGCAAAGGGTGCCAGCGGTGTCGATCATGTCGTCGACCACCACACAGGTACGACCCTCAATCTCGCCGATAATGTGCATCACTTGGGCTTGGTTAGCCTGGGGGCGACGCTTGTCGATAATGGCGAGATCGGCATTTAACTGTTTGGCAATTGCGCGGGCGCGAACAACGCCACCCACGTCAGGCGACACCACGACGAGGTCGCTGTAATTCTGACGCTCGATATCATCCAGCAGAATGGGTGAACCGTAGACGTTGTCCACTGGGACATCAAAGAAACCTTGGATCTGATCAGCATGTAGATCCATGGTCATCACGCGGTCAACGCCTGCTTTAACCATCATGTCCGCCACTACCTTGGCGGAAATCGGCACCCGGGCGGAGCGCACACGGCGATCCTGGCGAGCGTAGCCAAAGTAGGGAAGGACCGCCGTGATACGAGTTGCCGAGGCGCGACGCAGGGCGTCGACCATCAGGATCAACTCCATCAGATTGTCATTTGTCGGTGCACAGGTGGATTGCAGAATGAACACATCCTTACCGCGCACGTTTTCATTGATCTCGACTGCGATTTCACCGTCGCTGAATTGACCCACCGTCGCGTTACCCATACGGCTGTCTAAGCTCTCGGCAATTTTTTGAGCGAGTGCGGGATTAGCATTCCCGGCGAAAACCATCAATTTTGACACGCGCAGCCACCTTTGCAGTGTTGGGAATCAGGGGGAAAAACGCAGGTCATTGTTAGGTTGGCTGGGGTACCAGGATTCGAACCTGGGAATGCCGCTACCAAAAAGCGGTGCCTTACCACTTGGCGATACCCCAGCAATAACCTAACTCGCTGACCGGGCGTTTTTAGCCGCCCAGAGCATCATGTAGAGGAGAGGTGTTGAGCCCGCGTGCTACCCATGTCGGCCAGCGTTGACGCGCTAACGACGCGGTTACTTGCGCTGCTTGCTGTGTTTCAAACTCAGCAAACAAACAAGCGCCCGTGCCGGTTAGCCGACTAGGTGCGTGCTGTGTGAGCCAGTTCAGGGCTTCCGCAATAGGCGGATAGCGTTCCTTTACCACGGCCTCACAGTCATTGCGCCACTCCGGCGCTCCCCCCTGCAGTGCGCGCGCCATAGTAATGGGGCGGCTGTCGCGTGTCAATTGCGGGTCTTGAAAGACGCTAGGCGTAGAAACGCTAATCCCCGGGTGAATAATGACGAACCACGGCGTATCAAGTGTCACCGCGGTAAGCTGTTCACCCACGCCTTCGGCCCAGGCGCTATGGCCGTGCACGAAGACGGGTACGTCGGCCCCTAGCTGTAGCCCTAGGCATGCTAATTCCTCCCGCGATAGATTGAGCTGCCAAAGCTGATTAAGGCCCAGCAGGGCGGTGGCTGCGTTGGAGCTGCCACCACCCAGGCCGCCTCCCATCGGTAGCTGCTTTTCGATGCTCAGTGTGGCGCCTAAAGGCGTGCCTGTGTGGCGCTGGAGTAATCGGGCAGCGCGTACGATTAAATTGTCGTCGTGGCTTATGCCGCTTACCTCATCGGCTAGGTAAATCTTGCCGTCTTCCCGGGGGGCCAGGGTGAGCTGATCGCATAGGTCGATAAACTGAAACAGCGTTTGCAGACAGTGGAAGCCGTCGGTACGACGGCCCACGATATGCAACATGCGGTTAAGCTTGGCCGGGGCGGGAAGGATTAGCGGTGCGTTCATTTAATCAGCCACCTTTAACCTTTACTCTTCGCTGGCTTGCCATTGGTTGACGACCAGCGTAATGCGTACATCGTCGTAGTGCATCACCATCCGGCGGGGTAGCCACAAATCTTCGACTTTTTCCCAATCACGATAGTCGATTTCCCAGCCGTCCTGGGCCAGATGGCTGGGGAAGCCTAATTCATCGGTTTCCAGCTGGTAACCGCTGTTCTGATCCTTGGCAGGGTCGCCAGGCAGTCCGCGGACCCAGTTGGGCATGGCGCTAACCGGCAGTGCCCAGCCAAGCTGTTCTTCCATCAACGCCTCGGGGGTTTCGGCTTCAAAGCGGCCGTCGCTATTGGAAAGAGAGAAACGCCCTTCGCGGCCTTCAAGCACGTTACGCCCGCCGCCAAACGGTCCGCTGATCAGCATGCGAAAATAGTAAGGAGTTTGCTTCCAGTCTAAGTTAGCGCTGATGTTCTCTTCAGGGGTGCGCAAGCCCGCTTTGCCGACCAGTGTCCAGGTGTCAAATGCCTCTACCGCCGCTTGCTGACGTTCCCATTGGCCCGCTTGGCGGCCGCTTTCATCCATGGGTACTTGGGACGCACACCCGGTGATTAAGAGTAGCGCCAGACCGGCAAGCCAGTGGCGTGAAGTTAACAGAGATAAAGTTAACAGTGATAAAGGCTGGCGCGATAAACAGGACGTCAGTGTCGGCATATAATAGGCTCCATGCTAAGTAGGGGTTACAGCCAGAGTTGTAACTAAAGGCGCCAGGGTAGCATGAGTGTTCGCTACCCTAGTGCTTTAGGCGTCACTTTTAGGGTGTATCCGATGGCGTTGGTTCAGGGCTCATATCAGGGCTTAGCTCAGGATGGCGCTCAAGCAGCTCATCAATCTGCGGGTGCTGATCAGTCCGTTGCATAATACGCTGGAGTAACTGGCGCGCTTCATCGGTACGTCCTAACGACTGCAACACTTCAGCGAGATGTGCGGCGACTTCCTGGTCAGGTAGCTGGGCGTATGCCCGCTCCAACCAGGGAAGTGCTTTTTGCGGCTCGCCGAGACGATAGTACGCCCACCCCATGCTATCAAGCACGGCAGGGTTGTCGGGGTCGGCCTGGTAAGCACGTTCAATAAGTGACAAGGCTTCGTCTAAGCGCCCGGGAATGTTTAAGTCGGCCAGGGTGTAGCCCAGTGCATTCAGCGCTTCGGCATTGTCAGGATCGGTGCGCAATATCTGGCGTAAGTCCTGCTCCATACCCGCAATATCGCCTGCTGCCCAGCGGCGCATAGCACGCATATAAAGCAGCGATGCGTCATCAGGCGTACGGCTAATTTCGCGGTCTAGCAGCGCATTAGCCTCCTCAGTCTGATCTATTGCATCCAGTAGCTGCACTTCAAGCATCACCAGCTCGGAAAAGTAACGATCGAAACGCATTCGCTCAATGCGCAGGAAGGCGCGAGCGTCAAGTAGGCGATCTTCCTCAATCAGCATTTCTGCTGCCGCGGCACGAGCGGGTAAAAACTCACTCCCCTCGCTAACTTGGCGGTAGTAAAGAAGGGCATTATCGGTGTCGCCTTGGGCCTGAGTGACCTCGCCAAGTAAGAAGTAGGCGAGATTGGGTACGTCAGGCTGACCAATCAGCGGCTGCAGTAGGCGCTGCGCAGGTGCCGGGTGGCCCTCTTCTAAATACAGCTGAGCTAGGGATATACGTAGATCTTCATTGCCGCTGTGGCTTTCCAGTAATGCGTCGGTTTGCACCTCTGCGGCACGAATGTTGTTGAGGCGAATTTCTGCTTGAGCCAACAGCAGGACAAAGCGAACGTCGTCAGGGGCAAGTTCAAGCCCCTGCTGAGCGGCATGCTGAGCAGTTTGATAATCGCCGGTCTCAAGCGCTAAACGCGATTTTACCAGCCATAAAGACGCCGACTCGGGTTCGCGTGCGGCGACCTGTTCGAGCCGCTGTTGCGCAAGCGCAGTATCGCCGAGGCTAGCTTCAATTAGCGCGGTTGCCAATAATACATCGCTATGGTGATCCAGTTCAGCGGCGCCGGGGCGTGCCAAATGCTCGCGCAGCTGTTGAGCAATTAACTCCAACGGCGCTTCTTCAGCCACGGCAATTTCGGCAAACGCTGCGACGTCACCGTGCCCCCCTGACTCGACAATCGCCAGCCGTTGCTCAAGGCTGTCGAGCCAGTCGCCGCGTTGCAGTGAAAAGGCGGCGAGTAATTGGTTGGGCGTCTCGGCTTGAGGCGCAAGCTCGCGCCAGCGCCGCGCAGAAGCCTCTACCAACGAGGCCTCATTGCTAAAGCGTGCCGCGAAGGTGGCGCGTTCGGCTAACTTGGGGTCGTTGTAGCGCTGTGCCGCTTCTAGATAGCCTTGGCTGGCGTAGCGGTAGTCGCCACGCTGGCCAGCAAGCTCTGCACTGAGGAGCGTGCTTAATCCAGCCGCGTCCAGCCCCTGCGTGATCGGTGGTGCTCCATGCATCGGGTCTTCTGACCAAGCGCTCATGGGGCCGTTTTGCTGGCTAAGCGAGGATTGGCAGCCGCTCAACAGCAGGGCGGTGGCAGCCATTGGTAACAGGGACGAACCCCGTAAAATTGAGCCCATCAATATAGAGCCGAGTAATGTAGAGCGAGGTTGCATGCATCTCTCAATTAAGTGGCCGAATGCCCAGCATAGCGGCTTGCCTGCCTGCGGCAAAGTGGTGTGGGCCAGATGATAGCCTGCTGTGGTAGAATGTTCCTCCTTGAAAAAGTGGTTAGCAATCTTTATGCATATGTTATGTACAGTGTTGCAGCCACGCCAAAGACTTGTTTTAGCAAGCCCTAATTGACGCTATCGCCACTTGTTTACCCCGGTGGTTGGCGAAAAGTCCGACACACTAGCGAAGACGCATAACGCATGACGCTTCTTGCCCTGGGAATAAATCATCGTACCGCCAGCGTGGCCGTACGTGAGCAGGTCGCCTTTACGCCAGCGCAGCTTGAAGCCGCGTTGGCCGAGTTGCGTAACCTGCCACAAATTAGTGAAGCAGCGGTGCTCTCTACGTGCAACCGCACAGAGCTTTACTGTGTCACCGATGCGGCTGGTGAGCAGGCGGTGCTTAATTGGCTCGGACGCTTTCACAATTTGCGCGTCGATGAGCTGATGCGCTGTGCCTATCACTATTTAGACCAAGATGCGGCGCGCCACTTGATGCGCGTCGCGGTTGGTCTGGATTCTATGGTGCTGGGCGAACCCCAGATTTTGGGTCAGTTAAAAGATGCTTATCAGCAGGCGCGCGAGTCAAAGGGACTGGGTGGCGAGCTTGAACGCCTGTTCCAGCATACCTTTGCGGTGGCTAAACAGGTGCGTACCGAAACCGGTATTGGCAAAAACCCCGTTTCCATCGCCTACGCTGCTGTCAGCATGGCCAGTCGTATTTTTGATGATTTCAGCCAATCCCGAGCGCTGTTGATTGGCGCTGGTGAAACCATCGAATTGGTGGCTCGTCATCTACACGAAGCGGGCGTTCGCCAATTAACCGTGGCTAATCGGACCCGTGAGCGGGCTGAGCGTGTTGCAGCCCCCATCGGCGGAACGGCGATTACCCTGCAAGAAATCCCTGCAGCCCTTGAGTCGGCGGATATTGTGATTTCCTCTACCGCCGCGCCCCTGCCTATTCTGGGAAAAGGCATGGTCGAACGCGCGCTGAAAAAACGCCGCCACCGACCGGTGTTTATGGTTGATATTGCGGTGCCCCGCGATATTGAGCCCGAAGTTGGCGAGCTGGCGGACGTGTTTCTGTATACCGTGGACGACCTGGAAGAGGTGATTCAAGAGAACCGCCGCCATCGCCAAGTTGCCGCCGACCAGGCCGAGTCGTTAATAGAGCATGGGGTGAGCAGCTGGCAGCACGCGCGGCGTATTCGTAACGGCGGTGAGTTGATTCGCGATTACCGCCAGCATGGTGAAGCATTGCGCGATCAAGCGCGCGACCAGGCGTTGGAGCGGCTGGCGCGCGGCGAAGACCCGACTAAAGTCATCGAGCGTTTGGCGCATCAGTTGACTAACCGTCTGCTCCACCAGCCTACTCAGGCCATACGCGATGCGGCGTCTGAAGAACAGCACGAGTTACTGAATGCTGCCCCGCGGCTACTGCTACCCATCAAACCAGCATTTGAAACTACGCCTGCGCCTAAGGTTAACCGTCAGAAGGATGATACGCCCGCATGAAAGAGACTTTGCGCCAACGCTTAGACAGCTTCACGGAACGCTTTGAAGAGCTGGCGATGCTGCTGTCGGATCCCGAGGTGATCAATAATCAACAGCGCTTTCGCGACTATTCCCGTGAATATGCCGAGTTAGAAGCGTTGGTGGATGCTTGGCAGCGCTATCGTGACGTTGAAGCTAATATGCATGAAGCTGAGCAGCTCAGCCGCGATAGCGATGCCGACATGCGCGAACTGGCTGAAATGGAGCTGAGTGAAGGGCGTGAACGATTAGCCGAGCTGGATGTTGAGTTGAAGCAGCTGTTAGTGCCCAAAGACCCTGACGATGGGCGTGGGGTGTATTTGGAAGTGCGCGCGGGCACCGGTGGTGACGAAGCGGCTATTTTTGCCGGTGACCTGTTTCGTATGTACTCCCGTTACGCGGAAAAGCGCGGCTGGCGGGTCGAAGTGGTGAGTGCTAGTCACGGCGAGCAGGGTGGCTACAAAGAGATCATTTCCCGGGTCAAAGGCGATGGCGTTTACGCTCAGTTAAAATTTGAATCCGGTGCTCACCGGGTACAGCGGGTGCCCGCGACCGAATCCCAGGGCCGCATTCACACTTCTGCCTGTACGGTGGCGGTGATGCCCGAAGTGGAAGATGTCGGCGATGTAGATATTAACCCCTCTGATTTGCGCGTCGACACCTATCGCTCTAGTGGCGCCGGTGGTCAGCACGTTAACACCACCGACTCTGCTATTCGCATTACCCACCTGCCAACTGGCGTGGTGGTGGAGTGCCAGGAAGAGCGCAGCCAGCATAAAAACCGTGCCAAAGCGATGTCGCTGTTGGCGGCTAAGTTGAAGCGCAATGCCGTCGATAGCCAGCGTCAGACCCAAGCGGATGCGCGCCGTTCGCTGGTAGGCTCTGGGGATCGTAGCGAGCGTATTCGCACCTATAATTTTCCCCAAGGGCGGATTACCGATCACCGCATTAATTTGACGCTTTACAAGCTCAATGAAGTGGTCAGTGGCGAGCAGCTGGACGACGTGATTAATCCGCTGATTCATGAGTATCAAGCGGAACAGCTGTCTGCCCTTCAGGAAGGCTAATGTCGCTTGATGCGCTGTTGAAACAGGCGGCCCAACGGTTACAGACGGCGGGTTCCAGCTCGCCGCGTAGCGACGCTGAAGTGCTGTTGAGCCACGTCCTTGGGCGCAACCGTACCTGGCTGTATACCTGGGGCGATAGACAGTGCCCACCCTGGGAGCATGCGCGTTTTGACGCGCTAATTGCCGCACGGGCTCAAGGCACCCCGGTTGCCTATCTCACGGGCGAGCGTGAATTTTGGGGGCTGCGCTTAGCGACCTCTGCCGATACGCTGATTCCACGGCCCGATACCGAAACCTTAGTTGAGTGCGCTCTTGGCCGCGTAACCAGCCCGACAGGTCGCCTGCTCGACTTAGGGACGGGCACCGGCGCGATTGCACTGGCGTTTGCTAGCGAGCAGCCCGGCTGGCAGGTGGTAGGCGTTGACGTACGTGCTGAGGCAGTGGCATTGGCGATGCGTAACGCGCAGGCACTGGGCATCACTCGGGCGCGCTTTTTGCAAAGTAACTGGTTTTCTGCATTGTCAGCGGATGAGACAGCGGGTAAGGGTTTCGATATTATCGTCAGTAACCCGCCTTATATCGCCGCCGATGATCCCCACTTAGCCCAAGGCGATGTGCGCTTTGAACCACGCTCGGCACTTGTTGCTGACGCTGATGGTATGGCTGATTTAGAGTATTTAGTGAGTGGCGCGCAGCTCTATTTAGCCCCGTCAGGGTGGCTACTGCTTGAGCATGGCTATACCCAGGCTGACAAAGTGCGCAAGGCGTTTAGCGATGCTGGTTATCAAAACGTTGAAAGCATGCGTGATCTGGGCGGGCATGAACGGGTTACCCTAGGGCGCCTAATTACAGGCACTTAGACCTAGAGCCATGCACATAAAAGAGCCATGCAGATAAAAGCGTTATACATATAAAAGGTCTGCTTGGTCAGTAGCATTTGTTGCACCTTTAGCAAGGGATTCTGGCATGAAACCAAAAAATAGAACGCTGGACCGTATTGATCTTAAAATTCTGGGCTGCCTACAGGAAAACGCACGTATTTCCTACGTAGATTTAGCTTCCGAAGTGGGGTTATCCACAACCCCTTGCCTTGAGCGCGTCAAACGTTTGGAGAAGTCAGGGGTGATCCGAGGCTATCAAGCGATTCTTGACCCGCATGCTTTAAAAGCGAATTTATTGGTATTTGTCGAGATCAGTTTAGAAACACAGTCGCCCGCGGTATTTGATGAGTTCCGTCGTGCTGTTGAAAAGCTGCCGCAAATACAAGAGTGTCATCTCGTTTCTGGGCAGTTTGACTATATCTTAAAGTGCCGAATCCCCGAAATGGCTGCCTATCGCCAGCTACTAGGCGACGTAGTGTTAACGCTACCGGGCGTTAAAGAGTCTAAAAGCTATGTGGTAATGGAAGAGGTTAAAGAGAGCTTTAGCCTTTATGTACCGGCTTTTGAGGAATTTGAGGACAAGTAAGCCCATGATGGATGACCAGGCGTTACTGCGCTATAGCCGCCAGATACTGCTACCCGAAGTGGATATTGAAGGCCAAGAGCGTTTGCAATCAGCTCACGCGCTGATCATTGGTGCAGGTGGTTTGGGCTCTCCGGCAGCACTCTATCTAGCTGCCGCTGGCGTAGGGCACATCACCATTGCTGACGCCGACGAGGTTGAGCTTTCCAACCTACAGCGCCAAATCGCTCACCAACAGGCGAGTATCGGGCTTAATAAAGCGCAATCTGCCCAGGCCAGCATGCTGGCGCTCAACCCTCACTGTCGTGTTAACGCCCTAGCGCAGCATGTCGAGGGGCACGCCCTTGAGCAACTGGTCGCCTCGGTTGACGTGGTGTTGGACTGTACAGATCGTTTTTCAAGCCGCTATGCGGTCAATGCTGCTTCACAAAAGGCGCGGGTGCCGCTGGTTTCGGGTGCGGCAATTCGTTTTTCAGGCCAACTAGCGGTGTTCGACCCCCGCGATGCTGAGTGCCCTTGCTACGCCTGCCTATACCCACCCGATGACAGCGGCGACGAGGCGCTCAGTTGCGCAGAGAGCGGGGTAATGGCACCACTCGTGGGTTTAATCGGCTGCTTCCAAGCAGTGGAGGTATTCAAACTGCTCAGTGGCGCGGGCTCCCCTCACCGCGGGCTTGCCACGTTTGACGGCTTAAGTGGTCAATGGCGGCACTTTCAAGTACCCCGCGACCCCGCTTGCCCGGTGTGTGCTCAGCACCGTTAAGGCCTTTAAACGCTGATAAATGCCTAATCGTCCGTTTTTGCGGACGTTTCGTCGTGCTCTGCGGTGTTATTTTGGGGTTTTTCTGTGGCGGCTTTTCGAGAGGTAGCTGTTGAGGCGCTATTCAGGGTAGATGCTTGTGTAGCGTTTTTGGAGGAATCATTAAAGGCGCTTTTCAACACGTCGTTGTCGGGGTCCATGTCGATACTGCCATGGAAAACACTGCCATCTTCCAACACTAGGCACGGTGAAACGATGGTGCCAGAGACCTGCGCGCCTTTATGGATAGTCGCCCGGTGTAATGCCACCAGATTACCGATTACTTCGCCGGACACATGCAATGTATGGGCAAATACATCGCCATTAATATAACTATTAGCGCCTAGCGTTACCGTATTTTGCTTGCAGGTAATTATCCCACTAACGCGGCCTTCCACCGTTAAGTCTTCATCGCTATTAATATCGCCTTCTACTTGGGTATAACCACCAATTACGGAGACACTGGGTCGCGCGCTGCTGGTAGGCGCCGTTGGCGTTGGCGAGGGGGTTGAAAGTTTCTCAGACGTTACGGGGGCTGCGGCTTTATTGTTAGGTGGGGTGGGCTTGGTTTTATTGAACATAGCTCGACTCCTTGTCAATAGCGCCAGAATGACTGATGGGTAGAGGCGCATGATGAGTGTAAAAAATGTCATTAAGCAGCTTAAGCTGCTAGTGCCTTCAATAAAGCCTGGAGTTCAGCTAAGTTAGGGGGGTTATTCTTGCTGCCGCAAAATGCCAGAGCGCGTATAACGTTAGCTGGGGTAATACATTTTAGCCAGCAGGGCAAAGGCATGGGCATTCAAGTATGGTTTATCTTACTGGGCGTTGGCGTGATGACGCTAATTGTATGGGATGGCAAACGCCGTAAGCTAAAGCAGCGAGCTTACCGTGTACCGGCGGTGCCACATCAGGCACATGCCACTAGTGACTCCCCAATGGGCGATGATTCGGGTGAAGCGATAGCGACATTTGAGACCAGCGCACCCTCTGTGGCCGTTCCCCCTAGAGGAGACATACGCGGGGGCAGTCGAATTGGGGTCGCCACACAGATTACAGGCAGGGTAATTGCCGATGAACCTGTACTTATTAAGGGGTGCATTGAAGGGGCGGTCATAGCGCCTAATCACGCTGTTTCGGTGACTGCCTCTGGCTACGTAGCGTCTTATCTTGAAGGCAACAGTGTCGATATTGACGGAAGAATAGTCGGTACGCTTAAAGCCAACACTATGGTCATACTGCTGTCACGGGCACACATGCAGGGAATAGTCGAGGCGCCTAGCCTAGAGTGCATGGCGGGCGCTTGGCTCCAGGTGGAGGTGGCTAAGAAGTTCAGCCTACAAAAAATTCCCATGGTGTCTTAACCGCTTGCTTCTGCATCTGTCACGCTATTTACTATACCAACATCTAAATTAGCACGTCAGTGTTTCGGCTGGTTTTAACCTGGCCAATATCTGATCAATGACTTATAAACGAAAAAAGGGATCAACGGGATGAAGCACCTCTCTCTTAAATGGAGTCTGACTGCTGCGTTAGCCTTGCTGGTGCTGATGATTGGGTTGATCAGTGGGCTTGGTTTTTTTGCTAATCACAATAGCTCTCAGGCACTTGAAGAGTTGACGGCTACCAACGTGCGGCTTACGAATTTAGCCAACCGAACGCAAGTCAATGCGCTCAGGGCACAAACGTTCTTAGACCGCTCGGCAAGTTTAAGCACCCAGGGTAATCCAGAAAAGGGGCAGCAGAGTCTTGCCATGGCGGTAGAGGCGGTAGCTGAGGCAGAGGCACGTTTTAATGAGTTTCTTGCTGTGCCAATCAATTCTGAAGGCACACTTGCACTCCACCGTGATGCGATTATCAGCGCTTACAACGCCTTCGTGACAGAGGGCATTTCGCCACTGCTCGAGGCTGCTCCTTTCCTAATCCAGCGCAGGCAGGAGGAGCTGGGAGCATTGAGCGCCGAGTTGGATCTGGCCATGAGCGGTTTTATTGCTTATACCGAAGAACGTGGCGCCAGCATCCTTCAACAGGTCAATCGCTTGGCAACGACCATTGGTATTATTGCGATGACTCTTTTAGTGATTTCATTGGTGGCTGTGTTAGTCATTCGATGGGCAATGATGCGTAGCGTTGTGAGGCCCCTTCGGCGTGCCAGTGAGCACTTTGCACGTATTGCCGACGGCGATCTGACAGGCCAGATTGAAAATCGTGGCCGTAATGAAATTGGTCAGTTGTTCAGTGGCCTGGCGGCCATGCAGGAGAAGTTAAAACAACTGGTGATAGCGTTGAGAGGCAGTAGCGCACAGGTTTTCAGTGGCGCGGGTGATATTTCTGCGGGAAGTCAGGATCTCTCTTCACGAACCGAGCAACAGGCCTCCGCGCTTCAGCAAACCGCCTCCAGCATGGAGGAGATGTCGACGGCAGTCAGTAAAAATGCTGAAACGGCCCAAGAGGCGGATCAGCTTTCGGTCGCGGCGTCACAGTCGGCAGAGACCGGTGGTGAAGAGGTGGAGCGCACGGTGCAACTCATGCGTGAGATTGCGGCCAGTGCGAGTCAGGTAAACGATATTATCGGTGTGATTGACTCCATTGCTTTCCAAACCAATATCTTAGCGCTGAATGCATCAGTTGAAGCCGCCCGTGCTGGTGAACAAGGCCGTGGCTTTGCCGTGGTGGCCAGCGAGGTTCGCTTATTAGCGACGCGAAGTGCTGACTCTGCCAAAGAAATTCGTAGCCTGATTGAGCAGACCACTACGAAAATTAATGGTGGTGCTGAACAAGCTGAGCACAGTGGGCAGACGATTCATCAAACGGTCGATGCGATTCGCCAAGTCACTACCTTGATGGGCGAAATTTCGACCGCGACGCGGGAGCAAAATAGCGGTATTGAGCAGATTAATGCTGCTCTTACTGAAATGGATTCAGTTACTCAGCAAAACGCTGCACTAGTGCAGCAAACCAGCACGGCCGCTAGCTCGCTAGAGGGGCAGGCCCGTGAGCTGGCAGACTTGATCGCTACCTTCCGGATTGATGAAAGCGCTACCAGTGCTATTGCGTTGACGGGTAAGGGCACTCCCCAGCAGCAACAATTTCAGCCACCCGTTGGCGGCCGTATTGAGTCAGCGCCGCGCCAGCAGGCGGCGCAAAGCAAAAAAGAGGCCGTCGATGAATGGGACGAGTTCTAGGTCTTAATTAACTAAAAGCCGCCGATGATAAGCGCACTTATCGTCGGCGGCTTTTTTATACCTAAAAAGGCAGTTATCGCTTATGCGCGCGCAGAAACGCGTAGCCGTACATAATCTGCTGTCCAGTTGCCTTGCTCATCTTTTAGGCTGTGGCCTAACAGCGTCAAAGTATTTTCCAAAACAGCCTCGCGTACGTCTTCGTCAAGGCCGTGCAAGAAAGGGCTGGCAAACGTTTCTAGCCATCCCATCATGCCGGTAGGCAGTGGCGTGGGGCGAGGAATTAGCTCAATACTGTCTACCTGGAAACCGACTGTTCTCAGTATCTGGCCGTACTCGTGGGGCGTGGGGAAATACCAGGGATGGCGGCCGCGGGCACTAATACCGCGAAATTGAAGCGCTGCAATCAGTGCCGTACAAATAGCCGCCACATTGCCATGCCCTCCAAACTCGGCCACAAACCTCCCTCCGGGTTTTAAGGCCCGTTTAACGCCAGCCAGTACCGCCTGCGGGTCAAGCATCCAATGCAGTGACGCATTGCTGAATACCGCGTCAAACTCATGGTCAAAAGGCAGCTGATGGCCATCAATGACACGGGCGGTAATGCCGCGTTCGCGTGCCGCATTTACCATACCTTCTGAAGCATCTACGCCCAGCACATCGGCGCCTAGTTGGACGAGTCGCTCAGTCAATGAGCCGTCGCCACAGCCAAGATCCAAAATACGCTCGCCGGGTTGGGGTGACAATAACTTGACCACTTCGCTGCCTAGCTTGGGGACAAAGTTCGCATTATGGGCATAGTCGCTGGCATTCCACTCTTGCCCGGGTGCATTTGGAGGGGTATTAGTCATATCGGCTTCCTGGCGTCGTTATTATTCCATCAAGTGTCAGTTATCAACTTACAGCTTTAGTAGTATAGCTTGCTGATGCCTAACTTATTAGATAGACAATGAAAATCTAATCAATAACTCACCATCGCTGGCTATTTGATAACTTAGGTATCGGCCTTGGTAAGCAACTTTTGATAGCGTTCTAGCAAAAAAACTAGAATGACACGATTTATCCGCTAACAAGGGGGGGGTAATGAGTCTGTCAATGCCGCGCTATAGCGTTAATTCTCCCGTTGGGGTGATTGCCGATACTCATGGATTGCTGCGCGATGAAGCACTCTGTTTGCTGCAGGAGTGTGAACTCATTCTGCACTTGGGAGATGTGGGCAACAAAGAAGTGGATAAAACGATCTTGCAACATTTGAAGACACTGGCGCCAGTGCACTGCGTAAAGGGCAATATTGATACGGCTGAATGGGCGGCGGGTTTGCCGATACATCAGGACATCATTGTGAATGAAAAACACCTGCACCTTGTTCACCGCTTAGAGGATTTCGATCCGAAAACGACGTGTGATGCACTTCTGCATGGCCACTCTCATAAACCCCGCAATGAATACCAGGCGGGAATGCTGCTTTTCAATCCAGGAGCGGCGGGAAAGCGCCGATTCAAGCTACCTATTACGCTCGGCAAATTATGGATAGAGCAACGCGGCGTGCGCGGCGCGATCATGCATTTGCTGTAGTCTGTTTTTAAAGCCACTCAGCCAATTCTGTCATCTTTTACAAATCTGTTACCCTATATCCAGTTGTTAACTTGCTAAGAATTACCCAGAAAAGTGAGGCGCCATGAACGACGTTATTAAATTGTTGAAATCTCACCGTTCGATTCGCAAATTCAGCGATCGCCCAATTCCCCGTGAATTGCTGCTGGAACTGATTCAGGCTGGGCAGGGCGCCGCTACGTCCAGCCATGTCCAGGCTTACACCGTTATCCATGTGAAAAATCAAGCCAATCGGGAACAAATTGCAGAGCTGGCCGGTGGGCAAGGGTATATCGCCGACTGCGCAGATTTTTTGGTATTTTGCGCCGACATGAAACGGCCGACAGACGCTTCTGAGCGCACGGGTGCCAATGTGGTTCGCGGTATGACCGAGCAATTGTTGGTAGCTACCGTTGACACGGCCTTGATGGCACAAAATGTGGTGGTGGCGGCTGAATCCGAAGGGCTGGGTATTTGCTATATCGGCGGCATTCGCAATAACCCTCAAGCGATTAGCGATCTGCTTCGTCTCCCCGCCCACGTCTACCCAGTATTTGGTCTGTGCCTTGGCTATCCAGAACATGATCCCGAAGTGAAGCCCCGCCTTCCGGTGGAGGCGGTTCTCAAGGAAGACTACTACACTGGTGACAGTGAGCAGGTCAAAGCTTTCGACACTACCATGCAGGCTTATTATCAGGCGCGTAGTAGCAGCAATAAAAACACCGACTGGTCGCACAATCTTACTCCGCTGTTCGATAACAAGCTGCGTCCTCACATGCGTGATTTTCTGGTCAAGCGTGGCTTTGAAATGAAATAACGTTAGATGCCCTAGTTTTGAGATGAACTGGTGTTGATAGGAACTAGGGAGCACTGCACACTTTTAATAGGATTTTGAAAAAAGAGGACGCTCTGTCGGAGGTTCTCTTTTTCTCGCTTTCAGGAGCTTCACCGTATGCGCGTATTTTCAAACCCTGTCGGCTCCGGCTCTCTTTGGTTCGACAACCTCGCAACAGCTGAGGGCACGCCCGTTGCTTATGATCCCCAGGCGCGTGCTTTTGTCCCCATGCCGCCTTTCTGTATTAATCGGGATGTTATCGGCTGCAATTGGATAGCCCCCAAAGAAGGGGCTTTTTGCCGCTCCTGTGCCATGACCGCCCTGGCGCCCGACCCCAGCCTTCCCAATGCGATTCCCAACTGGGCGCAAACCGAAGCGGCTAAACGCTGGGTGTTGGATAACCTGGGCCGTTGGCACTGGTTTCGCCCGGAAGATCCCGGTGCGCCTCCGGTCTTTCATTTGCTCGCCGAGGGGGCTACGCCGGTACCGATGGGGCATATCGAAGGGGTGGTAACCATCAGCGTGGCAGAGGTTGACCCTGTGCTAGTGACCACGCGTCGAGAGGCATTAGACGAGCCCTATCGGACGATGATTGGCCACATGCGCCACGAAATTTCGCATATGCTTTGGTGGCGGCTAAGCCTGCGTGCAGATTTTCTTGATGCCTTTCGTGAGATGTTTGGCGATGAGCGTCAGGATTATCAGGCCGCTCTCCAGCGCCACTATCAATATGGGCCGCCGCCTGATTGGAAAGCGCGTTTTCTAACCACCTACGCCTCTGCCCATCCCCACGAAGATTGGGCAGAAACGGCCGCGCACCTGCTGCATTTAACCGATATTGCCGATAGCTTTGCAGCATCAAACCTGTCTTCGCCGGAATTGCCTGGCCCCCAGTGGGAGCCTTATGCGGAGCCAGACGCTGAGCGTTTGATCTATGTGGCAGCGGAGCTCACTGTGGGGGTTAATCATGTTAACCGATCCATGGGGCTGCCGGATTTGTATCCTTTCGTACTCTCAGAGACGGCCCGGCGTAAGCTTGCATTTGTGCACGACTGGTTACGCCGAGGCGCGCAGGGGCTGTAAGTTCGCGTAGGTCGTGGCGGGCTGAGCAGGAAAAATCGCCACTATTGACTATATTTAAATAAAAAAGCCGATGCTTCACCGCTGATGTCGGCCACCCCGCATGGAGACTGACTGATGAACTTAGACCGCGCTTACCGTCTTTTGGCAGCTTTTTATACCCTAATGCTGGTGATTGGTGTCATTGCTATCGTGGCTGGCGGTGGAACGCTGCTTGCGCCTGTGCACCTACTTTTAGGGGCGCTGGCAGTGGTCGGGCTATGGGGCTATATTCTCAAACGCGGGTTTATGAATCCACGCATGTGGCGTCCTTTGGCGATTATTCTGGCAGTCGGTATTGTGGTGCAGGTGGCCATCGTACTGACAATGCCGCTCTCAAGCGTTTTGTTGACCTGGATGCTGAGCAGTAGCATCTTCTCCGTCATGCTAGTGATCATGTTGTATCGTTACGGCGATCGTGATCAACCGCTGTGGGCGTCTACTCAGGAAAGAGACGCTGCGCGTCAGCTAGAGACATTGCTGAACGGAGGATCTCCCTTAACCGCCGTTAAACGAGACGCAAAGCAAGAGAATAAAGTACAGGTAACAAAATCAAGCGATGGCTACAAAGCGAGTGTCACCCGGCGAAGGCAAGACGACCAAGAGCGCTTTGAAGAGCGCTTTCGCTACCCGGAAACGCTGGTGTTTTTCTTGGAAAAATTTACCAGTGTAACGGTTAGTGATTTTAAGTGTTCGTCTCAACCCGATGACCGAAAGAGTGGTACAGTCGAAGTCTAAAGCAGACGATGCTATTAGCGTGACCCATTTTAAAAGGAGCTGTTACTTTGTTTCTCGGCCTAAGTGCCTTTCCGCTCACCCCTATGGATGAACAAGGGCTAGACGAACGTGCGTTCATCCGGCTGGTGGAGCATCTGGCCGAGGCCAGCGTAGACTCCATCGGCGCGCTGGGTTCCACCGGTAGCTATGCCTACTTAAACCCTGAGGAGCGTGCCCGTGTTGCTCGCCTTGCCGTGGAAAGCGCGGCAGGTAGAGTGCCGGTGATCATCGGCATTGGTGCGCTGCGCACCCGCGATGTGCTGATCCATGCCGACAACGCTCAGCAGGCTGGCGCCAGCGGGGTGCTACTGGCCCCGATGTCTTATCAATCGCTCACCGATGAAGAGGTCTTTGACCTCTATGAAACGGTAGGGCGGTCGCTCAGCGTGCCGCTGTGCGTCTACGACAACCCCGGCACCACGCACTTTGCCTTCAGCGATGCGCTGCATGGCCGCATCGCGCAGCTTCCGTCGGTGCGCTCCATCAAGATTCCGCCCGTCGCGGGCGACCTGGACACCACCCGGGCGCGCGTCGAACGGCTGCGTGCGCTGATTCCCGCCGAGGTCACCATCGGTATCAGCGGCGACCCGCTGGCCGCCACAGGCCTCAATGCCGGCTGCGATGCCTGGTACTCCGTGCTGGGCGGCCTGTTCCCCAAGACGGCACTGGCGATTACCCGGGCGGCTCAGGCCGGAGATACAAACGCCGCCCAGGCCAAAAGCCAGGCGCTAGAGCCGCTGTGGGCGCTTTACCGCGACTACGGCGGCAGCCTGAGGGTGATTGCCACCATGGCCGAAATCACGGGCAGGGTCAGTCACCCATGCTTGCCCCTGCCGCTCAAGACGCTGCAGGGCAGCGCCCGGGAAAGGGTGGCGAAGGTGATCGAGCAGCTTGGCCTGAAGTGAGGCGCAAAAAAATACCCGGCCGTGGCCGGGTGTGATAGCGCGTGAAGCGGTGGTTACTCGACGAGTTCTAGCAGACGGTCAGGGTAGTTGGTGAACAGACCGTTGACACCCATTTCCATCAGTCGCTCCATTTCATCGGTTTCGTTGATGGTATAAACGTGCACCGGCAGGCCGTTTGCCTGGGCTTGCTGGATGAAGTCGGCGTCAATCACCTGCCGACCGTCGTAAAGGTAGTTGGTGCCAATACCCACGGCGTAGTCGGCGACTGCCTGGAAGTCTTCATCGGTAATCTCGGCGGGGCCCGGCGTCACGTTTGTCCACTCCACCAGTTTCGCATCGTCTTCTTCGCTGGGGTAGTACCACACCAGTTGAATCAGCGGCACGTCGTCGTTCAATTCCTGCACTTTCAACAGGCTGTCCTGCTCGAAAGACTGCACCAGGACGCGACCGTTCTCGATCATGTTGTGCTCTTCCAGCTTTTCAACCAGGGCTTCTTCCAGGCCCGGGTTCAGCTGTGGCGACTTGGTCTCGATGTAGTAGCGGGCATCGTGACCAAAGTGCTCGAACAGCTCGTCCAGGGTAAGCATCTGCGCCCCTGCAAAGTCAGCGCTGGCGCTATCGGGGTTTTCCTCGTTGAACCAGGTGCCGGTATCCAGCGCCTTCAGCTCTTCCAGGGTGTAGTCGTTGATCGCGCCTTCGCCGTCACTGGTGCGCTCAATGGCGTCATCATGAAACACCATCACTTCGCCGTCGGATGTTAGCTGGGCGTCCAGCTCCAGGTAATCGACGCCCCACTCATGGGCCATCTCAAAGGCCGCCATGGTGCTCTCCGGCGCGTGGCCGCTGGCGCCCCGGTGGGCGATGACTTGAAACGATTGCAGATCTTTTAGCTGCTGCTCCAGCGGCGAGGTATCCGCCAAGGCGGCGGTCGTGGCAGCACCCGCGAAAAGACCCAATGACATGGCGACAATCAGAGGACGACGTTGCATAGGAATTCCTTAAATTGAATGTTTGATCAATAACCCTACACGGATTCGCGGATGAAAGCCAAACGGCGAGTCATCGGAATACGCGTAATGATGATGCCGCTGCGTCATTGAGTGGGTGTGCATGGATCGCTAGAAGTATCGGGAAAACCCAAGGCTCGCCTCAGTAGCCGATTGGTCTCGCTGCAGCTCAAACCGGATATCCCACGCGGTGGATAGCGCCACCCGAGTGGGGCTTCTGGTTATGCTAGTAACAGCGGACATCGCCGGTAGGGGAACGGTAGGCCCGAGGTCAGGCTGCTGCTGATTATGGCCAGCGTCTGGAAGTTAAGGGTTCCTCTTGGCAGGGTTGAATTACGCCGGAGTGCCTACACTTACTGAAGGGTAAGCAGTTCACAAGGAAATAGGAGTCGTTATGACAACGTTAGTGATCGGCGCGAACGGACAGATTGGCAAACAGTTTTGTGAGCAGGCTCAGCAGGCGGGCACTGCTATTAAGGCGATGATCCGCAGCGAAGAGCAGGCGTCCTGGTTTAAAGAGCGCGGCATCAATACCGTGATTGGCGATTTAGAAGGCGATTTTGAGCACGCTTTTGAAGGCTGCGATCAAGTGATCTTTACGGCAGGCTCCGGTCCCCACACCGGGCCGGACAAGACTCTGTTGATCGATCTGTACGGTGCTATTCGGACTGCCGATGTCGCCAAGCAAAAAGGCCTTTCTCGCTACATTATGGTGAGCGCCATGCGGTCGGAAAAGCCGCTTGAAGCGCCCGAAAAAATGCGCCCTTACATGGCCGCGAAATTTGCCGCCGACGCCCACCTAATCAACAGCGGGCTGCCCTATGTCATTCTTAAACCTGGGCGTTTGACAGACGAAGCGGCCAGCCAGCGGTTTGCCAGCTCCTTCGAGGAAGCCGGGGATAACCAGATATCCAGGGCTAACGTCGCCCACGCGCTGTTGCACACCGTACAAACGCCGAACGTCGTTAACCAGGAATTTCTGCTGCTGGACGGCGAACGCTCAATTAGCGACATTATTAACTAACCATGAAAACGTGCTTGGTCAGAATTTCTTTGCTTCCAAGGTCTGCCGATTCGCACTACGCTGAGAAATAGTAATGGCCCCAAGCAACACGAGTCGGCAACCGGAAGCGCATAAGTAGAAAAGTATCTGACACCATATCTATGGCAATCACTGCCGCCTTCTGCCACTGGTTCCGATACACACGGCCGCCACTTTTCAGGCCCCTTGATAACGAGGCACCCCATGGCCCATATCGTGGAACGCGACGACGCCCGCACGGCAATCTACAGTTACGGCCACCGCAACGTTCAGGGGCTGGTCTTTGATGCCGACAATCAACGGCTAATCGCCCACGAACACGGCCCGCGCGGCGGCGATGAAATCAATATCATCGAAGCGGGCAATAACTACGGCTGGCCAATCTCCACCGGCGGCGTGGATTACACCGGTGCCCTGGTCACGCCTTTCGAGCGATGGCACCGCCGAGGACGTAGAAGGTCTGTTTGAGGAACTGGAAGAACGCATTCGGGATGTACGCGTAGGCCCGGACGGGGCGGTTTATCTACTCACCGATAGCGCTGATGGCAGGGTGTTGCGGGTAACGCCTGCCGAATAGGTATCCCCAGGCGTTACCCGACCGAGTTCTATTGTCTTGCCGGGGCGGCCAGTCTCTGATGGTCTTCCCATGCCTCGGCGAAATATACCTTCGCTTGCGAGGGGGGTAGGAGCTCTCGGCCCAGGATATGATCCGCCGCCTTTTCGGCGATCATGATCGTGGGGGCGTTGATATTTCCATTGGTGACCGTCGGCATGATGGACGAATCCACGACGCGCAGATGGTTCACGCCGCGCACACGGCAGTCCGGGTCCACCACCGCCATGTCATCTTCCCCCATGCGGCAGGTGCCGCATGGATGGTAGGCGGTCTCGGCGGTTTTGGCGAGCCAATCGTCGATTTGGTCATCGGTCTGTACGTCCTTTCCGGGTGAAACTTCTTCGCCGCGGTAGGGGTCGAAAGCGGATTGCTCGAAGAGCTCGCGGGTAAGGCGTAACCCGTCCCGGTAGGCCTGTTTGTCGGCTTCCTCGGCAAGATAATTAAACAGCATCCGAGGTGGGTCGGCTGGGTCTGCGGAACGCAGCCAAACACGGCCACGGCTTTGGGGTTTGTTGTGGCCCAGGTGCGCCTGGAAGCCGTGCCCCTTAACCGCGCTGGAGCCGTCATAAGCAATGGCGCCAGCGAGAAAATGATACTGAAGGTCAGGCCACTTCAGACCGGCCCGGCTGCGGATATAGCCGTTGGATTCGAACTGGTTGCTCGCTCCCAGCCCCGTTTTAGTGAGTAGCCACCGGGCACCGATCCAGCCCTGGGCAACGGGGTTTAGCCAGCCGTTGAGCGTGATCTTTTGCGTGCAGCGCCGCTGAACCCAGACTTCGAGATGATCCTGGAGGTTCTCTCCTACACCGGGCAAATCCTGCACCACGTCAATACCGTGCTCACGCAGCTGCGCCGCCGGGCCGATGCCGGAGAGCATCAGCAGCTTGGGCGAGTTGAAGGCACTGGCCGAGACAATGACTTCCTTACGCGCGCGAACCCGCACGATCTGGTCGCGTTGCTGATACTCCACGCCGACAGCGGTCTGGCCCTCCATGATCACGCGTTGGGTCAACGCATGCATTTCCAGATGGAGGTTGTCGCGCTTGAGCGCGGGCTTGAGGTACGCATTAGCCGTCGATGCGCGCACGCCGTTGCGTACGGTCATGTCCATGCGGCAGAAACCTTCCTGACGGTAGCCATTGTAGTCATCGGTCTTGCCGTAACCTGCCTGTTCCCCCGCCTCAATGAAAGCGCGGTAAAGCGGGTTGCGCATATTGTTGCCGTTGGAAATACCCACTGGACCGCCTGTACTTCGGTAGTCATCGGCACCGTAGAGACAGTCCTCGGCCCGTTTGAAATAGGGCAAGACATCGGCGTAGCTCCAGCCCCGTGCGCCGAGCTCGGCCCATTCATCGAAATCGCCTGCGCAGCCGCGGACATAAGCCATGCCGTTGATTGACGAGGAACCACCGATCACCTTACCCCGAGCCTGATGGAGAGAGCGGTTGTTCAGCCCAGGCTCCTCTTCGGTGTACAGGCCCCAGTCGAAGCGCGGCTTATTCAGAGGAATGGAAAAGGCGATTGGCATCTGGATAAAGACGGAATTGTCCTTGCCACCGTATTCCAGTACCAATACCTGATGATCACCGCCTTCGCTCAACCGGTCTGCCAGCACGGAGCCAGCTGAGCCGGCACCTACGATGACGTAATCGAATTCCCGATCGAAGTCTTGTGCGCTCATGGTCTGCTCCCTGCTTGGGTTTATTCACTGTTGCGATTGCGCTGGCCCGGCATGGAGACATCACCTGGCGCATCCCGGCACCGCTGCAGATAGACCAGATGACGTTCGTACTGGTCGAGGATGTCCTCAACGATCTGGGCCTGGGTGTAGTCCATGAGGTCATAGCCCTGCCCCCCTTCCTCAAGATGCACCTCAAGCTCGTAACAGGTTGTGTGCTCGGCATGGGGCCGAATGGCAAAGGCGGGCATACTCGCTTTACGCGGCCAGACCTGATAGGTGAACACGCCTTCCTCGCCCAGATCTACATTCAGTGCCAGGTGTCGGGTAGCGTCATCCCAGCCGTTGATCTCGGCGTTCAAACCGCGTTCGCGCAATTCGTGCTCAATCTGAGCCATGGCCGGTTTCACGGTCTGCTCAAGAAAGCGCATGACTTGTTTGTAGTTCGGGAAACTCATGGCCCGGCTCAGGCGCTGGCGCCAGGTTGGCGCGGTGGCATCTGTGCCAGCGAAAGCGCCTGCCGGGGCTAGTCGTGGGCTTTGCCGTTTGAGCGACTCCGTCTTCAGAGCCTTGTAAAGCCCCACCATGATGAAGAAGAGCACTATCGAGAATGGCAGCCCCATGATCACCACTGTACTCTGTAGCGCAGTCAAGCCGCCCGCCATAAGCAGGGCCAAGGTGAGAAGGCCGATAATAGACGCCCAAAGAATGCGCATCCAGATCGGTGCATCATGGTTGACGTCGGTAAGAATGGAGGTGAAGTTTGACAGCACCAACGCACCCGAATCCCCCGAGGTAACGAAGAACACGAGCGCCAGGATGGAAACCACAATGGTGGTGATCCCCGCCAGCGGCAAACTTTCCATGAATAGATAGATGGAGGATGCCGGATTGTTCATGGCCTGTTCGCCGAAGGACTCAGCGCCATTCATGACCATGTCGATGGCGCTGTTACCCATGAGTGACATCCACACCATCATAAAGGTCATGGGTAGAATGAGCGTGCCCAGGGTGAATTCGCGGATGGTACGCCCACGCGAAATACGCGCCAGGAAAAGTCCCACGAAAGGCCCCCAAGCAATCCACCAGGCCCAGAAGAAGAGGGTCCAGCCATTGAGCCAGTCGGTGGGCTGATCATAGGCGTAAGTGTTGAACGACATGTCGATAAAGTTAGTGAAGTAATCGCCAATGTTCATTACCAGCGCATTCAACAGAAATACGGTGGGACCTGCGATCAACACGAAGATAACCAGGCAGGCAGCGAGCAGCATGTTGAATTCCGACAGGCGACGGATGCCTTTTTCCACACCGCTCACCGCCGACAAGGTGGCGAATACCACAATCAGCACGACCAGAACCGCCTGCACCCAGGTGCTATCGGGCAGGCCGAACATGGTGCTCAGACCATAGTTTAGTTGGATGACCCCGATGCCCAGGCTAGTGGCAATACCGAATACTGTGCCCAGCACCGCGGCAATGTCCACCACGTGGCCGATAGGGCCGTGAATTCCCTTGCCGAAAATGGGGTACAGCGCAGAGCGAATGGTCAGCGGTAACTGGTGTCGGTAACTGAAGTAGGCAAGAGACATGCCCACCAGGGTATAGATGCCCCAGCCGGAAATCCCCCAGTGCAGAAAGGTCAGCTCCATAGCGTGGCGGGCTGCTTCCACCGTGCTGCCTTCACCCTGGGGCGGCGCCAGAAACTGCGTGACCGGTTCCGCGATGCAGAAGAACAGCAAATCAATGCCGATACCTGCGGAAAAAAGCATGGAGGCCCAGGAGACGATGTTGAATTCCGGTTTGGAATGGTCGGGACCAAGCCGAATATCCCCAAAGCGAGAGGCGGCGATAATGATGACGAACGCCAGATAGGCCACTACGGTGAGAAAGTAATACCAGCCGAAGGTATTTGAAACCCATCCCAATACGCTGTTGATTGCGCCTTCCGCCTGATCAGTGAAGAACATAGTCCAGAGCGCAAAAATCACGATCCCAATAGCTGAACCGAAAAATACGGTTGGGTTTAGCCGGTCGCGGGTTTCTTCTTCTGGCGCCTGCTTTTCCATGGTAAAGCCTCCTTATTATCGGTGGTTGCCCGTGGTCTCCGTCAGTTCGCCATGCTTAGACTGGTTAATTCGCATCATCTAAAGTAATTGCGATAGAGAGACGTCTGCAGTGACATATGCAGTATAGGAAACCCTAAGCCTTTGCTTTCCACGCTAGTCAACGGGTAAATCACCTGTATCTGCCTTTTCCGGGGAAGGCAGGAACGGCTGATCCTCGCCGTTAGGTGAGCTATAGCGGATGGTATACCCTGAAGGTCACCCGTCTTTTTAGACGAATGCTAACTAGAAAAGCGAGGCCTCCATGGGGCTTATACAAGGTGATGGAATACGCAGGGCTTGCCTGCGAATGGCTAGTCTGGCGATGGCGATGGCGATGACGATGACCTCATCGGTGTCTCTCGCTGCACCGACCCCTTCTCCTTTGGTATTCTCAGGCTCCGACGACTATCCCCCTTTCCAGTGGCTCGACGACAGCGGCGAGCCTCGGGGCTTCGTGATCGATCTCCAAAATGCCATTGCCGATCAGCAGAACCTTGAGGCCGAGCACCGGCTAATGAACTGGGATCGGGCCATCAAGGCGGTGGAAACAGGCGAGGCCGATGTAGTGGCGCTTTTCGTCTCCGAAGAGCGAGAGGAGCGATTCGACTTCACTGCCCCGATCTATCACGTGGCACACGGCATCTATGCGTCCTCGCCTGACATGATCCAGAAGAATCCAGATGACTTATCCAGCATGCGAGTGGCCGTTGTGGAAGGTGGCTATGCGCAGAATCGTCTGATCGAGAACCAAACCCAGGGAGAGCTGATACCTCAGGAGGACATTATAAGCGCCTTGTTGGCCGTCGCCGAAGGCCATGCGGATATTGCCCTGGTCGCCTCCCACACTGCGCGTCATGTCATCGCCGAAGAAGCCCTTGATATCCATCAGGTCAGCCCACCCTTCTGGCCCAGGGCCTACGCATTCGCCGTCAGCCAAGGGCGTGATGACCTGCACGCGTGGCTTGAGGAGCAGGTGGGGCTACTGCAAGCCAAGGGTACCTATTTCGAGATACACGCGGACTGGCTTTCCGAAATGGAGTGGCAGCCGTCCACCTGGCGCGACCACCTGCGAACCCTGGCCTTAATAGCGCTGCCGCTGGTGCTGCTGGGCATCGGCGGCTACCTCTGGTCCTGGTTGCTACGCCGCCAGGTAAGCCGCAAGACCCGTCTCCTTTCGAGGGAGCTCGAAACTCGTCGATCCTTGCAGAACGAGCTTCAGTATCGGGTTGAGCACGACATGCTCACCGGGCTGCCTAATCGCAACGCTTTCATAACTAAGCTCGACGGGCTGATCGAAGCCGAGCCCGACTGGTCACCGAGTGTCGCCCTGATCCAATTGGTCAATCTCGAGCAGCTGATCACTGCCTTCAGCTACCAAGTCGCGCAGGCGTTACAAAAAGCCTTTGGCCGACTGATGGCGTCTCAGGATGGCCTCCTGTTCGGCGATTTCGGTTCGGGGCTCTTCGCCATTGCCACGCGAAAGCCGCTGGAGGGCAACGACATAGTTAGGCGCCTAACCGAGCCGCTAACCCTTGGCGCCGTCGATCTCGACCCCATGTTCGTCGTCGGCATTGTCAACGAAGCAAACCTCGCAGAGGGTGACGGTGCCGACGAAGTGATTCGTTGTGGTGTCTTGGCTGTGTCGGTGGCCCGAGAGTCGCATCGCCGTTGGGTAACCTACAGTACGGATCTTGAGCCGGATATCGACGACCTGCTCCTGCTGCAGGACTTCCGTCGTCATGGCACCCGCGACATGTTCCTTGAGTACCAGCCCAAGCTGGATATTGAAACCCGACAAGTGCGGGATGCCGAGGCGTTAATCCGGTGGCGCCATCCCACTTTAGGCATCGTGCCTCCGGGGCGTTTCATTCCCATGCTGGAACAGGCCGGACTGACACACTGGATCACGCGCTGGGTGATCGAAGAGACCAGCAGCATGCTGGAGCGCACGGGTCTTGGTGCCAGGGGCTTTCGAGTCAGTCTTAACTTGGCGCCCCAGGATCTCATGGAGCCTGAACTGGTCGACTTCATCATCCAGCGCCTGGCGTCGCCGATGCTGGCATGCAGTCTCTGGCTGGAAATCACCGAGACCGGCTTCATCCGCGATGCATCGCGCACCCGCGATGTGCTCTCCAAGCTTCACGATGCTGGCGCCCGCTTCTCGGTGGATGACTTCGGTACTGGCTATTCATCGCTCTCTTACATGAGCGAGTTTCCTGTTGATGAGGCCAAGATAGACAAAAGCTTCGTGGGTGACATGCTTACCAATGAACGCCACTTAATCATCGTGCGCTCCACCATCGCCCTTGCCCACGAGCTGGGGCTGACGGTGACCGCTGAAGGGGTAGAGGACAAAGAGACCCTTCAGGCCGTCATCGCCATGAACTGCGATACCGTCCAGGGCTTCTTCATCTCCCGGCCGCTGGGAGAAGAGAGTCTGCTCTCCTTTCTTGATAGAGACTTGGCAAACGACCTCTCGGGAGTGGTCACCCGCCAGACGTGAACCACCTAGCAGAGCATGCTATTTGGCGGGGCTTGGACTCGGGTTACTTTTTCGCACTACGCTAAATAATACGTTTTATACCGACACCGCCCGACAGGTCGAGCATCGCCTAACGCCGGACTTGTGGGCGATTACCGATGCCTTCTACCGTCAATGCTGGCAAACATGGCCGCTACGAGGCCTTTTTATAACGAGGCACCCCATGGCCCACATCGTGGTATGCGCCGACGGCACCTGGAACCGGCCAGAAGAGGATATAAACACCGACTTCCCCACCAATGTGTTGAAGCTTGCCCGGTCCGTGACCCCGCAAGCGGAAGGCATCAAGCAGCACGTATTTTACGATTGGGGGCTGGGCTCGTACCACAACAGCCTCATCGCGGGGTCCACTGGATCGGGGATCCACAAGAACATTCTGGATGGCTACCGCTACATCGTGCAGAACTACGCCCCTGGCGATCATATCTACCTGTTCGGGTTTAGTCGGGGCGCGTACACGGTGAGGGCGCTAAGCGGGCTGATCAACAACTGCGGTATTCTCAAACGCTCCGATGCGCGGCTGATTACCGAGGCCTGGAATATCTACAAGAGCACGAAAAAGAGCCATCACCCTCGAGGCGAGGCAGCCATTCGGTTTCGTGACAGGCACAGTTACGCTCAGCGCGACGTGCATTTTATCGGCGTGTGGGACACCGTGGGCGCGCTAGGTATTCCAATCAGCATCATGGGCCTGTTTAACGGCACCGACGAATTCTATGACACTAAAATGGGGGCCAACGTCGCCGTTGCCCGTCACGCCATGGCCATCGATGAGCGGCGCGAAGATTTCACGCCCACCGTGTGGACGCCCCGGCCCGGGGTGGATTTAAAGCAGGTCTGGTTCGCGGGAGTGCACGCAGACATTGGCGGCTCCTATAAGCCGGACAAAAATGGCAACCATGCCTCTGACACCCCGCTTGCCTGGATGCTCGACGAAGCCAACGCCGCCGGGTTGTTAACCGAGCCGCATATTCACGACAACCTTACCGACGGCACTCGCGCCCAGCTTCACCATTCGCGCAAGCACGTCTACCGTTTCAAGCAGCCGCTGGACCGGCCGCTGGTCATCGATGACAAACCCACCCTGATTCACCCCAGCGTAAAAGCCCGCTATGAGAACGACGCCCGCTACCGCCCCAAGCAGTTAAAAGCGTTGGTCGAGCAATATGGCTGGCAAGGCGTAAAGGTGGGCGCTTAAATATCAGCCAAGCCATCTGGCCTTACGCATTAACCCCCTTCATGCCTTCCGGTGTATAACGCTCACCGATGACCGGAAGGCGTGCAGTGGCTTTTTCAAGCTGTTGCTGTTCATCGGCGGTTAGGGTTATGGACGTTGCTGCCGCATTCTCTTCAAGATAACGCAATCGTTTAGTGCCCGGAATCGGCACAATGTTGTCGCCCTTAGAAAGCAGCCAAGCCAGCGAAAGCTGCGCCGGGGTGCAGCCTTTGAGCACTGCCACTTCGCCGATCACATCGGCAATTCGACGGTTGGCGACCATGGCCTGTTCAGAAAAGCGCGGCAGATTAGGACGAAAATCGTCTTCGCCGAAATCGCTGATATCCTGA
The DNA here is from genome assembly GCF_033052795.2 of Halovibrio sp. HP20-59. Lineage (NCBI taxonomy): Bacteria > Pseudomonadati > Pseudomonadota > Gammaproteobacteria > Oceanospirillales > Halomonadaceae > Halovibrio > Halovibrio sp. HP20-59. Next base: position 37,270 of record NZ_JAWJUW020000022.1, read on the forward strand.
AATTTACCCGTCAGGAAGCCACGGCCCAGCGGAGAGTAGGGCACGAAGCCGATGCCGAGTTCCTGGCAGGTGGGCAATACTGCTTGTTCAACGTCCCGCGTCCAGAGCGAATACTCGGTTTGCACGGCGGTGACGGGATGTACCGCATGGGCTCGACGAAGGGTCTCTGCGCTAACCTCGCAGAGGCCAATGTGGGCAATTTTTCCCTCTTTCACCAGTTGCGCCAAGCCCTCCATGGTCTCTTCAATAGGCGTTTCCGGGTTAACGCGGTGAACGTAGTATAGATCGATCTGTTCGATGCCCAGCCGCTTCAGCGACGCCACGCAAGCTTGGCGGGCATACTGGGCGCTGCTGTCCAGGCTACGCTGATACTCACCAGGGTTGCGAACAATGCCAAACTTGGTGGCGATACGTACGTTTGGCTTGTGGCTGGCGAGAAAGCGGCCAATCAGCTCCTCGTTATGGTGTGGCCCGTACATATCCGCCGTATCGAAAAAGTCGATGCCTAGTTCTACCGCCCGCGCCAGTACCCGTAGCGACTCACTATCGTCTCGGGGGCCGTAGAACTCGCTCATTCCCATGCAGCCTAAGCCAACGGCGGAAACGGTTAGGTCGGTGCCCAGTGTACGTTTTTGCATACTATGTCTCCTGTAATGACTTACGAAACCATTGCCCATCAAGAGAGCGTGAGCCGTTATCGAGCTCTTGTTGAAACGCGCAATAACAGCGTGGCACTATCCAATAATGAAAAAAATGAACGAGTTCGGTAAGCCATTTTCCAGTTTTGAAAAACAGATGCCCCGCGGGTGGGTCTGGGATGACACACGCACCTTTCTGGCGGTGGCCCGCCATGGCACTTTGAGCGGCGCGGCAGCGGAACTCCACCTCGGCATCGCCACGCTCTCCCGGCGTATCGAGCGGCTGGAAAACGCTTTAAAGCTGCCGCTGTTTGTACGCCAGCAATCGGGCTACCAGCTTACCGAGGAAGGAGCAGGGCTCCTTGAGAAAGCCGAAGCCTTGGAGGCTGCAGCGACGGCCTTTGCCAGCGGTGTTTCCCGCGCCTCGCAGCTAAGCGGCAGCGTGCGTTTGGCGACTGCTGAAAACCTGGCTATGGCGCTAATTCTGCCCGCACTGCCACAATTTCATGCTCAATACCCTGGCATCCGGCTTGAGCTGGTGACCGATATCAACACCGTCAACCTGCACCGCCGCGACGCCGATTTGGCGCTTAGAATGGTCAAACCCGAGCGGGGCAACGTCACCCTTCGGCGGCTGGGCATGCTGGGGTTCGGGCTATACGCCAGCCCCGGCTATACAGCGCAGCGCAAGGCTCATCATGACGCGGGCGATTTCGACACGGATGCCTTTATCACCTGGGGCGACACGCAAGCGCATTTGCCCGCCGCCCAGTGGGTTGAACGAGTTCTACGAGGTCGCGAACCGGCGCTGACCACCACATCATTGGCGACCCAGCTAGCGGCGGCCAAAGCCGGGCTGGGGATCGCGGTACTGCCGCACTTTCTGGCGCTGGAGGCCGGGCTGGACTGTATCGCTGCTGATATTGGCGTGGATCAGCCCATCTACCTTGTTATCCAAACGGATCTCACCCAATCAGGTCGCGTTCGGGCCGTGGCGGATTTTCTGGCTGAGTTGGTTGGCAATAACCGTGAACGCTTGAGCGGGTGAAGTAGTCGCTAAAAGTGCTCAGCGGTGTGCAAACACCCGAGTACGATCAGCATCCTGAGCAGCCTATCTACTTGATTGTGATGAGGGGCATGCTGCTCTTTATCAAATAAATCTTATCAGGACTGATCGTAATGCCCACCGATGGCAAAAATATAAATAGCTTTTTCATCGAACCGGTAGATCAGCCGGTCTTTCTGTGAAATGCGCCTTGACCACAAGCCAGAAAGATTGTGTTTGAGTGGCTCCGGTTTTCCGATACCAGCCGTTGGATCGTCAGAGCGGAGCATTTCTTTCAAGAGTTTGCAGAGCGCTTTATGCAGCTTCTTATCTGTTTCACGCATTTTTTCGTAGGTTTCCCACGTACGGCCCTCAAATACCAGTGATCTCATTCATCTGCTCATTATCAGGTTGGTATCCTTGACCACGGCTATGGGTATCTAGAGAAGCCGCAATTTGTTGCATGAGGTCTCGGTTCTGAAGCACATGCAGCGTTTCTTGCTCTCTTTCCCAGTCTTCAGCGCTAATCACCACAAACGCCTCTCCGGCCCGACGAGTTACTTTTAAGGGTTCGTGCCGGCTAATCACTTGTTCTACTACGCTTTTCAGGTTGTCTCTGAATTTGTTAACACTAATAATATCCATAACGTCACCATAATGTACGGAAATACCGTACGATTATAGCTTATGCGCGTTTATCTTACCAAGGTGGGTCGCTGCTATTCATTTGATGCCACCAACTCCCGCTGCAGCCATTTTGACAACGGTTCGCTGGGTTTGGCTGGGCTACCTTGGGTTTTGAGTAGAAAGGGAATAATTTATACTCATGAGCGACTTTGAGTATGATGATGACAAAAGTGCAGCCAATCGGATAAAGCATGGAATCAATTTTCTAGAGGCTCAGGCGCTTTGGAATGACCCTGATTTGCTGGAAATTCAGGCTAAATCCGACGATGAGCCGCGTTTTCTGATTGTAGTGCTGATTGGTGATAAACACTGGTCTGCTGTCATCACCTATAGAAATGAACGAATTCGACTCATTTCGGTAAGGCGCTCCCGGAAAAGAGAGGTAGAACTCTATGAAAGCTAACGACTTTGACAAAAAATTTGACCAAGGCAGCGAAGACATAGTGGATGATCTTGATCTATCTACTGCACGTCGCATCAATCAGGAACAAAAGCGCATCAACGTCGATTTCCCTGCTTGGGTGGTTGAGTCTCTGGATCGTGAGGCCGCCCGTATCGGCGTTACGCGCCAATCTATTATCAAAGTTTGGCTGGTTGAACGGTTGAAAGCCGAAGCGAGTCACAAGCTTCTGGATAACACGCAGCCTCACTAACGCCTTCGCATTTATCTCCCAAGCTCGCGCCTGAGCCATTCCGCCAGCGGCTCGCTTCTGCGGGGGCGAGTAAGTAAGTTCGCCTGACCGGGCAACCACAGGCACAGCCGGGCGGGGGTTTCGATACTTCCCCAGGGCGCAATCAGCCGCCCGCTCTTAAGGTCGTCTTCCACCAATAGCGTGGGGGCAATCGCCACGCCTAACCCCGCCACGGCCGCTTCCATCAGGTAGTAAAGGTGCTCAAACCCCTGGCCTTGGTGTAGCGCCGCTTCAAGCTGTGACTGCTCAAGCCCTTGCGCACTGGCCCAATGCGGCCACGCCTGAGGGCGCGAGGTGGTGAACAGCAGCGTGTGGTCAAATAGCGTTGCTGGATTGGTGGGGTCGCATTGTGCGGCCAGTTGCGGGCTAATGACCGCACAGATTTGCTCGGGGATGAGTTCGATTACGGCCACATCGTCGGGCCAGGGGGGCTCTGAAAACGCCAGGGTGGCGCTGACATCGGTTTGTTTGCCGGGCTGCTCGGTTTCACTCACCACCACTTTTAATTTAAGTTCGGGTAACTCATGGTGCAGGCGATCCAGCCGTGGGATCAACCAGCGTGCTAAGAGGCTGCCAGGGCAGGCCAGGGTGAAGGGTGCCTCTTCCACGTCACGCTTGAGCGCGGCGCAACTATCACGCAGTTTTGTAAACGCCTCACTCAAGCCGCTTTGCAGCCGCTCACCATGCTGAGTAAGCACAATGCCCCGGCCTGCTTTGGCAAATAGCGGCACACCAAAATGTTCATCCAGGCTCTTTAACTGGCGGCTAACCGCCCCGTGGGTCACACTTAGCTCATCTGCCGCGGCGGTCACGCTGCCCAGCCGGGCGGTGGCTTCAAAGGCGCGCAAGGCGCTAAGGGGCGGCATACTGTTCTGCATTGGGTATCCGGGCTGATTGTTGATTAAAACTCACGGGTAGTCGATATCTTATCGATTTTTCTTCCCGTCTGCTTGCGCTACCTTCATCACATCGTTTAATTCGCACCCAGAGGTCGTGATGAATCAACCTGTAGACCTATCCAAGCGCTTGCCCGATGCCAATGGCCTGTTTGGCAGCTTCGGTGGCCGCTTTGTCGCCGAAACCCTCATGCCGTTGATTTTAGAGCTGCAAGACGAATACACCACCGCCAAAAACGACCCGGAATTCCAGCGCCAGTTGGCCTATTTTCAGGGCGACTACGTAGGTAGGCCTAGCCCGCTCTACTTCGCCGAACGGCTGACCGAGCACTTTGGTGGCGCCAGCATTTATCTCAAGCGAGAAGAGCTGAATCACACCGGCGCCCACAAGATTAACAACTGCATTGGTCAGGTACTGTTAGCCAAGCAGATGGGTAAAAAGCGTATTATCGCTGAAACAGGCGCGGGCATGCACGGCGTGGCCACGGCGACAGTGGCGGCGCGTTTTGGCCTGCCCTGCGTGATCTACATGGGCACAACGGACATCGAACGCCAGCAGACTAACGTATTTCGCATGAAGCTGCTGGGCGCAGAGATCATCCCTGTCACCTCCGGCACTGGCACGCTCAAAGACGCTATGAACGAGGCGCTGCGCGACTGGGTAACTAACGTTGATGACACCTTCTACATCATTGGTACTGTGGCTGGGCCGCATCCGTATCCCGCCATGGTGCGCGACTTCCAAGCGGTGATTGGCCACGAAACCCGCAGCCAGATGCTTGAGAAAAAAGGTCGCCTGCCGGATTCGCTAGTGGCCTGCGTGGGTGGCGGCTCCAATGCCATCGGTCTGTTTTACCCGTTCCTCGACGACCCAGACGTGAAGATGATTGGCGTTGAAGCGGGCGGCAAGGGCGTAAAAAGCGGCCTGCATGCAGCTAGCCTAAACGGTGGCACCCCAGGTGTACTGCACGGCAACCGCACCTACCTGCTGCAAAACGAAGATGGCCAAATTACCGACGCTCACTCAATTTCCGCCGGGCTGGATTACCCCGGCATCGGGCCAGAGCACGCATGGTTGCACGAACAAAAACGGGTTGAGTACGTGTCTGCCACCGACGACGAAGCGCTGGAAGCCTTTCAAGTCTGCTGCCGTCAGGAAGGCATTATTCCCGCCTTGGAGACCGCGCACGCTTTGGCAGAAGTCGCCAAGCGCGCGCCCACGCTCCCCCGTGAGCATCTCATGGTAGTCAACCTCAGTGGTCGTGGCGACAAAGACATGATGAGCGTGGCCCATCACCTTGGTGAAAAATTTGGGGTTAAACAGCTATGAGCGCGACACAGGAGAACGTCATGACCCATTCCTCTCGTCTTGAAAACTGCTTTGCCTTGCTCAAGCAGCAAAACCGCCCGGCGCTGGTCAGCTACCTCACCGCTGGCGACCCGGACGCCGAGACCTCACGCCGCTTGTTGCACGGGTTGCCAAAAGCGGGAGTGGATATCATCGAACTCGGCATGCCGTTTAGCGACCCGATGGCCGATGGCCCCGCTATCCAAAAAGCCGCGCTGCGTGCCTTGAATAACGGCCAAACCCAAGCCAAAACGCTGGAAATGGTGCGCCGCTTCCGCGAAGAAGACGCCACCACGCCCATCGTGCTGATGGGCTACTACAATCCCATTTTCTGCTATGGCGTTGAGCGCTTTTTGACTGATGCCGCCAAGGCCGGAGTAGATGGCTTGATCGTGGTCGATTTGCCGCCTGAACACGACGAAGAGCTTTGCCAGCCAGCGGCAAACCATGGCATTGATTTTATCCGCCTGGCCACGCCGACCACCGATGCCAAGCGCCTGCCGAAAGTACTGGCCAACGCCTCCGGGTTTATCTACTACGTCTCTGTGGCGGGCGTGACCGGTGGCAACGCGCCGACGCCTGAAAGGCTGGAAGGTGCGGTAAGTGATTTACGCAAACATACCGATCTACCCATTGCCGTTGGTTTTGGCATCCGCACGGCCGAACAAGCCGCCATCATTGGCCGCTACAGTGATGCAGTCGTCGTTGGCTCTGCACTCGTCGACTGTATCGAAAATGCCAATACACCTGATGAAGCCGTAGAGCGAGTCCATGGCCTGGTAAGTGAATTGGCGGAAAGCGTCAGGGCGTGCCGCGAGGTGAATGAGCCGCAAGTTTGCTGATCAGGGTATACGTCCCTTACTTACCGATTAACGCTGTTGTTGGGAAATGTATCGCCTCTGTAGGGTATCAAAGGTTGAGACAAGCCTTCGTGAGCAGCTAATCTAAACACTTGGGCAGATAGTCTAATGTTAATGAAGGGCTTTGCTGCGATACCAGAGAGGCGATTTTCATGAACCTGACCACGCTGCTGCTGTTTATCCCTGCCTGCTTCGCCCTCAATATGGCGCCGGGGCCTAACAATCTGCTGTCACTGACAAATGCCGAGCGCTATGGTGTACAGCACACTTTCCACAGCCGCCTAAGCATTCAAGACGTGTCGCATTGGCAGAAAACGACGTAAGCATGCTTGATATCAAATAGTATTTATCGAGGGTTACGTGCCCTAATGATCGTTGCTGACACCCCTAAGATTCTATAAAACTGAGAGAAATAATGGGAAAGCTCTTTTCACTGGTTGTATTGTTAGCGCTTGGCTATGCCGGTATCTACTTCTATTACGGCGTTGTCGTTGAACGGGAAGTTCAGCAGCAGTTGGATGACCGCGGCCTCTCCGCAGTTAGCGTGGATAACATTGAGTATGGAGTGCTAGCGCCTATTAACACGATTGCGAACATTGAAGTGAGCGTCACTTATCGCGGTTCTCAGGCGACGCTGGATTTGATAGTGCAGGGCCATCCCTTGTTCTCTGACGAAGTCAGTATCGAATTCGACGGCCTACAAGCCCTGCGATTGGGCATCAGCTTCGGGCAGTAAGCGGTGCCCACACATGCTCAACACCAATCGAAAGCGCCACGGCCACCAGCAAAGCTGCCATCAGCCAGTTGAAGCCCTTAACGACGCCTGGGTTTTTAATACGGCTGCCTACCACGCTGCCAATCATGATATAGCTGCCGGGTGCGCCCGCAGCTAACATCGCCAGCCCGAATGCGCTTAACACGATGAGTGCTTCATGATTGATCCATGCAGTACCTGCCCAGCCCAATACTAATAGATGAGTTGAAACCGGCTTGCGTTACACATGCCGCCCCTCCTGATTAGTCACACTAACTCGAAACACAGCGTTAGCTTATGCCGGTAGCATTACGGATGCTTGTACATCATTGCTCATCAACTGTGCAATGATGGCCTATCGATAGTGAACACCACCAAGGGGTCGGCATGAGAAAGCTCATTTCATTGATGATCGTGCTGGCGTTGGCCGGCTGCGCCGCCATGGAGCCGCATGCCGAGCGTGACGTCCAGCGCGATGCCGGTCTGGCCATCCAGGAAATCTACGAGCAGGCGCTGCCGACGCTGTCCGAGGACAAGCAGCGCCACTTTGCCCAGCGGCTCTACCGCCTGACGGGCGAGCAGCGTTGGCGGGCTCTCAATCATGCCTACGGCGAGCGCCTACTGATGCGACTCGAGGAAGACATCGTCGACCTGGCCGAGCCCGGTTACGCAGCTGCCCGCAGTCAGGCGATCATTGCTAACTACTTGCAGCGCACGGCCAAGCAGCGCGACCGGCGCGCCATGCTGGGTGAGTGGGGGGAAATCGCCTTCGCCCGAGGGCTGCTGTTCCGGCTGGTTCAGGCCGAGTACTACGGCCTGCTACCGACCATTGAGGACCACGAGCGGGCGCTGGGCTACCAAGCAGAGGTCAACTGGGCGGCCTTCCTGACCGACCCCGCGGTGATCGGGATCTATGCTGCACAAGTGGCCAACTATTCGTACTTCCTGCACCAGCTCGGCGTGATGGACCTGCGCCGGGAGGTGGAGGCGGCCTTCCGACGCCGCTACCCGCCTGATCGCGTCGCCGAGCTCGACGACGCCGAGTACCGTAACTGGCTCTATGGGCTGACTCATTTCGTCATCGCTGATAGCCGCTACTACCAGCGGAAGGTGGCCCCGGAGGTGCACGCTTGGGTGCTGGAAGCGCTGGAGCGGGAAACGGCCGGCATCATGGGCCGGGCCACGGCCGATATCCAAGCCGAGGTGGCATTGGCCTTCCAGCTTGCCGGCCGCGAGGACCACCCGCTGGTGGGCCGGGTGCGTGAGGCGTTGGTGGCAGCGGTGGACCCGGTCAGCGGCATCATCCCATCGCCCTCGGGGGAAAAGGGGCTGGCGGGTGGTGAGCACCGCAACGTTCTGGCGATCATGGTGTTGCGCTGGCCGGGCCGCCTGCACCCCGGCCCCGACCTCTCGGACGCGCTCGTCGGGCGCTCAGTCGAATGCTGTACATAATTGCTAATCAGCTGTGGGAGAATAACGGATGAGTTTTGTTTGAAGTGAACGACCAAGACCACCAATGCGTTAACTAACGATTACCCAGTGAGACCCCATTAATGCACTATCGCACCATGACCACTGAAGACTACGAAGCCGCCATTGCCCTGTGGTGCGAAAGTGAAGGCGTGCGGCTGCGCGATGCGGATTCACGCCAGGGCATCGAGAAATACCTTAAGCGCAACCCCGGCATGAGCTTTGTGGCAGAACACGATGGTGATTTAGTCGGTACTAAGTGATTACCCAAAAGTAATCGAATATTCGTGACCGTAGCCCCTACACACTTTGTTGACCGCTTCACAGAGCCTGTTAAAGGATCCATAGGCGGTTAGCGGCAGCCACCGGTACTTGATCTC
>NZ_JAWJUW020000023.1:0-41953 GCF_033052795.2 Halovibrio sp. HP20-59
CGGGAAAGGGGCTACTACTACGTTGATAAAACACCCGATATTCACCGCCTAACGGAAGAGGGGAAGTACTTTTTCCTCTCCCGCCCGCGTCGCTTCGGCAAAAGCCTGCTGCTGGATACGTTACGCTGCCTGTTTGAAGGCCGCGAAGCGCTGTTTGAGGGGCTGTATATCCACGATAAATGGGACTGGCAACCCCAGCACCCGGTGATTCGGATTAGTTTTGCCGATGGCCATTTGACCAGCCGTGAACAGCTGGATAGCCATATCTGCTATCAAATCACTCAGCACCGTGAGCGCTTGAGTATTGTGAGCGAGAGGCCCGAGCTGATTGCCAATGACTTTTCGGATCTGATTCACCGTGCCCACCAAGTGTTTGGCCAGCGCGCGGTGGTGCTGATTGATGAATACGATAAGCCCATTCTAGATAATATATTGCTTCCAGAACGAGCACGGGAGTTGCGCGAAGGGTTAAAAAACCTTTACAGCGTGCTCAAAGACGCTGATCCGCACTTACACTTTGTGTTGTTAACGGGTGTTTCTAAGTTCAGCAAAGTGAGCCTGTTCTCGGGGTTGAATAACCTGAACGACATTACGTTGGATGCGCCTTACGCTTCCATCTGTGGCTATACTGATGAGGATATCGACAGCGTCTTCGCTCCTGAATTGCCGGGATTAGACCGTGCTCAAATCAAGCATTGGTATAACGGCTACCGTTGGGGTGGGCAGGAAGTGACCGCTGTATACAACCCTTTTGATGTACTACTACTGTTCCAAAAGCGCCAGTTTGGCCCCTATTGGTTTGAGAGTGCTACCCCTACATTTTTGGTAGAAATTCTAAAACAGCGTGGGGTATTTACGCCGTCACTAGATCAGTTGGAAACCGAGGCTGAGTTGCTGGGCCGTTTTGATGTGGACCACATTGGTACTGAGGGGCTGTTATTTCAAACGGGATATCTAACCGTTAAGCAGGTGGAAGAGCCCATGGTGGGGTATCGGCTTTATACCTTGGGTTTTCCTAACCAGGAAGTAGAAACCAGCTTAAACCAAGCGTTACTGCCGGTATTAGGTGTTGAGAACCCAGCGCGCGAGCGCAAAACGCTGTTTACTCACCTGCGCGCCCATGATTTAGCAGGTCTTGAGGTTCACCTTAAGGCGCTTTATGCCGGGCTGCCCCATGACTGGTACCGCAACAATCCTATTGCCCAGTATGAAGGGCATTATGCCAGTGTGTTTTATAGTCACTTCGCGGCCCTTGGGGTAAACGTGACGGTGGAAGACGCTAGCCATTTCGGCAAAGTGGATATGACAGTGGATTTCGCCGGGCACATTTATCTATTTGAGTTCAAAGTGGTGGAGCAGCTACCCGAAGGTAAGGCGCTGGAGCAGATTAAAACCAAAGGCTACGCTAGCAAGTACCGCGCCGCGGGCAAACCGATTCATTTGGTGGGCGTCGAGTTCTCCCGCCAGCAGCGCCAAATCGTGTCATTTGAGGTGGAGACACTGGTTGGCTAAGCTTGCGAGTTAAAAACGACTTGATTGCGGCCATTTTCTTTGGCTTGGTAAAGCCCTAAATCAGCCCGCTTTAGCGCGGGTTCAAGCGAGCTTTCATCAGGTAAAATAGCGGCAACACCTAACGAGGCCGTCAATCTTAGCTCTTTTACTGCATTGGCGTTGTGTGCTGGAATTCGGGTGTTTTCAATCGTGTCGCGTATCCGCTCGGCTACTTGTAGGGCTTGTTCGGTCGAGGTGTTGGGTAACAAAATAGCAAACTCTTCTCCACCCACCCGGCATAACAGGTCTTCTTGACGTAGCAGGCCAGCCACACGCTGTGTGAAGCGTTGCAGTACCTCATCGCCTACATCGTGACCATAATCGTCGTTGAAGCGTTTGAAGTGATCAATATCAATCGTAATCAAAGCGATGGGGAGATTTTGTCGCCGTGCGCGAGAAATCTCGATAGTGGCTTGTGTCTGTAAGTAGCGCCGATTGAAAACCCCGGTTAACGGGTCGGTCATCGCTTGAGCGCGTAACTTTTCTTCTAGCTGTTTGCGTTCAGTGAGATCAAAAACGGTGGCCCGGGAATGCACAAAGTGCCCATCGCGTTGATAGGCAGAGGCTTGAATCATCACGTCGCGACGTTCGCCGGTTCGAGTAAGCAGGCTGCATTCAGCGCTGCCTGGCTCACCGCGCTGCACGCATTCAAAGGCGTTTTCAAACTGTTCGCGAGTGTCGGCTGTTATGAAGTCTCGATAGTCTACCTGGCCAATAATTTCCTCGGCGGTATACCCTAGCCAAGCGAGTTCGGTACGGTTCATTTTGATCACGCGGCCCTGGCTATCCAGAGAGTGATAGCCACAGGGCGCATTTTCGTAGAGATCGCTTACCTCAGCAGCTCGACGCTGAGCCGCCCACCGTAATTGACGTTGGCGCCGACTGCTAAAGACCCAGAAAATCCCAAAGGCCACCGAGACGCTATAAATAAGCGCAAGAAACCAAATCACGGTGGTTTCTTCTTGAAGTAGGGTGCGCCATGAAGGTTTGGGGAGCGTCACTCCCAGCATCCAGGGATAGTCGGCGGGGTCGCTGGCAATCTTGCCTGCAAGACTGCGATAGCGTTGGGTACGTATGTCTTCCGTTTTAAACCGGAGTATGTGGTCGTCTACGGTAGTGCGGCCTTCATTTGCTTGCTGCATCGCCTGCCAATATTGGGGCGCAGAAGCGCTGAAGTTGCCGCCAAAGGGCAGCATGCCCATTTGTGAGGGCGAGTCGTTGAGCAGCCATCGGCCTTGGGCATTAACCAACAGTACATCGGCATCTTGGTCAAGCATCATGGCTTGGTGCAAGGCGTTGGTGAGATAGTCCCAGTTGAGGCTTAGCATAACAACGCCAAGGCGGTCGCCTTTGGCGTTAAAAATCGGGGTGGAAACGTTAACCACCGGGATTATATTTTGGCCGAGCAGCTCATACTGCAAGTTACGGCCCGGCGGGGAAATATAAAGGTCGCGAGGCTGCAGCTGAACCGCTTCTTTGAAGTAATCGGTATTGGCGTGCTGGTTGCCGACCACACGCGGCCCTGTTGCTACGCTGTTGGGAGCCCGCAGTATTTCGTGCCCGTTGTTATCAATCAACACCAGCTTGCTATAGCGAGGATGGTGGCTGATAAGCGTGTTTAGGAAAGCCGACAGCTGAGACAAATCGCTAAGCGAATACGGCGTCACGCTGCTCGGTTGAGATAGGAAATGCTGTAACGTGGGCATTTCAGAGGTGGCCAGTGCGTAATTAAGGCTATCATTGATATCGCGGACCAGCGCTTCTTGACCAACTTTTAGTAATGCATCTGCCTCTGTATGCAGGCTGTCATGGCGTATTTCCATGTGGATATGCAGGATAGGCACCAGTATCGACGACACCAATGCCAGCGGTATACTGATGGCTAAAAATAGCTGTGCGTAAAGGCGTCGTATCGGCAACAGAAGGGTTCCTGCGATGGTTCATTATTCAAGAATTTTTTACTGCGCATCAGGTTGTCCGCTTTATCAATGCGACGCTGGACGCTGATAGTACGCTTCAAACGGTTCAGCGTGAATGCCCCATTGGCGCGCGTTAGCGGGTACGAAGAATAATTACGCGGCCCGGCAGTGAGGTTAACGTCGTCTTGCTGGCTTATAGTCAGCAGGGATTGACATCTGCTGGCAAGCGCGCTTTGTGCGTGATAGACTATGCCATCCTTTCAGACAAGACCCGTGAATGGGCAGCTTTATTTAACTGCCTGTTGTACGTTTTGGTAGGCTAAACGGCCTGCTAAATCAACTGGTTGATAGACTGGTTGTTATAGAAGTGTCATGTTGCGGAATTGTCGTGCTGCGATGGCGCAGTCGACGAACATATGTTTAATTTCGTTGCCGTTTTATCGGTAACCTTTATTCTCTAAGGAGATACCCTGTGGCGAACAGCAAGCAAGCTCGCAAGCGCGCCCGCCAGGCCGAGAACCGTCGCGTCCTGAAATCCAGCCAGCGTAGCATGGTCCGCACCTACATCAAGCGTGTAGTGAAAGCGATCGGCACCGGCGACCACGCCAAGGCAATGGAAGAGTTCAAGGCCATGCAGCCGGTCGTTGACCGCATTGCAGACAAAGACGTGCTGTCTAAGAAGAAAGCAGCTCGCCTGAAGAGCCGCTTGAACAAGCGTATTAAGGCACTGGCGGCGTAAGCCGGCAGGCGCCCTAAAAAACCGGCTGCGGCCGGTTTTTTTGTGTCTGAATGATTTTCTGGATAGTTTTTCTAGAGGATTTTTCTGAAAGGTTCTTCTAGACGGTTCTTCTAGACAGCTCTTTTAGAAAGGTTTTCGGGAAGGTTGTTCTGGATGGTTTTTTCTGGATAGCTTATGACGGCGAGTAAAACACCCAATACTGCCCCCGACACCCGTATTGCCCGTAGCGGGCTGATGCGTTCTGGCCTCGTGGTCAGTGCTATGACCATGCTTTCGCGGGTGATGGGGTTGGCGCGCGATGTGGTGGTGGCCACCTTTTTGGGGGCAGGTAACGGCGCCGATGCGTTTTTTGTAGCGTTTAAAATTCCCAATTTTCTACGCCGCCTGTTTGCCGAAGGGGCTTTTAATCAGGCCTTTGTGCCGGTGCTTTCTGAGTACTCCAACCAGCGTAGCCGGGAGGAAATTCGCGAGCTGTTGAATGCGACCGCCGGCAGCTTAACCGCAGTACTGGCGCTGATCACCGCCTTAGCAATGCTCTGCGCGCCGTGGTTGGTGTGGTTGTTTGCGCCTGGTTTTGGGCGGGACCCTGAAAAGCTGGCGCTGACCGCCGAGATGCTGCGCTTAACCTTTCCCTATTTGCTGCTGATTTCGCTCACCGCGTTTTCTGGTAGCGTGCTGAATACTTGGAACCGTTTTGCAGTCCCTGCCTTTACCCCGGTGCTGCTTAACCTTTCGCTGATTGGCGCGGCGCTGTTGTTAATGCCGCTGATGGAAGAGCCTGCCATGGCGCTGGCCTGGGGTGTGCTAATCGCCGGGGCCGCCCAGCTGGTCTTTCAAGTGCCGTTTTTATTACGCTTGGGGCTGATGCCTACGCCCTGGCCAAACTTCGCCCACGAGGGCGTGCGGCGGATACTAAAGCTCATGGGCCCGGCGATTTTCGGGGTGTCGGTATCGCAAATTAATCTATTGCTGGATACCGTTTTGGCCTCGTTGCTGGCGGCGGGCAGCGTGTCGTGGCTTTATTACTCAGACCGTTTGGTGGAGCTGCCGCTGGGCGTGTTTGGCGTGGCGATTGGTACGGTGATTCTACCGGCGCTGTCTAAGCGTCATGCTGACCAATCCAAAGAGCACTTTGCGGCGATGCTCGATTGGGCCATTCGAATTGTATTGCTGTTAGGCTTACCCGCGGCACTCGCGCTTGCGGTACTTGCCGAGCCGCTATTAATCACGCTGTTCCATTACGGCGCGATGACCGACACCGATATCCAAATGGCGGCGATGAGCCTGCGGGCTTATGCCTTTGGCTTGGTGGCCTTTATGCTGATTAAAGTATTGGCGCCGGGGTTTTTCGCCCGCCAAGACACTAAAACCCCGGTTAAGGTGGGCATTGTCGCCATGGTGGCCAATATGGTGCTTAACCTGCTGCTGATTTGGCCGCTGGCTCATGCCGGTTTAGCGCTAGCGACGGCGCTCTCGGCGTTCTTAAACGCTGGCCTGCTGGGCTACTTGCTGCATAAGCAGAAAGTGCTGGTCTTTCAGCCGGGTTGGAAGCGCTATTCGGTGCAGCTACTCGGTGGCAGTGGCTTAATGTGTGCGGCACTTTTCTTTGTCGCGCCCGACTGGCAAGTCTGGCTCACCTTTGGTCTTTGGCAGCGGGTAAGCTGGGTCACCGGACTAGTGGTGTTAGGCGGTTCGCTTTACTTTGCGTGGCTGGCAGCCCTGGGTTTGCGCTTCCGTCATTTTAAAATGCAATCGTAGCCCTGACCCTAGCGGGCGGGTTCGTTATAATCAGGGGCTTTATCGTCCTCCCAACGGCTGAGGTGCCATGCGCGTCATTCGAGGTCTGCACAACTTGAAAGCGGCTCATCGTGGCTGCGTTGCCACCATCGGCAACTTCGATGGGGTGCACCGTGGCCATCAAGCCATTTTACAGCAGTGCCGTGAACATGCGTCGCGCTGGAGTGTGCCGTTAACCGTGGTGGTGTTTGAGCCTCAGCCGCGCGAGTTTTTCGCTGGTGACCAAGCGCCGCCGCGGTTAACCCGGCTGCGCGAAAAGGTGAGGCTTCTGCGCGATTTTGGTGCTGAACAAGTGTTATGCCTGCCGTTTAACGATTCATTGCGTAGCCTCACCGGGCGTGAATTTATCGACCAGGTGTTGATTGAAGGGCTTGGCGTTAAGCATCTGGTTGTGGGCGACGATTTCCGCTTTGGCTGTGACCGACGCGGTGATTTTGCGCTGCTGGCGGAAGTCGGGCGCGAACAAGGGTTTGGCGTTGAGCACACCCGCACCTTTACTGTGGACGACGAGCGGGTGTCCAGTTCGCGGGTGCGTACGTTGCTTGCCAGTGGTAATTTTTCCGCTGCCTCGCGCTTGCTGGGGCGCCCTTATTTGTTGCACGGCCGCGTGGTGCGCGACCAGCAGCTGGGGCGCACCATCGGCGTGCCGACGGCTAACTTGCCATTGATGCCTCAGTCACTAACGCTGCGCGGAGTGTTCGCGGTGGTGGCTGAACTTGAAAATGGCGAGCGTCACCCGGCAGTGGCGAATGTTGGTTTTCGCCCTACGGTGGGTGCAAAGCGGCCAACACTAGAAGTCCACCTGCTGGACTTTAAGGGCGACCTTTATGGTCAGCGGATGACGGTATACCCCTGTACACGCTTGCGGGGTGAGGTCAAGTTTGACGACCTTGAGGCGCTGAAAACGCAAATTGAACATGACCAAGCCCGTGCTCGCCGGTATTTTACGGCGGCGTTGGCTGATAAAGGCCGTGCTGGACAAGACAATGCTGAGCAATACGAGGCGGAGCATGCCGACTCTCTTCCGCTAGCCTCTGCCCCGCTTGGGCGTGAGGTCATGTCTTCAAATGCGGTGTCTTCAAAGACGATTCCTTCTGATTCTTCTTCGGCGGATGATGCCGCCGATGCTAACAACGGCTGACCAGACCATGGATTACAAGCACACGCTGAATTTGCCTGAAACTGATTTTCCCATGCGCGGCATGCTGCCGAAGCAAGAGCCGGGGCGCGTTTCAAAATGGCAGGATATGAACATTTACCAGCGCCTGCGGGAAGCGCGCGCGGGCGCGCCGCTGTTTGTGCTGCACGATGGCCCTCCCTACGCCAACGGCAGTATTCATATTGGTCACGCCGTTAATAAAATTCTTAAAGATATTATCGTTAAATCGAAGAACCTCGCCGGCTTTGATGCGCCTTACGTGCCGGGCTGGGACTGCCATGGCTTGCCTATTGAGCACAAAGTAGAAACCACTCACGGCAAGCACCTGGCGCCGGCACACGCCCGCGAGCTTTGCCGTGAATACGCAGGCGCGCAGATCGAAACCCAGCTGGCCGATTTTGTGCGTTTGGGCATTATTGGCGATTGGGACCACCCTTACCGCAGCATGGACTTCGCCAACGAAGCGGGCGAGATTCGTGCCTTGGCCGAAATGGTCGACGCAGGCTACGTGTTTAAAGGCTTGAAGCCGGTCAACTGGTGTTTCGATTGCGGTTCGGCGCTGGCAGAGGCGGAAGTCGAGTACGCCGATAAAAAGTCTGATGCCATTGACGTCGCCTTCCCGGTGGAAGACGCCGATAAACTGGCCGCGGCCTTTGGCCTAAGCGAGCTTGCTAAGCCTGCTGCTGTGGTTATTTGGACCACCACGCCGTGGACCATTCCCGCTAACCAGGCGCTCAACGTTCACCCCGAATTTACCTATGCGCTGGTCGATACCGGTGAGCGTTTGTTGCTGCTGGCTGAAGAGCTGGTCGAAAGCTGCCTTGAACGCTATGAGCTAACCGGTGAGGTAATCGCCACTGCAAAAGGCGAAGCGCTGGATTTAATCAACTTCCGTCACCCGTTCTATGATCGCTTATCGCCGGTCTATCTAGCCGATTACGTCGAGTCTGAGGTGGGCAGTACCGGTATTGTGCACTCGTCGCCTTCCTACGGCGTGGACGATTTCAACACCTGCCGGGCCTACGGCATGAGCTTTGACGACATGCTCAATCCGGTACGGGGCAATGGCGTTTATGCCGACGACCTGCCAATTTTCGGTGGTCAGATGATCTGGAAGGCCAACCCGCAGATCGTCGACAAGCTGCGTGAGGTCAGCGCGCTGATGGCCCACACGCCGATCACGCACAGCTACATGCACTGCTGGCGGCATAAAACGCCAGTGATCTACCGTGCCACGGCGCAGTGGTTTGTGGGCATGGATATCCAAGGTGACGACGGCAAAACCCTGCGCGAGCGTGCTTTGGAAGGTATCCAGGCGACAGCGTTTACCCCCGCGTGGGGCCAAGCGCGCCTGCATAGCATGATCGCCAACCGCCCGGACTGGTGTATTTCACGCCAGCGCAACTGGGGCGTGCCGATCCCGTTCTTTTTACACAAGCAAACCGGCGAGCTGCACCCACGCACCGTTGGGCTGATGGAAGAAGCCGCCAAGCGTGTTGAGCAGGAAGGCATTGAGGCCTGGTTCAAGCTTGAACCAGCGGAGCTATTGGGCGCGGAAGCGGCGGATTACGATAAAGTCACCGATACGCTGGATGTCTGGTTTGATTCCGGCACTACACACCGCCACGTGCTGCGCGGCTCGCACCCCCACGGCCACGAAAGCGGCCCACGAGCTGACCTCTACCTGGAAGGTTCTGACCAGCACCGCGGCTGGTTCCACTCGTCGCTGCTCACTGGTTCAGCGATTGATGGCCATCCGCCTTATCGTCAGCTGCTGACTCATGGTTTCACCGTTGACTCTCAGGGCCGCAAGCAATCCAAGTCGCTGGGCAATGTGGTCGCGCCCCAGGAAGTGATGGATAAGCTGGGCGGCGATATTCTACGTTTGTGGGTTGCCTCCACCGATTATTCCGGTGAAATGGCGGTCTCTGACGAGATTTTGAAGCGCACCTCCGATGTGTATCGGCGGATTCGTAACACCGCCCGCTTCCTGCTATCGAACCTTAACGGCTTCGATCCGGAACGCAATAAGGTTGCCTTTGGCGATATGCTGGCGCTGGATCAGTGGGTGGTGGATCGTGCGCACCAACTTCAAGCGCGGATTGAAACCGCCTATGAAGAGTACCGCTTTCTGGATGTTTATCAGCAGGTGCACGGCTTCTGCGCCCGCGAATTGGGTGGCTTCTATTTAGATGTCATCAAAGACCGCCAATACACCACGCAAACCGATTCGCTGGCGCGTCGCAGTGCGCAAACCGCGCTGTATCACGTGGTGGAAGCGTTGAGCCGCTGGGTCGCGCCGATTCTCTCCTTCACCGCCGAGGAAATTCACGAGAATATCCCCGGTAAGCGGGGCGACAGCGTGCTGCTAGAGACTTACTACCCCGAGCTGGGTAGCCTGAAAGACGACGCCGACATGGGCCGGGCTTTTTGGGAGCAGGTGCTGGAGGTCAAGCACTCGGTCAACAAGTGCCTGGAAGACGCCCGCAACGCCAAAGTCATCAAAGGCAGCCTGGCCGCCGAGGTAACGCTGTACGTGAGCGATGACCTGCAGGCGACACTGGCCAAGCTGGGCGATGAGCTGCGCTTTGTGATGCTAACCAGCGAAGTCACGCTCAAGCCTCTTTCTGATGCACAAGCAGGCGCTGCCGAAGCCACTGAGCTAGACAGCTTGAAAGTGGCGGTGAAAGCCAGCGACAACACCAAGTGCGAGCGCTGCTGGCACCATCGCCCTGACGTCGGAACGCATGCTTCTCATCCCGATCTATGCGGCCGCTGTATCAGCAACCTCCCCGATGGCAGCGGTGAGATTCGCTACTATGCCTAACGATAAAAGCATGTCTAACGATACAAGCGCGCGGCCGACCATGCAGCGGCCGCTGCGCTGGCTGTGGCTAGCGGTGGCGGTGATTGTGCTAGATTTAGCCACTAAATACATAGCCAGTAGCCAGTTGGGTTATGCCCAGCCGGTGGAAGTGCTGCCGTTCTTTAATTTGACCTTGCTGCATAATACCGGCGCGGCGTTCAGCTTTTTGGCCACCCACCCCGGCTGGCAGCGCTGGTTCTTCGCCATTATTGCGATTGGCGCGACTGTCGGCTTAACCATTTGGCTCACCCGCATCAAGCACGATGAAAAATTACTGGCGATAGCGCTACCGCTTATTATCGGCGGAGCGCTGGGGAATCTTTACGACCGCCTGGTGCATGGCTATGTGGTCGACTTTCTCTCCTTCCACGTCGCCGGGTGGTATTACCCGGCGTTTAACGTGGCGGACATTGCGATTACCCTAGGGGCAGTTGCGTTAATTTGGGAATCTATTATGGGTGAGCGGCGGCGTAAAAAAGCGCACAACGCTTCGCATTAACTGACTATTGAGAGCTGTGATGAGCGACTACCTAATCGATGACGGCATGGAAGTGACGCTGCACTTCACCTTAAAGCTTGAAGATGGCACCTTGGTGGACTCCACCAAAGACAAAGCCCCGGCTACGTTTGAAATGGGCGACGGCAACCTGCCCCCCGGCTTTGAACATCCGATGAAAGGCATGGCTGCGGGCCAGGCGGCAACGTTTCAGATAACCCCTGAACATGCCTTCGGCCAGCACAACCCGCAAAATATTCAGACCCTGAAACGGGCAGATTTTGGCGATGAACCCCCGGAAATTGGTATGGTGATGTCATTTGCCGATAAAGCGGGAACGGAACTGCCTGGTGTGGTCAAAACCATCGACGGTGATCGTATTGAGGTAGACTTCAATCACCCGCTATCAGGCCGTACACTGACGTTTGAAGTCGAGGTGTTGGAGGTCAAGCCGGTGACTACCCATTAAGCTCAGCCCATCACCTGGCGGCAGTCGAATTCACTAAAGCAGATGCTATATCGCATCAAGGCGCTCCTATGAATTTACCCAATACGCAGTCAACAAGCACCCAGCCATCAAGGCCATCACAGCCCATTCAGATCAAACTGGCTAATCCGCGCGGCTTTTGCGCCGGTGTTGATCGCGCTATCGACATCGTCAACCGCGCCCTGGATGTGTTTGGTGCACCCATTTATGTGCGCCATGAGGTTGTCCATAACCGCTTTGTGGTCGAAACGCTGCGCGCCCGTGGGGCTGTGTTCGTCGAAGAACTCGATGAAGTGCCGGACGACGTCATTGTCATTTTCTCTGCCCACGGTGTTTCCCAGGCGGTGCAAGCCGATGCTGAGCGGCGTGGCTTGAAAGTGTTTGACGCCACCTGCCCACTGGTAACCAAAGTGCACCTGGAAGTGTTGCGCTATGCCAAGCGTGGCCAGGAATGTATCTTGATTGGCCATGAAGGCCATCCGGAAGTCGAAGGCACCATGGGGCGTTACGATACCTCCCAGGGTGGGCGTATCTACTTGGTTGAAGACGAGGAAGATGTCGCTAAGTTGGAAGTGAGTGACCCTTCTAAGCTTGCGTTTGTGACCCAAACCACGCTGTCGATGGATGACACTGCCAAGGTGATTGATGCGCTGCGCGATAAGTTCGCTGAGATTCAGGGGCCGCGCAATGACGATATTTGCTACGCCACGCAAAACCGCCAGGATGCCGTACGCGAGCTAGCCGCCCAGAGCGATTTACTGCTGGTAGTGGGTAGCCCCAATAGCTCAAATTCCAATCGCTTACGGGAGCTCTCGGAGCGTATGGGTACACCTGCCTATTTGATCGATAACGCCGAGCAGATCGACCCAAAGTGGCTTGAGAATGTGTCACATATCGGCGTGACGGCAGGCGCCAGCGCGCCTGAAGTATTGGTGAAAGGGGTGATTGCGAAGCTGCAAAGCATGGGCGCAGCGCTACCCGAAGAGCTACAAGGCCGCGAAGAAACCATCACTTTCTCTATGCCCAAAGAGCTGCGTGAAAAGGTGATTGCCAGCAGTTAAGCAATCAGCAGCTGATGCAATGCGTATGCGTTTGCGACATACTGAAACGGTATGAGCCAACTAATACAGGAGCAGGGCTGCGTGTCTTATGTTTCTCATCCTTTTTCTGGCCGTTCCTTGCTGAATGGCCAGCGCGGCTTCACCCTCATTGAATTGATGATCGTGGTAGTCATCATTGGCATCATCGCTGCCATTGCCTACCCCAGCTATACGCGCTACGTAGAACGCAGTCGTCTCACTGATGGTCAATCCGGTTTGATGCAGGCTGCTTCAGAAATGGAACGCTGTTATACCTCAAACTACAGCTACGAAGTGGATTGCCTTGAAACGGGACAATCGCCGGAAGAGGTTTACCCCAATATCACGCTGACTGACTCAGGCTCTGCTTATCGCTTAGAGGCACAAAATGGGACGAGGGTGCCTGCTGGTTGCGAAACACTATGGATTCAAAGTGATGGTCAAAGAGGGCCTAATGGCTCGGATGATTCCGAAGATTGTTGGTAGGTTATGAGCCAGCGCGGCTTTACGTTAATTGAGTTACTGGTCACATTGGCCATCGCGGCAATTCTCGCCACTATCGCAGTGCCGTCGTTCTCTAACTTTCTCGCTCGCCAGCAGTTGGCAAGCGATGTGAACGGCATGACTTCTATCCTGAGCTTCGCCCGCAGCGAGGCAATAAAACAGCGCAGTAATATGTCGGTCATCTTTTCACCCCCTAATACCGCCACTTCAAACCGCCGCCCTGAATCTTGTAGAAATGATGAAGTCGTTGAAAATAAAGATGAAAACAATGAAGAGAGCATCCGCTACCGTTACTCGGCATGGTGCTACTGGGTGGGGCGCGAAGATGAAGGTGAAACTTTTCGGGTAGGGCTGTCGGCCAATATATCCACGCCGGAGCAAGCCTTCTCGCTTACTTTCCAAGACTTGGGGGACGCCGATATTGATAACTGCGGTTCTGACCCTTGTTACATCACGCTGAGTTCGCAACGAGAGGGCATTGCCCCCGTGACGCTGGTTATAAACATAACGGGCAGCATTCGCCGGGGGGAGCCATGAATCAACAGCGCGGCTTTAGCCTAATAGAAGCGTTGATCGCGCTGGTGGTTCTCTCCATCGGTCTCATTGGTGTAGCGGCTATGCAGTTAAAAGCATTGCAGAGTGCAACCGCTGGCTACCAGCGCTCGGTGGCAAGCGTCGCCGCCGTCGATGCTCAGGAGCGGCTCTGGGCACAGTTGGCAACGCTGAACCCCGGACAAGCCTGTGAAAATATCGACCGCTCAGCTGTTGAGGATGTGTGGAAAGATGATTGGTTTGCGGATAACGACCAAAAACCACTTCGCAATGCCAAGGAAGGTGAAAGTAGCATCGGCAGAGGCAGCGGCAAAGATAAGTGCCGTTTTAATGTGATCCTGGTACTGGGCGATGACGAGAATGATCGTTTCGACTACATATTTCGCCTCCCAAGGCTTGAGGTGCAGTAATGAAACATCGCCAAGGCGGGTTTACCCTAGTGGAGCTAATGGTCGCAATGGCCATCGGCACGGTGATTATCTTGGGGGCTGGTCAACTTTTTTTAACAACTTTTCAAACGTTTCAAACCGTAGACCAGGTCAGCCGTAAACAAGAGACCTTAATTTTTGCGGTAAGTACCCTGGCTGAAGCAGGTCGTAAAGGCAATATTGGTAACTACGCTATCGCCCCAGATGAGCGAAACTCTGACAGCGGTACGCGTTATTACTGTGTTCTGCAGGACGAGGTTCGAAACCAACCTGTAGTTGATCTTGCCCAGGTTGATGACGCAACAGCCTGCTCGACGCTTTCTGAGCCTGATGGTGATGATGTCTCCCATATCGTCACGTTGCCCATTGGCGATTGCCGAGAGGGCGCGAGTGCGACTTGCGATAAAATCACTTTTACCGTTAGTGAGAGAGATAAAGTAATCACATCACAAGAGCCATCCTCATGAAACAACAGCAAGGTGCAGCGTTAGCCATTGTTATGGCACTGCTCGCTGGTGCGCTAATGTTAGGCATGTCAGGCCTGCAAAGCGCGTTGATTGATGAGCGATTGGCAGGAAACTATCGTGCCTCGACCCAGGCAAGAATGAATGCCGAAATTGCTGCAGCAAGCGCCTTAGAAGACGATGACCTGGTATTTATTACGTCAGATTTGAAACTAAATGACTTACAAACTATGGGTTGGAACGAGCTTAATGAGGAGTTTTCAAACAGCCAAGATGAAGTAATCTATGAATGTGAACGTAATGGGCTGCCCGAGTGCGTCTATATTCCTTTAATACTATCTGAGGGTATCTACATTTTAGCTAAAGGGATTACGGGTGACGCTCTGAGAGGCGCTGCAGAAAGCCAAGCTATTTTACTGCGCTATTCCAGTGGAGCCGACATACAAAAGCCTTTCAGATCAGCCATAACATCATGTCAGGACATAACGCTACAAGGGAGTGCTCGCAGCAGCGGCGGACTTGTCGCCGGTAATAAAATTGAGATTAAAGGCGGGGCATCTGCATCCAGTGACCAGCAAGAAGGCTATTCTTTCTCCGAAGGTTGTGACATTTTAGGCGTTCTAGCAGACGATGAAAAAGAACGCACCTATTTTGAAAGGGTAAAGTCCGGTTTGAACGTTGAAGGGGCCGCCGAGTGGCTGGAGCAGCGAGGCCTCAATTACTATTTTAATGAAAATGATACTACCTTCACCTTTACTGGCGGACAAAATGATCAAGATGCTTCGATTTCTTATCTTGGAGAGACCGGGCGTGAAACGTCTTTACGTATTGATAGAAATCTAAAAACCAGTGGTAGCTTACATCGCCTAGTGGTAGATGGAACCCTCAATCTTTTCGTCGACGGGGACTTTGATCTAGGTGACAACACCGCATTGGAAATCTCTAAAGGTGCTGTGCTGAACTTATACGTTAGCGGCAAAGTAACTCTCTCCGCAGGAAGTAAATTAGCTCTTGAGGCCGAAGATTTTATGCGCCAAGACAGCAATGGCGTTGAGCGGCCTGCGGTGAGTATTTACAGCTCTTATCGGCAAACCGGGAATCAAAGTGGCATTACCATCGGTGGCAGTAACAATACATATGCAGCTATTTACGCGCCAGGTGCGGATGCGAATATTGGCGGTAGTGGTGCCATATATGGGGCCTTGCGCGCCCAGAATGTAGTGATGTCTGGCGCAGGCAGCTTGGAGTATGTTGACGACCTGGCCAGCTATGAAGTTAGTGGAGATACCCAGGGTGTCGGCCAGCCTAGCTTTGCAGAGTGGACGGAAGGGCAGTAGTTAAGCACTGTTATTGTGTATAAAATAATGCGCATTTATCCAAAGAGTTATCTTAATGTCGGAATTTACCAAAACCCGCGTCCTTACCGGTATCACCACCACCGGCACGCCCCATTTAGGCAACTATGTTGGGGCGATCAAGCCTGCCATTGAGGCAAGCCAGGATCCCAGCGTTCAGTCATTCTATTTTTTGGCTGACTACCATGCCTTGATCAAATGCCCAGACCCCAAGCGGGTGCAGGAATCGCGCCTGGAAATTGCTGCCACATGGCTGGCGCTGGGGCTAGATACCGATAACGCCATTTTCTATCGCCAATCGGATGTCGCCGAAATCCCCGAGCTTACCTGGATGCTCTCTTGCGTATGCGCCAAGGGTTTGATGAACCGTGCCCATGCCTACAAGGCGGCGGTGGCTGAGAACGAAGAGGCAGAAAACCAAGACCCGGATAAAGGCATCACCATGGGGCTGTTTGGCTACCCTGTGCTAATGGCGGCGGATATATTAATGTTTAACGCCAATAAGGTGCCGGTAGGGCGTGATCAGATTCAGCATATCGAGATGGCCCGTGATATCGCCGGACGCTTCAATCATCTCTACAAGGGCCAGCATTTTGTCCTCCCAGAAGCCGTCGTTGACGATAAAGTGCAGCTCCTGAATGGCTTGGACGGTCGCAAGATGTCCAAAAGCTATGACAATACGATTCCGCTGTTTGCCGCTGAGAAAAAACTGCAAAAGCTGGTGCGTAAGATTAAGACCAACTCACTAGAGCCCGGTGAACCGAAAGACCCTGATAGCTGCACGTTGTTTCAAATTTACTCAGCGTTCGCAACGACGCAAGAGACTGCGAGCTTACGTGAGCAGTATGCCAACGGCATTGGCTGGGGCGATGCGAAGAACCAAGTGTTTGAATACTTGAATGCTCACCTGAGTGCGCCCCGTGAACGCTACAATGCACTGATGGAAGACCCTGCTCACATTGAAGCAGTACTACAAAAAGGCGCCGAACGGGCGCGGGAAGAAGCCGCCGTAACGATGGATCGCTTGCGTTCAGCGGTGGGTCTAGGGCGGTTTGTGTAATACCCGCGCATTGCCGTCATACCCATCATAGCGGCGGTTCAGTAACGCGATAGGAATATAAAATGCGATCGACGTACCGGCATCAGGTGTTTACCGAATGCGCATTGATTGCGTTAACGCTGCTGCTCGTCGCGTTAGTGCTTTGGCAGCTTATTGGCCTGCTGGTGTTAATTTTTGGTGCCGTGGTCGGTTCCAGTGTGTTGCAGACGTGCATGACACCGCTTTTAAGGTTAGGCGTGCCCCGCTGGCTAGCGCTTTTGACGATTCTAATTGCGCTAACGCTGGCGCTAGCTTTAGTTAGCTGGGCATTTGGTTCGCAGGTGTCAGCTGAGTTGGAATCGCTCACCACTTTGGTACCCGAGGCGTGGCAACAGCTACAGGAGCGCTTGGAAGGATCGCAACTGGCACCGTTGGTTGAGAATGCCGCTGAGAGAACTGACAGCCTGTTAGAAAACGGTATTTCGCAAATCGGAGTAGTGGTGGTTTCGATGGGAGGCGGCCTCGTTAGTTTCTTCGCGCTTATTGTCGGTATGGTTTATTTCGCGTCCCAGCCGGCTCTTTACCGCCGTGGTTTATTGTTACTGGCGCCGATTAAAAGTCGATCACGTTTGGCTGAGGCGCTGGATGAAAGCGGCAAGGCGCTGCGCTTTTGGCTTGGTGGGCAGTTGGTGGCCATGGTGGTAACCGGGCTATTAGTGGGGGTAAGCATGTGGCTGTTAGGCGTGCCAGCCCCGTTAGGCTTGGGGCTGATCGCTGGCCTACTGGATTTTGTGCCATTGGTGGGTCCGCTCATCGCGGCTATCCCGGCGCTGTTACTTGCCTTCACGGTGAGCCCTCAAACCACATTGTTGGTACTGATCGTGTATACGATTATTCAGCAAATAGAGGGCAATATTTTGCAACCGCTGGTACAGCAGCGCGCCGTTCACCTGCCTCCGGCGCTGCTGTTATTTTCGCTGTTTGCGGCCAGCACGCTGTTTGGCGTGGCTGGGTTAATATTGGCCGCGCCGCTAACGGTGGTGGTATTTGTATTAGTTAACCGTCTTTACGTCACCCGCGAGGAAGAAACGCAGTAGCTAGATCAAAAAGCAATAAAAACAGCTATGAAACCTCTGATTAACTATTGCGCTTGCCCATACGGCGTTAAAAATCGCCTCAAAATGCTCATTTACAAACTGTAAACTCCGCGTTTTCGTTGATTTTTGCCTTGTCTGGCCTGCGCTCATAACGTTAATCAGAGGCTTACTATATAAATAATTGTACGATCTTTAGTGCTAGCGTTAAGCTTGTACGCATTATTCATGCGGGTTAAGAAACCTATGCCGATAGGTTTCTTACGCTTAAAAGGTGGCTCTATGTCGACAAATTCTGTTGCTGAACCTGCGAGCTATCGCGTACCACTGATCGCTACAGCAGCGATTGTGCTGGGTGCGTTGCTGGTGGGAGTGGTGTTTGAGGCCAATACGGGCCTGCTGATGATTGTCGGTGGGTTGTTTGGTATGGCGCTTTATCACGCTGCGTTTGGCTTTACCTCGGCGTGGCGGGTGTTTATTACCGAGCGACGCGGGCGCGGCCTACGCGCGCAGATGGTTATGCTGGCCATTGCCGTGGTGCTGTTTTTCCCTGCCTTGGGGGCGGGTACGCTGTTTGGTAATGGGGTGTCGGGTTTTGTAGCGCCCATTGGTATCTCTGTGGTGGTGGGGGCGTTTCTGTTCGGGTTAGGCATGCAGTTGGGCGGTGGCTGCGCCTCTGGCACGCTGTTCACGGCGGGCGGTGGCAACGCGCGGATGCTCATTACCTTGCTGTTCTTCATCGTTGGCTCGGTCATTGGTTCGGCGCATTTTGCCTGGTGGCAAAGTTTCCCAGCTTTTCAGCCAGTATCGCTGGTCAATGTTGCCGGGGTTGGCGGTGGGATCGCGATTAGCTTAGCACTGTTTACGGCTATTGCTGTGTTTACATGGGTGATGGAGAAGCGTCGCCATGGCCAGTTAGAACAGGCGCCAGCGGTCAATAAACACGGCTACCAGCGTTGGTTAACGGGTCCTTGGCCGCTAGTCGCGGGTGCCGTGGCGTTGGCGTTACTCAATTTTGCCACCTTGGCGCTGGCTGGTCGTCCTTGGGGAATTACCTCCGCGTTTGCGCTGTGGGGCGCAAAAGTCTTTGAGCTCGTTGGTGGCGATGTCAGCCAGTGGGGCTATTGGCAGGCGCCGGGTAATGCAGCGGCGCTACAGGCCAGCGTATGGAGCGACATCACCACGGTCATGAACGTTGGGATTATGCTTGGTGCACTCGCCGCTGCCAGCTTGGCCGGTCGTTTTGCGCCAAACTTTAAAATTCCTTTGCGGTCTATCCTGGCGGCGGTCCTCGGCGGCCTTATGCTGGGCTATGGAGCGCGCTTGGCGTTTGGTTGCAATATCGGTGCGTACTTCAGCGGTATTGCCTCTGGCAGCCTGCATGGCTGGGTATGGCTGGTCGCCGCGTTTGCGGGCAATATGCTCGGTGTTAAATTGCGGCCGTTCTTTTTTGCGGGCACAAAAGGTCCTAAGCCACGCGCAAAAACTGCCTGATTTAACGTTAAAAGACGCTGATCGCCTCGGTTTTTAATGCCCTTAAACCGAGGCGTTTTTATATCTTCGTGGTCGCTCTCTTCCACCTTTGTCTCAGTTGCATGTTACATTACCCCAACCGCTGCAAACGCCCTAGGTTGCTGCATTGCAACAGAAATTGATAAAAAGAGAGTGCTTATGACTACCCAGAGTAGACGCCCCTTATACCTTCCTTACGCCGGTCCTTCTTTGCTCGAAATGCCGCTATTGAACAAAGGCAGCGCGTTTACTCAGGAGGAGCGTCTGGCGTTTAACCTGATTGGTTTACTGCCGCAAAAGGTAGAAACAATCGAGGATCAGCTAGAGCGGGTCTACCGCCAGTATCAGCTGTGCCACAGTGACCTTGAGAAGCACATTCATCTGCGTGCCATTCAAGATGACAACGAAACGCTCTACTTCCGTATGGTTTCCCAGCACCTGGAAGAGATGCTGCCGATTATCTATACCCCTACGGTCGGTCAGGCGTGTCAGGAATTCTCCAATATTTATCGCAACCACCGCGGTCTGTTTATTAGCTACCCTGACCGTGAGCATATGGATGATATCCTGCGCAGCGCCACGAAGGATAACGTCAAAGTGATCGTAGTGACGGATGGTGAGCGCATTCTAGGCTTAGGCGACCAAGGGATCGGGGGTATGGGTATCCCGATTGGTAAACTGGCGCTGTATACCGCCTGTGGCGGTATTAGTCCGGCTTACACACTGCCGATCATGATTGATGTGGGCACTAACAACAAAGCGCTGCTGGACGACCCCATGTACATGGGCTGGCGCCAGGAGCGGGTAGGGCAGGAAGAATACGATGCTTTCATGGCGGAATTTATCGCTGCTGTGAAGCGTCGCTGGCCTAACGTCCTGCTGCAGTTTGAGGACTTTGCCCAGGCCAATGCGGTGCCGCTGCTAGAACGCTATCGCAATGAGCTTTGTTGTTTTAATGACGATGTACAAGGAACCGCCTCGGTGGTGGTGGGCACGCTGATGGCCGCCTGCCAAGCCCGTGAAGAAACCATCGCTGACCAGCGCGTGGTGTTTGTAGGGGGTGGCTCGGCAGGCTGCGGGATTGCCGAGCAAGTGGTCGTTTCGATGGAAGCCGAAGGGCTCACCGAAAGCGAAGCACGGTCACGTATTTACATTGTTGATCGCGATGGTTTGATGACCAACGATCAAGCTTGGCAGCGTGATTTCCAGCGCCGTTTAGCCCACGATTCCTCGCTAGTGGCACAGTGGAATGGCCAAGGCTTGGAAGAAACGATTGCGCAGATCAAGCCAACAGTGTTGATTGGCGTCTGCGGCCAGCGCGGCATCTTTACCGAGCAAGTGGTGCGCACGATGCATGCGGGCTGCGAGCACCCGGTGATCATGCCGCTGTCTAACCCCACGTCTCAAGCGGAAGCCGTGCCCGAAGATGTCATTCGCTGGACCGATGGCCAAGCCCTGGTCGCCACGGGCAGCCCCTTTGCGCCGGTAGTTTATAACGGCCGCACTTACCCGATTGCCCAATGCAACAATGCTTATATCTTCCCGGGCATTGGCTTGGGTGTTATTGCCGCCAGTGCTAGCCGCGTGACCGACGAGATGCTGATGAGTGCCTCGCGGGCGCTGGCCCGTGAAGCGCCGCTGGTCAAAGAGGGCAAGGGCGCTCTGCTGCCACCGCTGTCGCGTATTCGCGATATCAGCAAGTCGATTGCCTTTGAAGTAGCCGCTCAGGCACAGCAAAACGGCGTGGCGTTAAAAACCAGCGGGACCACTCTGCGGGAGATGATTGAAAAGGCCTCCTGGTCGCCGGACTATCGTACCTATCGCCGCCGCGCTTTTTAAAAAAAGCCCCCATCAAAAAAAAGCCCCCACCGAGGTGGGGGCTGCAAGCATTGGTAGGTTTGAACCTTCAGGCTGCGCCGATCATCTTGCGCAGCACGTAGTGAAGGATACCACCGTGACGATAGTAAGCCAGCTCGTCGGCCGTATCAATTCGGCACTTGGCTTCGATGGTATGCTCGCCATCGTCGCTTTTAATCACGACGTTGACCGTGCCACCCGGTGTCAGGTCGCTTAAACCGGCAATCGAAATCTCTTCATCGCCGGTTAATCCCAACGTTTGACGGCTTTCGCCTTCGGCAAATTGCAGCGGTACAACGCCCATGCCGATCAGGTTAGAACGGTGAATACGCTCGAAAGATTCAGCAATCACCGCGCGAACGCCTAGCAAGCGGGTGCCTTTGGCTGCCCAATCCCGCGAAGAGCCTGTGCCGTACTCTTTACCGGCAATCACGACCAGCGGTTTGCCTTCCTCTTTGTACTTCATGGCGGCATCGTAAATGGCCATCTGCTCGCCGCTGGGTACGTGGCGCGTCTCGCCGCCAACCACGCCATCGAGCATTTCATTTTTGATCCGCACGTTGGCGAAGGTGCCGCGCATCATGACTTCGTGGTTACCCCGGCGTGAGCCGTAAGAGTTGAAGTCGACCGGTTTCACCCCATTTTCTTGCAGATAGCGCCCGGCGGGGCTGTCGGGCTTAATCGCGCCGGCAGGCGAAATGTGGTCGGTTGTGACCGAGTCGCCCAGCATCGCGAGTACCCGGGCACTGTGTACATCCTCGATGGCATCCGGCTCGCGGCCCATGCCTTCAAAGAACGGCGGGTGCTGGATGTAGGTGGATTCAGGCCACTGGTAAACCTTGCTTTCGGGAACGTTGATCGATTTCCAGACGTCATCGCCCTCAAACACCTCGCCGTACTCCTTACGGAACATTTCGGTGTTGACCTGCTCGACGGCGCTAGCAATCTCGGCTTGGCTAGGCCAGATATCTTTTAGGTAAACCGGTTCGCCGTGGCTATCTTTGCCAAGCGGTTCCTGGGTAAGGTCAAGCCGAACGTTACCGGCCAGAGCGTAAGCGACCACCAAGGGCGGCGAGGCGAGCCAGTTGGTTTTGACTAGCGGGTGAATACGGCCTTCAAAGTTACGGTTGCCGGAGAGCACCGAAGCCACTGCTAGGTCGCCATCGTTGATGGCTTGCTCAATCTCCTCGGGTAGTGGGCCGGAGTTACCAATGCAGGTGGTGCAGCCGTAGCCAACCAGGTTAAAGCCCAGAGCGTCTAAGTCGTCGTTTAAATTGGCCGCGGCAAGGTAGTCGGTAACCACTTTGGAGCCAGGCGCTAACGATGTCTTAACCCACGGCTTGGTATCTAGGCCTTTTTCACGGGCCTTACGTGCTAGTAAGCCGGCCGCCATCATGACGCTGGGGTTCGAGGTGTTCGTGCACGAGGTAATCGCCGCGATCACCACCGCACCAGGGTCAAGGGTGAAGTCGTGATCATCAATCTTCACGGTTTGACTATCGTCATGCTTGAAGCTGCGATCAACGCCTACGGCAGTTTGACCTCCTTCAGATGCTAACTTGCCATTTTCAGCGGCGCTCGCATTGGTATCTTCGTGCATGAATTTTTCAAACGTTGACGCCATGTCTTGTAACGCCACGCGGTCTTGGGGACGCTTGGGTCCGGCGAGGCTGGCTTCTACTTCGTTCATGTCCAACGCTAGCGCGTCGCTGAACACTGGCTCATCGTTAGGTTTGCGCCATAGCCCCTGGGCTTTGCTGTAGGCTTCCACCAGCTCGACCTGCTCGTCTTCGCGACCGGTCAGACGCATATAGGTGAGCGTTTCATCGTCGACCGGGAAGAAGCCACAGGTGGCGCCATATTCGGGAGCCATATTGGCAATGGTAGCGCGGTCTGCTACCGGTAGGTCTTTCAAGCCGTCGCCGTAAAACTCAACGAATTTACCCACCACGCCTTTTTTACGCAGCATTTCGGTGACGGTCAGCACCAAATCAGTAGCGGTAATCCCTTCGCGTAGCTTGCCCGTGAGTTTGAAGCCAATCACTTCGGGAATCAGCATGGAAACCGGCTGACCCAGCATGGCCGCTTCGGCTTCAATGCCGCCAACGCCCCAGCCGAGCACGCCCAGGCCGTTAATCATGGTGGTGTGGGAGTCGGTGCCAACAAGGGTGTCGGGGTAGGCAAAGGTCTTGCCGTCTGCGTCCTTGGTCCATACCGTTCTGCCTAAGTACTCCAGGTTCACCTGGTGGCAAATGCCGGTACCGGGCGGTACAACGCGGAAGTTATCAAACGCCTCCTGGCCCCAGCGCAAAAACTCGTAGCGCTCGCGGTTGCGCTGCATTTCGATGTCGACGTTTTCTTGGAACGCCGCAGGATTACCGAATTTATCCACCATTACCGAGTGGTCGATGACAAGATCGACCGGTGAAAGCGGGTTGATCTTCGCCGGGTCTTCGCCGAGCTTTTCCACAGCGGCGCGCATAGAGGCTAAATCCACCACGCCGGGCACGCCGGTAAAGTCCTGCATGAGTACGCGCGCCGGACGATAGCCGATTTCACGGCTGGATTTGCCCTCGGCCTGCCAATCAACCAGGGCTTGCATATCTTCTTGATCTACGCTTTCGTCGTCGGCAAAGCGCAGCTGGTTTTCGAGCAGAATCTTGAGCGTCTTGGGAAGCCGGTCAATATTACCTAGCGTCTCGGCGGCTTGGGGCAGGCTGTAGTAGTGATACGTGTTACTGCCAACCGCTAGGGTGCTTAGCGTATCGGGTATCTTGCTCATGCCATTCTCCTCTAATTGCTGGGTAGTGAGCTCAGCGTGACGGTCACGGTCTTCCTTTCTAGTATGGCTTACCATGCTTAACACAATAATAATATATGTGTCTTAGCACAGGGACTTTCAAGGTTTCTTCGCCTAATAGCGTAGACGAAACCTTGCAATAGCTTGTACTTGACACCATTTCAGGCAGACTCTCTGCCCAATCATTTACACAGCTATCGACAAAGCTATCCGTCAGATTTTTATAAGGTGGTGTCATGGAAACTCGTCATGAGCGTTTAATTATTCTTGGGTCCGGCCCGGCGGGCTACACCGCCGCTGTGTACGCCGCGCGGGCAAACTTGAAGCCGTTGCTAATCACTGGCATTCAAGCAGGTGGTCAGCTGACTACCACCACCGACGTGGACAACTGGCCGGGCGACGCTCAAGGTGTACAAGGCCCTGAATTGATGGAGCGCATGAAGCAGCACGCTGAACGTTTTAATACCGAAGTGCTGTTTGATCACATCAATGAGGTTAGCGTAGGCGAAAAACCGTTCACCTTGAAAGGTGATAGCGGGATTTATACCTGCGACGCACTGATTGTAGCCACCGGCGCCAGCGCCCGTTACCTTGGGCTCCCCACTGAACAGCAATTTATGGGCCAGGGCGTGTCGGCTTGCGCTACCTGCGATGGCTTCTTCTACCGTAATCAGGAAGTCATTGTGGTAGGCGGCGGCAATACCGCCGTGGAAGAGGCGTTGTATCTCTCTAATATTGCCTCGAAAGTTACCCTGGTTCACCGTCGTGACACGCTGCGCGCGGAAAAAATCTTGCAAGATAAGCTATTCGAGAAAGTCGAGGCAGGCAAAATCGCCCTTGAGTGGTTCCAGGAAGTCGAAGAAGTACTGGGGGATAACTCGGGTGTCACAGGGGTGCGGGTCAAATCCACCAAAGATGGCTTGACGAAAGAGGTCCTCGCGCCTGGCCTGTTTATTGCCATCGGCCATAGCCCTAATACAGGGATCTTTGAAGGCCAGCTAGTCATGAACGGCGGTTATATTAAAGTCAATGCAGGCCTGGAAGGTAATGCCACGGCGACCAGCGTGCCGGGCGTCTTTGCCTGCGGTGATGTAATGGATCACATCTATCGCCAGGCGATCACCTCGGCGGGCAGCGGCTGCATGGCGGCGCTGGATGCCGAGCGTTATTTAGACGGTATTGCCGGTTAATACGCTTTGCATTCTTTGTTGTTGCACTCTTTGATGAAGCGCCAAGCGATTAATCACAGTCAATCGGCGCTTCATCGATTCTTAGGCGGCCTAGCTGGCTGAGGACTAGTTTTTTACCTTGCGAGCGTTCGCCTCCGCTGCCTGAACAAATACTAAAACTGCCGTTGTAGCCGCTGGTATAGCCCAGCGTGCTATAGCGAATACGCGACCAGCCACGGCTGTAAGCCACCTCGGTGTTCTGTTGGGCGGGCACAACGCGCAAAATATCATTTGCCTGAATGCTCTCGGTTTTATCGCCCTTGATGATCATTAACGCATGGCTCCATTGATCATCGCAGGCCGTGTGATCTTGCGTCGCTGGGCAAATCGTCATCTGACGCCGTTGGCTAATAGCGGTATTGCGCGCTAAGGCAAAGGCGCTTTGCAAACGATTGACCGCGCTGGTCTGTGCCGTTCGCTCTCCCAGTGCTTGAAAGTTTGGCAGCCCCCACGCCGCCATTATCCCCACTAAGAGCAGCGTGATCAGTAGTTCAAGCAGCGTAAAACCTCCAACTGACATACGCTGATCATTGTTGCGATATCCGCCCATAGCATTCTCCTCACTTGACCTTGTTCACGCCCGCGTTATGCTCACTCTTCGTCGCTAACAGTGAACACATCGTTGTTCATAGTTCATGCTAGGCGGTGCAACGCTTTTTTTATGTAAGCCATAACGGACATTTTTGTGAGCAATTGCTTAATTATTGGCGGCGGCGTGATCGGAATGATGACAGCGCTGCAGTTAGCCGATGCTGGTCAGCAGGTCACCCTGGTCGAACGTGGGGAGTGCGGTAAAGAGGCCTCCTGGGCCGGTGGCGGCATCGTTTCGCCGCTCTATCCCTGGCGATACGACGCGGCGGTATCGCAACTCTCCCGTTGGTCGGAAGGCGTTTATCCCTCCTTGGCGCTGCGCTTGCTGGAAGAAACCGGCATAGACCCAGAGTACCGTCAAAAAGGGTTGCTTTACCTGAATGTGGACGATGCTGACCAAGCGCTTCGCTGGTCGCACCAATTGGGTAAGCCGCTCGAGCGGGTGGGCGCCGATTTTGTGCGCCGTAAAGAGCCTGGCGTGGCACTGGCTAACGACAGCGCGCTATGGATGCCTACCTTGGGTAGCGTACGCAACCCGCGTCTAGCCAAGGCGTTGAAGGCGCGGCTTGTCGCGATGCCTCAGGTCACGCTGAAAGAGCAGTGCGACGTTAGCGGCTTTATTCAGCTGGGTGGTGAAGTGGAGGGGGTTGCTACCTCGCAAGGGCCGTTAACAGCGGAGCGGATTATCGTTTGTGGTGGCGCTTGGGCCGCGCAGCTCCTGGCCACGCTTACGGTTCGACTGCCGGTTAGGCCTGTTAAAGGGCAAATGATCGCTTATCAGGCTCCGCCTGGCCTAGTGCAGCGCGTGGTATTAAAAGACGGGCGCTATATCATTCCACGCGCGGATGGCCTGCTGCTGGTGGGTTCGACATTGGAAGAGAAGGGGTTTGATAAAGCCACCGACACGGCTGCGTTAGCGTCATTGCAACGCAGTGCTGAAGCGATTGTACCCGCCTTGGCGAAATGCCCGGTGGCGCACCATTGGGCCGGTTTGCGCCCTGGTTCCCCTTCCGGGGTGCCGTTTATTGGTGCGCTGCCTGAGTGGCCTAATGTGTTCATTAATGCTGGCCATTACCGTAACGGCTTGGTGTTGGCGCCTGCCTCGACCCATTTGCTGGTGGATCAACTGCTGGGGCGTGAGCCGCTGATTGACCCTGCGCCTTACCAGCCGACCCCAGAGCGACTTTTACAGTCTTAAGGCGTACCGTCTTTATCTTGCTGCTCTTGTAGAAAACGGTCGCGATGCGCGCTGGAGCAGAACCACTGGGCTTGGTCGCGCAGCGCTTCTTCTTCCGGCACGTGAACGTCGCACCAACGACAGCGCACCATTTTGCCACCCTCGTGGTGATTGACCTTGTTACGCTGCTCCTCGTGTTCGAGTTTGCGTTGCCGGTAGATGCCATAAAGCTTCAAGCCGACATAAAAGACAACGGCGAAAATAATCAGCCGAATGATCAAGAGGTTCATCCTTATTGTGTCTCCCGGAGTGGGGAATATAGCCATTGGAAGTGCCACACAGCCTTTGCCAGTTGGCGGCCCTTGCGGGACAATGCATGTATGACGGTGTAACCCTATTCTAAAGATTCTCAAGAGATTTTGACGCCCATGCAAGACTTAACGCTGGTAATGGCCCAACTCGATCCTTTGGTCGGGGATATTCCCGGTAACGCCGCCCGTGCGATTGAGGCCGTGCGCGAAGCACGGATTGAGCATGGTGCGGATATCGTTGTCTTTCCTGAGC
This sequence comes from Halovibrio sp. HP20-59, assembly GCF_033052795.2. Lineage (NCBI taxonomy): Bacteria > Pseudomonadati > Pseudomonadota > Gammaproteobacteria > Oceanospirillales > Halomonadaceae > Halovibrio > Halovibrio sp. HP20-59. The sequence goes on from NZ_JAWJUW020000023.1 coordinate 27,260, forward strand.
TTTTTTTGTCGGGCTACCCGCCGGAAGATCTACTGCTACGCCCCTCAATGGAAACTCGCCTGCGTGAAGCCCGTGCGCTAATGGCATCGAAGGTCGCGAGTGATGTGCTGGTGATTATCGGCTACCCCGGCGTGCGGGAAGGCCGCTGTTACAATTTGGCGGGTCTGCTCTACAACGGCCAGTGGGAGGCCGAGTACGCCAAGCAAGCACTGCCTAATTACCAAGTGTTTGACGAACAGCGCTATTTCACCCCCGGTACTGGAACTCTGGTGTATGAGCATAAAGGGGCCAAGCTGGGCATCGTGATCTGCGAAGACCTATGGGATGGCGCGCCGGTGAAAGCTGCCACGCAAGCGGGCGCTGAAGTGCTGATCACTTTGAACGCTTCACCCTATCACCAGGATAAACCTGCTGAGCGACTGCGTTTGCTTGAGCAGCACGCCCAAGACGTGGAACGTCCCATTGTCTACGTGAACACGATCGGTGGTCAGGACGAGCTGGTGTTTGACGGTGGCTCGTGCTGTGTTAACGCCAGTGGGCAGTTACAGGTGCTGGCGCCGTACTGGCAGGCGGGGCTGATGCCGATCCAGTTTTTGCAAACCAGCGCCACCGCTTGGGAACCCCAGCCCGGCGAAATTGACCCCGACGTAGAACCCGAAGAAAGCCTTTACTGCGCGCTGGTTACTGGGCTGCGTGATTACGTCAACAAGAGCGGTTTTGACGGCGTGGTATTGGGGCTTTCCGGCGGGATAGATTCGGCGCTTTCTTTGGCCATTGCCGTCGATGCTCTGGGGCCACAGCGCGTGCAAGCGGTGATGATGCCTTACCACTATACCGCAGATATTTCCAAACAGGACGCCGCAGAGCAGGCTGAAATGCTCGGTATACACTACGAAATCATGCCGATTGAGCCCATGGTAGAAGCCTTTATGGCCACGCTGGCAGAGAGCTTTGAGGGAACTACCAGAGATACCACCGAAGAGAACCTACAGTCGCGCTGTCGCGGCGTGCTGCTAATGGCGATCTCCAATAAAAAAGGCCTGATGGTGCTGACCACCGGTAATAAGAGCGAAATGGCGGTGGGCTATGCCACGCTGTATGGCGATATGGTGGGCGGTTTTAACGCCATTAAAGATGTCTATAAAACGTGGGTGTACCGTCTGGCACGCTGGCGTAATACTCAGTCGATAGCCATCCCTGAACGGGTGATTGAGCGCCCGCCCAGTGCCGAGCTGGCGCCGGACCAGCAGGACAGCGACTCCCTGCCCGATTACGACGTGCTGGATGCTATCTTAGTGCGCTATATCGAAGGTGATATGAGCGCCGAAGCGATTATTGCCGCCGGCTTTGATGCTGAAGACGTATATAAAGTGGTGAAACTGGTTGACCGCTGTGAGTACAAGCGCCGTCAAGCACCCATTGGCGTACGGGTGACACCGCGCGGCTTTGGCCGCGACCGCCGCTATCCCATCGTCAATGGTTGGCAGCCCGGCGAGTAATGTTGGTCGGCGAGTAACATTGGTATAGGGGCGGGCGCTATGCAAGCTCAGGAGGAGGGGCGAGGCACTGCTTGGCCATCTCTTCTGCCGCCATGGGTTTGCAGAAGTAGTAGCCTTGATAGGCATGGCACTGGTGGTCGTTTAAGAAACGCCAATGTTCTCGCGTTTCTACTCCTTCTGCGATGAGGTTAAGACCCAGCGCACGCCCCATAGCAATAATGGTCTTCACAATTGCCTTGTCGTCGGTATCTTGGTGAAGGTCGCGTACAAACGATTGATCAATCTTAATTTGATCTAGCGGCAGGCGTTTTAAATACTGTAGCGACGAATAACCGGTGCCAAAGTCATCCATGGCAAAGCTGATACCCAACGCTTTGAGCTGGTGCATGCGCGCGATGGTTTCTTCTACTTTACCCAGCACCGTGCTCTCTGTGAGCTCAAGCTTAAGCCGATGTGGAGAGGCGCCGCTGAGCACTAGCGCTTCAGACACCGTATCAACAAACGTTGGCTGCTGGAACTGTTTAGCGCTGACGTTAACGGCAAGCACCAGCTGTTTAGTATGGGCGAGGGTTTCCCAAGCGACTAGCTGCTTACAAGCGGCGTGAAGTACCCAGGTACCAATCGGCACAATTAAGCCGGTCTCTTCGGCAAGTGGAATGAAAACTCCCGGAGAAATGCGCCCTTGGGTCGGGTGCTCCCAGCGAATGAGCGCTTCAGCGCCAATGGCTCGGCCTAGGTTGTCGACTTGCATTTGGTAGGCGAGCACAAATTCATTGCGCTCTATTGCTAGGCGTAAATCGCGCTCCAGCTCGGCCCTGGCTTCAAGCTCTGCCTGTACGGCGGGGTCGTAAAAACGAATGGCGTTTGGCCCGTTTTTCTTGGCGAGATGAACCGCTGCATTGGCATATTGGAAAAGAGTGTCAACGTCTTTATGTTGAGAATTGAACAGTACTAGCCCCTGGCTCAGATTCAGGAAAAAGTAATCGCCGTTGAGGCAATAAGGCTGGGTCAATAAATCAAACACCTGCTCGGCGAATAGTTCAGCCTTTTCTGCCGCCTTAAGGTGGTCGCTGGGTAGCCCGTCGATAATGATGCAAAACTCATCGCCGTTAATGCGGCCTACCTTACAGCCTTCTTGATTGATGTCGCTTAAGCGCTTAGCAATGTGTTTTAGGATGGTATCGCCTGCGCTGTGACCGATACCATCATTGATGCGCTTGAAATCATCCACGTCGATATAAATGAGTGCGCCAAAGGTATTGGTTTGTCGGCTGATTCCTAGCGAATGCTGCAAATGCTCTTTCATCAAGCGCCAGTTGGGCAATTCGGTTAGCGAATCGTAATATGCCAGCTGATGTACCTTATGCTCAGCATCACTACGCCGCTGTTCGGCCTCTCGAAATTCTATTAGCGCTTTCGCAATACGCTGTAATGAGCCACCGTGCTGTTGGCTGAGTTTCTCTATTGCCTGGAGGTCAGGCAGCTTTTTATGGCTGCTGGAGAGCGATAAAATAGCGTCCCCTACGATCATTAAACGCTGATTGGTCCGCCAGACGAAAAATAATGCAGTGCCTATCAGCCCTGCCAGTGTTCCAACGCCCACCCACAGTGTTGCTGTTTGAGCAACGGTGTTTAAGTTTAGGGTCTCTAAGTAGCTATGCAGCAACCGATTAAACCCTATCTCCATGGCAATGATGAGTAATAGTAGCGCGGGGATGACGACCATTAACATCGGTAGTAAAAACATCTTCAAGAGGCTTTGGGTGGGCTTCATAGTAACCTCAGGGGCAAACTACAAAGCACGGCTTCTACGATAGAAGCCGTGCATGTCTAAAGAGTTAACGGCCAAAACCATTGTTTATTTAGCCATTGTTCATTTAGAAACTTTCCCACTCAGGCTCAGCCGACTGACGTTTGGTCGCGGGTAAGGAGGACGTTGGCGTGTGAGCTTGTGACGGCGTAGTGGATGATAATGCGGCTTGCGCCGGTTGTTGATTCTGCTGAGCGTTGGGTAGCTTGAATATCTCCATCGTCAGCAGCAGTTGGCGCGCGTTTTGGCGCAGGTTATTGGCTGCGGTGGCGCTTTCATGCACGAGGGTGGCGTTTTGCTGTGTGACCTGATCCATCTCAGTGACTGCTTGGCCGACCTCTTGCACACCGGCGCTCTGCTCTGCGCTGGCGTTGCTGATTTCTTTCATAATGCTGTTTACGCGCTCAATGGCAGCGACGATCTCTTCCGTTGATTTACTCGCTTCCTCGGCACGCGCGTTGCCGTGATTGACTCGCTCCAGGTTGCTCGAAATCAGCGCATTAATTTCCCGGGCGGCGTCGGCACTACGCTGGGCTAACCGGCGTACTTCTTCGGCAACCACGGCAAAACCACGGCCGTGCTCGCCGGCGCGGGCAGCCTCTACCGAAGCATTAAGGGCAAGAATATTAGTTTGGAAGGCGATCGAGTCGATGGTCGAGATAATGCCAGCGATTTCCTTGGAGCTGGTGTTCAGGTCATTCATGGTGCTAACCACCTGGCGCACAGCTTCACCACCGCGGGTAGCGATACCGGAAGCACTTGAGGCTTCTTCGCTGGCTTGCACTGAGTTGTCGGCATTAAGCTTCACGGTGCTGTTGAGCTGTTCCATGGCAGAGGCGGTCTCGGCCAATGCGCTGGCTTGCTGTTCAGTGCGTGATGAAAGGTCGTTATTGCCTTCGGCGATTTGCTCACTGTTGCTGGCGACGGCCTGTGCAGAACCACGTACCTGGGCAACCGTTGTTTGCAGCTGATGTGCCATTGCGACCTGGGAGGCCATAATGCTGCGGGTATCACCTTTCTTCAGGCGGCCTTGGATGGTTAGCTCACCGCGGCCAATGGCTTCGGCAAACGCCTTGACTTCATGAGGTTCGGCACCCAGCTCGCGGAGTAACTGGCGGGATAAAAACACGGCGATAAAGGCCCCCACCAGCAGTGCGAACAGGGTTAGCCCCAACATCTGCATTTGAAACCCGGAGGCGGTGTCGCGGGCTGTCGCCGTGGTGGTATCGTTTAGCGATTGTTGAAGCCCAATAAACTGGTTGATGCGATTCAACCATTCGGCATAAGCAGGGCCTGCCTCTTCCAGCAACAATGTCTCTGCTTCGTCGAATCGACCCATCTGGCGGTCGCTAATGACTTGCTGTGTAAGCGAAAGAGTGGTCGCTGCTTGGGCGTCAATGCTGTCAAGTATACGACGCTCCTCTGGACCAGAGGAGAACTCGTTAGCTACCTGGTGCTCGCCTTCAGACGCTACCGTGTAATTACTGCTAAGGCGCTCCATTTCTTTGAGAAGCGCATCAAATCTGGCGTCGTCTTGAGTCAGTACGATATCGCGCAGTGCAATGGCGCGGTCATGCACGCTGCCACGCATGTCTACCGCAAAATCCAGCTTGGTGCCGTTGACGTCGTTGATGGTGGTTAGATCACGATCAATTTGATTAACCTGATAAATGCCCACGGCAGTCAGCAGTACAAGCAGTGCGAGGATAGCTGAAAACCCAAGCGTTAAACGCGTGCTGATTTTGGTGCCGGTAAAGCGGGTACTGATAAATGACATGCTTTTCTCCTTAGGCGCCGTGCAGGCGCTTTATAATCATGGTAAGGATATTAGCTTCATGTATAGTTGTTGTACACTTATTTCTTAGATCGCTTTTTGTTTAGAATATATAATTTCAATATTATCAATAATTTATAGTGCAAACAAAAAGCCACGCCGTAGCGTGGTTTTCAAAGGCGAGCCGGCTGTACAACTTATGTGCTTAGCTCGCTAGCTTTATAGGCGCGATATTTGGGCAGTTAGTCATTGTCACCTAAATGCTTAGGCACAAAGCGGCTGCCCTGCAGCTGCTCATGCTCCGGCGCGTTCTCACGCAGCACCGAGAGGACTTCGCTGGCGCGATCATCCATTTCTAAGCCTTGATAACCCTCCACCATGGTGGCTAACGCATCGCGGGTGGCGTTGGATTCAGGGTAGTTTTCAATCACCCAACGGCCGCGTTCAACGGCGGCCAAATAGGCACCGCGGCGTAAGTAATAATCAGCAACATGCAGCTCGTGGCGGGCTAGCAGGTCACGCAGATAGACAATGCGCTGCTGGGCATCGGCAGCGTAGTCACTTTGAGGGTAGCGCTGGATCAGTTCGCGGAAGTCGTTGTAGGCGTCCCGCGATGCACCCAGATCTCGCTTGGAAATATCAATCAGGCGCAGGCGCTCTAAGCTGAAACGGCCCGCTTGCCACGCGGAAAGACCGCGCAAATAGTAGGCATAATCCACCTGGGGGTGATCCGGGTGTAAGCGAATAAAACGGCTTGCCGCCGCCCGGGCTTCTTCCCAATTGCTGTTTTCGTAGTAGGCGTAAATCAGCTCAAGCTGTGCCTGTTCGGCATGGGCACCAAACGGATAGCGTGTATCGAGCGCCTCTAAACGCTCTATCGCAACCGGGTAACGGTTGCTGTCTAGGGCCGTGCGGGCCAGTTCGTAGAGCTCGCGCTCCTGCACGCCAGCGAATTCATCTTCCTCCTCTTCTTGGCTGGTATCGTTACTCGCACAGCCCGCTAACAGGGCAAGGCTTAGGGCTAGAGCGCCAAAGCGGTTGGCAGCAGAAAAAACGCGCATCATCATCCTCGTTGCAAACAAGCCTCATTCACCAAAAAGCGGCGATGGCCATAAGTAGAAATGGTAGAATAGGTCGCAGTCAGCCCACTATAAAACACCTCGGCACAAAACGCAGGCTTAGCGACGTTTCGTTAGGTGTCGTCAAAGGTAGCCGCTAAGGTTTTTTGCGTCTTAAAAGAGGATTTTTATGTCTCGAATAATTGAAGACACGCAGCGGGTACCCGCTACGCTGGCCGGTGCGCGATTAGACCAAGCAGCGGCGGAGTTGTTCGGCGATTATTCCCGCGAGCGATTAAAGGCCTGGATTAACGCCGGTGAATTAACGGTGGATGGCGCTCAGGTCAAGCCTAAGGCCAAGCTGCATGGCGATGAGATATTGGCGCTACAGGCGACGATTGAAGACGATACGCGCTTTGAAGCCCAGAATATTGCACTGGATATCGTCTACGAAGACGACACGCTGCTGGTGATCAATAAAGCCGCGGGTATGGTCGTGCACCCAGCGGCGGGTAATCCTGATGGCACGCTGCTCAATGCGTTGCTGCATCATCACCCCGCCATTGCCGAAGTGCCACGGGCGGGTATCGTTCACCGTTTGGATAAAGATACTACCGGTCTAATGATGGTGGCGAAAACGCTGCCAGCGCAAACTGCCTTAGTAGAGCAGATGCAGGCGCGCAGGGTGTCACGCCAGTACGATGCGGTGGTGATTGGTAAGCCGGTATCAGGGAGTACCATCGACGCGCCGATTGGTCGCCATCCCAAAGACCGTAAGCGCCAAGCGGTGACCACGTCAGGCAAGCCTGCGGTTACCCATTTTCGCGTGGTTGAGCGTTTTCGTGCCCACACTCACGTGCGCTGTAAGTTGGAAACCGGCCGTACCCACCAGATTCGCGTGCACATGGCTCATGCACGTTACCCGCTGATTGGTGACCCCATGTACGGTGGTCGTGCCAAGCTGCCGCCGGGCGCTGCTGAGCCATTAAAGGAGATCCTGCGCGAATTTCCTCGCCAAGCACTGCACGCGCGTAAATTAAGTTTCAAGCACCCGGTGAGTGGCGAAACACTAACCTTTCGTGCAGATCTGCCCGATGATTTGTTAATGTTATTGGATTACCTGCGCGAAGATAACGAGACCATGCGATGAGCGATGCCATTAACTTACGGCCCACGCTTATAGTGCCGGACTGGCCGGCGCCGACCAATGTGCGTGCCTTTGTAACCACCCGTGAGGCAGGGCCCAGCCAAGGAGATTTTGCTGCCTTTAATTCGGCTTCCCACGTGGGCGATAACCTTGACCATGTGGCGCTGTGCCGACGCTTGTTGCACAAAGAGATTGGCGATGAGCGGCCGCTGCTATGGCTGAATCAAGTCCATGGCGCGCGCGTCCAGCAGGGTTTTTCGCCGCAAGCGCCTGGTATGGAGCCCCCCACCGCAGATGCGGCAATTGCCAGCTCCGATGACTATGCCTGCGTGGTATTGACGGCTGACTGCCTGCCGGTAATGTTTTGTAATCGCGCAGGCACCCAGGTTGCCGTTGCCCACGCCGGCTGGCGCGGCTTGGCGGGCGGCGTGCTGGAAGCCACTGTTGCAGCGATGAATACTGATCCTGATGACATTCTGGTATGGCTAGGGCCGGCTATTTCTAATGCTCAGTTTGAGGTTGGCCCCGAGGTCTATAGCGCTTTCGTGGCGGTTCATCCCGATACCGATGAAGCTTTTGATCACAGCCCCTATCGGCTAGGCCACTACATGGCGGATATTTATCGGCTGGCGCGCTTTCGCCTGGAAGCCCTGGGAGTTAATCATATTAGCGGCGGCCACTTCTGCACTGCCTGTGAGTCGCGTTTCTATTCTTACCGTCGTGATGGCGGTAAAACTGGTCGCATGGCAAGCGTGATCTGGATCAACTAAACCGACGCTTTAAAATTGTGCCTCTTGAAATGCCTGGAACTGACGCCATTTAACTTGTCAAGCTAATACTGATTTGACACGTCTAACGACACGTTATTGGGTCACGCGTAGCGTCCAAACGCACGCCACCCCAGGAGGAATGCCATGCGTTTTGATAAATTTACCGCCAAGCTCCAAAGCGCGATTGCCGAGGCGCAGTCGCTGGCCGTCGGCCGCGGCCACAACCAGCTAGACCCCGCGCATTTGTTACTTGCTCTGCTCGATACCAAAGATACCGGCATCAAGGCCCTGCTTGAAAAAGCCGAGGGCAATCCCTCGCGCCTGCGCGATGGGTTAGTCCAGCAGCTGGAGAATCTTCCCACCGTAGGCCAGTTCGATGGTGAGGTTCAGCCATCGCGAGATTTAATTAAGCTGTTCAACTTAACCGATCGTGAAGCACAAAAGCGCGGCGACCAGTTTATTGCTAGCGAGCTAGTGCTTTTGGCCGCGCTGGAAATGAGTTCGGCAATTACCAAGCTGCTAAAAGACGCGGGGATTAACCGTAAGTCTCTTGAAGCTGCCATCGACAGCCTGCGCGGCGGTGCCACCGTCGACGATGCCAATGCTGAAGATCAGCGCGAAGCGCTGAATAAATACACACTGGATCTCACTCAGCGCGCGCTGGACGGCAAACTCGACCCGGTGATTGGTCGTGACGATGAAATTCGCCGCACCATTCAAGTCTTGCAACGGCGCACTAAAAACAACCCGGTATTAATCGGCGAGCCTGGCGTGGGTAAAACCGCCATTGTCGAGGGGTTGGCGCAGCGTATTGTCGACGGCGAAGTGCCGGAAGGCTTAAAAGATAAGCGCGTGCTGTCGTTGGACATGGGCTCGCTGTTGGCGGGTGCTAAGTTCCGCGGCGAGTTTGAAGAGCGTTTAAAAGCCGTACTCAAAGAACTTTCCCAGGAAGAAGGGCGGGTCATCCTGTTTATTGATGAGCTGCATACCATGGTCGGCGCGGGCAAAGCCGAAGGCTCCATGGACGCTGGCAATATGCTCAAGCCTGCGTTGGCTCGGGGCGAGCTTCACTGCGTGGGGGCAACCACGCTGGATGAGTACCGCAAATACATTGAGAAAGACGCAGCGTTAGAGCGCCGCTTCCAAAAAGTGCTCGTTGATGAGCCCACGGAAGAAGATACCGTGGCGATTTTGCGCGGTTTGAAAGAGCGCTACGAAGTTCACCACGGGGTGGATATCACCGACTCGGCGATTATTGCCGCGGCCAAGCTCTCTACCCGCTATATCACCGACAGGCAGCTGCCCGATAAGGCAATTGACTTGATTGATGAGGCGGCCTCGCGCATCCGCATGGAGTTAGACTCCAAACCCGAGGCGATGGATAAACTTGATCGCCGCTTGATTCAGCTCAAGATGGAGCGTGAGGCGCTCAAAAAAGAGACCGATGAGGCTACCAAAAAGCGCCTGGAAGCGCTCAATAACCAGATCCATGAGTTAGAGCGTGAATATGCCGACCTGGATGAAATCTGGAAGGCTGAAAAAGCCAGCATTCAGGGTGCGGCCCAGTTTAAAGCCGAGCTTGAGCAGGCTCGAATTGATCTGGAGCAGGCCCGCCGTCAGGGTGACCTTGGTCGCATGTCGGAAATTCAATACGGCAAGATTCCGGAACTTGAGAAGAAAATCGCTGAAAGCAACGAGGGCGAAGCCGATACCTCAAGCCACCAATTGCTCCGCTCTAACGTTACTGAAGAGGAAATCGCAGAAGTGGTTTCTCGCTGGACGGGCATTCCGGTCGCTAAAATGCTCGAAGGCGAGCGCGAAAAACTGCTGCGCATGGAAGACGCACTGCATGAGCGGGTGATCGGTCAAGACGAAGCCGTTGAGGCGGTGGCTAACGCGGTGCGCCGTTCGCGGGCTGGGCTTTCTGATCCTTTTCGTCCCAACGGTTCGTTTCTGTTCCTCGGCCCTACTGGGGTGGGCAAAACCGAGCTGTGTAAGTCGCTGGCTAATTACCTGTTCGATTCCGAGGAAGCCATGGTGCGGATCGACATGTCGGAGTTTATGGAGAAGCACTCCGTGGCCCGCTTGATCGGTGCACCGCCGGGCTACGTCGGCTACGAAGAGGGCGGCTACTTAACCGAAGCCGTACGCCGCAAGCCTTACTCAGTGCTGCTGCTGGATGAGGTAGAGAAAGCCCATTCGGATGTGTTCAATATTCTGCTCCAGGTGTTGGAAGATGGTCGGCTAACCGATGGGCAGGGGCGCACGGTGGACTTTCGCAATACCGTGATCGTCATGACCTCTAATATGGGCTCGGATATCATCCAGCGCATGGGTGGTGATCCTAGTGGTGATCAGGACCAGGATTACGAGCTGATGAAGAGCATGGTCATGGAGGTTGTGGGCAACCACTTCCGCCCTGAGCTGATTAATCGTATTGATGAAGTCGTCGTCTTCCATGCGCTGGGGCAAGAGCAGATTCAGGCGATTGCCGGTATTCAGCTTGAGCGCTTGAAAGCACGCCTAGCCGAACACGACTTGAAGCTTGAGGTCAGTGACGATGCCATGGCGCAGTTAGCGGTCGTTGGCTTTGACCCGGTATACGGGGCGCGGCCGCTCAAGCGGGCGATTCAAAGCCGCATAGAGAACCCGTTGGCCCAAGACCTGTTGGCGGGTAAATTTGCCCCAGGCGCCACCGTGCATATTAACGCGGTAGACGGCAAGCTGGTATTTGACTAAGTCGGGTATCTGATTAAGCGCTGGAAGTATTGAAAGTTGCTTCTGCGCAATTGAATAGGGCAAAAGCCTCGCTAGCCTTGCTAGCGAGGCTTTTTAATTGCCTTCTTACGACGTTTGTTGCGTTTGGCCTGATCGGAGGTTGACAGGCTGAGGGCGCTAATGGAATCTTGTCGGTTCCTGATTTGCGGGCGCGGACTCAACGGGCAACCCCCAATCCCCGCGCGAAGGGTAGGCGAAGGCCTCTACCCGCCGAAGGACTTCCGGGCTTGGGCTAACCGCCCGACCTGGCCAACGCCCCGACGCGGCGAACCGCCGTGTAAGGGAGCAGCTGATTTATAGCTTATAAATCAGCGTTCCCGAAGAGAGTGCAGGCCCTAACCGGGCCATATGCCAGGGTTTGGCATCAGGTGCCGGCATGGGCCGGCAGCGGCATACCGCCGCACTCGACACCGTGCCTGTGTGGGTACGGATCGCACTCGAGACCTCAAGGGGAGAAATACAGTGGAACTGCTTTCCGGCGCAGATATGATCGCCCGCTTCTTGCAAGATGAGGGCATCGAATACATTTATGGTTACCCTGGCGGTGCAGCGCTGCATATTTACGATGCGCTGTTTCGTCAGGATAAGGTGAAGCACATTCTGGTGCGTCACGAGCAAGCGGCGACTCACGCGGCTGACGGCTATGCCCGTGCTTCGGGAAAGCCCGGCTGCGTGCTGGTCACCTCAGGCCCCGGTGCCACCAACGCCGTCACCGGCATTGCCACCGCCTACATGGATTCGATTCCCATGGTAGTGCTATGCGGCCAAGTGGCGAGCCACCTGATCGGTGAAGACGCCTTCCAGGAAACCGATATCGTCGGCGTGACGCGGCCGATCGTTAAGCACAGCTTCTCGATTCGCCACCCGGCTGAAATTCCGGAAGTACTTAAAAAGGCGTTCTACCTAGCGGCCACGGGCCGCCCAGGCCCTGTCGTGGTCGATATTCCCAAGGATATGACCGCTCCCACCGAGCGCTACGAATATATCTACCCGAAAAAGGTCAAGATGCGCTCGTACAACCCGGTCACACGGGGTCACACGGGGCAAATCAAAAAAGCTGTTGAGCTGATGCTAAAGGCCAAGCGGCCGGTGTTTTATACCGGTGGTGGCGTTGTAACAGGCAAAGCCAGCGAAGGGCTGACCGATCTGGTCAAGCAGTTGGGGTACCCGATTACCACGACGCTGATGGGCATCGGGTCGTATCCTCAGAGCGACCGCCAGTGTTTGGGCTGGCTGGGCATGCACGGCTCCTACGAGTCCAATATGGCCATGCACCATGCCGACCTGATCATTGCCATTGGTGCTCGTTTTGACGACCGCGTGACGAATAACACCTCGAAATTTTGCCCAACCGCCAAAATCATTCACGTTGATGTCGACCCTAGCTCAATCTCTAAAACGGTGCGTGCCGATGTGCCGATTGTAGGGCCGGCGGCTAGCGTTATTAATGAGATGATAAGCCTAGTACAAGGCAACACGGTTGCGAACCCGGAAGCGCTCACTGAGTGGTGGGAAAAAATTGATGGCTGGCGCGCCGACCGCGAAGGCAAGCTTTACGAGCGGTCTAGCCCTGGCGAAGCACTCAAACCTCAGGAAGTCATTGAGGCGTTGTGCCGTGTGACTCGTGGCGAGGCTTACGTTACCACCGATGTGGGCCAGCACCAGATGTTTGCCGCCCAGTACTACAAGTTTGATAAACCCAACCGGCTGATCACTTCCGGTGGCTTGGGTACCATGGGCTTTGGTTTCCCCGCCGCCATGGGTATCAAGCAGAACTTCCCGGAGGATGACGTGGTGTGCGTCACCGGCGAAGGCAGCTTCCAGATGATGATGCAGGAACTCTCTACCTGTAAGCAGTATGGCGTGGGCGTTAAGATCGTTAATCTTAACAATGCCTCGCTGGGCATGGTGCGCCAGTGGCAGGATTTAAACTATAAGTCACGCCATGCACACTCCTACATGGAGTCGCTGCCTGATTTCCACATGCTGATTGAGGCGTATGGGTTTACCGCGATTACCGTTAATACCTTAGACGAGTTGGAGCCTGCGTTAGAGCGTGCCTTTGCTAATAAGCACGAGCTGGTGTTCCTTGACGTGAAGGTCGACCCCTTTGAGCACGTCTATCCGATGCAGGTGCCGTTAGGTGCCATGCGCGACATGCTGCTGTCTAAAACGGAGCGTACCTGATGCGTCATATCATCTCGATTCTGATGGAAAACGAACCGGGTGCGCTGTCACGTGTAGTCGGGCTGTTTTCCCAACGTAATTTCAATATTGAAACGCTTAACGTCGCGCCCACGGAAGACCCGTCGCTGTCGCGCTTGACGGTGACCACCGTGGGCGACGACCGGGTCATCGAGCAGATCACCAAGCACCTCAATAAGCTGATCGATGTGGTTAAGTTGGTCGACCTCACTGAAGGTAACCACATCGAGCGTGAACTAATGCTGGTGAAGGTGAAAGCGCTAGGCGCTGCGCGTGATGAAGTGAAGCGCACGGTGGATATCTTCCGCGCGCAGATCGTCGACGTCACGCCGAGCCTGTATACCGTGCAGATCACTGGCGATGCGGGCAAGCTGGATGCTTTCCTTCAGGCCATGGCGCCGGTAGGTATTCTAGAGGTCGCGCGTACTGGGGTTTCGGGGATTGCCCGGGGCGATAAGGTCTTGTCACTCTAAGCCCGAAAGTACCTAGCCTTTTCAGCTAGCCCTTAAAGTAAGGCTTAAACATGAGCCTAAGCGTCGCTTCTTTCCTAGAGCGGCGCTTTTTAGTTATTAGTCTGTTAACGCTCGTTGACGCCAGCCCGATAGGGCATCAATGCAGCAATTGGCTGGCTGAGTGGCACTCACCGTGTAGAATGAAAGCACTGCTGTTCCCGTGACTTCACTTTTAATGGATGCAATCTATGACACAGGACACTCGCGATCAAGAGCACGCCAGCTCAGATCATTCTCACTCGGATTCTGATCAGTCAGATATTACTGATCATCAAGAGGTAGGTGGTAACGAGGATTTGGCGACTGCCTTCTTGCGTGAAACTGAAGTGGTTGAGGAAACTGTAGAGGACGGCAAAAAGATTCGCCGTAGAGGTATCTATTTACTGCCTAATTTATTTACTACCTCGGCGCTGTTTGCAGGGTTCTTTGCGGTTGTCGCTGGTATTAATGGTGATTTTACCTCAGCTGCCGTCGCTATCTTTATTGCCATGGTGCTCGACGGCCTTGATGGCCGTGTCGCGCGCATGACTAATACGCAAAGCGCGTTCGGCGCAGAGTATGACAGCCTCGCCGATATGATCTCGTTTGGTATGGCGCCTGCGTTGGTTGCTTTTACCTGGATTTTGCAAGATATCGGTAAAACTGGCTGGGTGGTCGCGTTTCTTTATGTTGCGTGCGCCGCGCTTCGCCTCGCGCGCTTTAATGTGCAAATAGGTAGTGTTGATAAAAAGTGGTTTATTGGTTTGCCCAGCCCCTCGGCCGCAGCGCTAGTAGCTGCTAGCGTATGGACCTTCCATAGCTTTGACGCGGATGCTTTCGGCTTTAAGTTGCTGATGCTGGTTGTCGTGGCAGCAGCGGGCGTGCTGATGGTGAGCAATATCCGCTATTACAGCTTCAAGGACCTCGACTTTAAAAAGCCGGTGCCTTTTGTTGTGTTGTTAGCCGTTGTTTTGGGGTTTGTAATGATCTCGGTCGAGCCTTCGGTAATGTTGTTATTGCTGTTTGGAGCTTATGTAGCGTCAGGCCCTGTCTTAGCCGTGATGCGTAAGGCGAAGCCCAAAAGCTAATTTTTTAACAAACCCCATTGCCAACCCGCCAGTGAGATCGTATAGTACGCATCCGCTGCCGGGGACGCCTAGCG
>NZ_JAWJUW020000024.1:0-37805 GCF_033052795.2 Halovibrio sp. HP20-59
CGATCAGGCCGTCTACCAGCGTTCACTCTCGGCGGCTCGATCCTTGCTGATCGCGCAATAAATTGCGCTCCTACAAAACCTAGTGCTCGCACTCAGCCATTGTGGAGCTCGACTTGTCGGGCGATCAGGCTATTTAGTAGCGTTCACCCTCGGCGCTCCGATTCTTGCTGGTCGCCCAATGAATTGGGCTCCTACCAGGCCAGGCGATAGATAGCTGATTCGTTAAGCAGGCGCTTTGGTGTGCTGCGGGCTATGAACGGCGTGTAAGCGCGCGATTAACTGGTCTTCCAGCGCGAAGCGTTCAGTAAGGCCGCGGGCTAAGCGGTCGATCCAGGCAGGCAGGCGGGCAATATTTTGCTCGCAGCTGAGCGTGGAGCCAAAATCGGTATCAAACTCCAATACCATTTCAGTGGACATGTCTAAACGCTCTAGCAACTTCTCCGCGATGACCAGGGCGCCCTCATCGCCAAAGGCCCGTGCCTCTTCCGAAAGCTGGGGGTAAATCTCAAAGTGACCGGCGCTGATGTAATCCATTAGCTTTTCACTAAACGTATCGATGGGCGCTTTGCTCACTGCTTCCAGTTCAGCATCACACGCTTCTTTCAACTCGATAAAGCTGACCAATAGCTGACGACGCTGGTCCAGCCAGCGATCAATTAGGGTATGCACGCCTCCCCAGCGCTCCAGGGCATTTTTACAATCTTCGAGCATGGGGCTTTCTCCTTAAACTCACCTTTAACTACTATTAACCGCTTAGAATAACGAACAGGCTTAGAGTCGCGCCTCCAACTACCGCTGTCAATCCCAGCAAGTACGGTTTCCTTGGTACTAAAAGTTCACTGCCCATAACGCTTTCTTCTATGACTGATAACCAGCGTTCTCTAGCGGCTCATTTTGCCATATTTCTGCGGCTATCGCTGCTCTCATCTTCCGGCCACCATTGCGAGCACAGCCGCAGGCAGGCTATGGCGTATAGAAAACACGCATCGCTTTGATGTAAGACGACACCGCTCACTCGATAGGCTATAACATGGCGTGCTCTAACCTAACAGCGACCAAATAGTCGCCGCTTTTGTTGTTCTAAACGATAGATTTCAGCAAGATGACGTACGTCAGGAAATGCGGCAAGGGTTAATTAAAACAAGGAACATACCATGAAACAGATAACGCGCTTGGGCCTTGGCCTACTGCTCTCCTCAAGCCTGGTCACCGCTCACGCTGATGACGTCAAAATTGGCATGATCACCACCCTGTCTGGAGGCGGTTCGCACTTGGGTGTGGACGTTCGCGATGGCTTTATGCTGGCGCTCGAGCAGTCGGGCCGGGACGATGTGGAAGTTCTGATCCAGGATGACGCTAGACGCCCGGATCTGGCTCGCAGCTTATCTAATGAGTTTATGCAGCGAGATGAAGTCGATATTCTGACCGGGATTATCTGGTCGAACCTGGCGATGGCTGTTGTACCGTCAGTAGTGCGTCAGGGGACCTTCTATCTCTCGCCTAATGCAGGGCCTTCCGATTTAGCCGGAAGGATGTGCCACGAGAACTACTTCAATGTGGCTTACCAGAACGACAACCTACATGGCGCGATGGGTGCTTATATGCGTGAAGAGGGGTACGAGCGCCCGATCATTATGGCGCCCAACTACCCTGCCGGCACCGACGCCTTAGCAGGCTTCAAGCACCTTTATGAAGGCGAAGTCGTCGGCGAGCTTTACACCCAAATGGGCCAGACCGATTACGCCGCTGAAATTGCCCAGATTCGCGATAGCGATGCCGACAGCCTGTTCTTCTTCTTACCCGGCGGTATGGGTATTTCGTTTATGAAACAGTGGGAGAGTTCCGGTGTTGATATGCCGCTCTTTGGCGCCGCCTTCTCCTTTGATGAAATTCTTATCAAAGCCGTAGGCAGTGCAGCGATTGGCGCACGCAATACCTCGCTATGGGCATATGACCTGGAAAACGAAGCCAATGACCGCTTTGTAGAGGGCTTCCAGGCCGCCTATGACCGCATGCCAACGCTGTATGCGGCGCAAGGTTATGACACCGCCAATTTGATCCTTAGCGCACTTGAAACCGCCCATCCTGATGACAAAGACGCCTTCCGCGAAGCGCTGCGGGCCGCCGACTTTGACAGCGTGCGCGGCGAGTTCCGTTTTGGCCCCAACCAGCACCCCATCCAGGATATCTACGTGCGTGAAGTCGTAGAGGGCGACGATGGTGAGCCCACCAATCGCCTGATGGGTATCGCTGTTGAGGATATTCAAGACGTCTACTTTGAGCAGTGCCAGATGTAAGCTCGCCTCGGCTGGGTGTATTCACCCAGCCTTTATTCTCTTACCGCGCTAAGGATACCTACCGTGTCGGTTACTCTGCTGATTGAGCAATTACTTAACGGCGTGCAGCTGGGCACGATGCTGTTTCTGATGGCTAGCGGCCTTACGCTGGTGTTTGGGGTCATGGGGTTAATCAATCTCGCCCATGGCTCCTTTTATATGGTGGGTGCCTACGCCACGGCGACGGTGACGGCTTCGTCAGGCTCTTTTTTATTGGGATTGGGCGCCGGTATAGCGGCGGCGGCCTCGGTGGGTGCATTAGTCGAACTACTGGTGATACGCAGGCTTTATCACCGCCCCCACCTTGACCAGGTACTGGCCACTTTTGCGCTTATTCTGATTTTTTCAGAAGGCACACGCTGGATCTTCGGCTCATCACCTTTATGGCTGAGCCCACCCTCTTGGCTAACCGGGTTCGTTACTCTGCCGGGAGATACCCGCTACCCCATCTACCGGCTTATGCTGATTGGCGTGGGTATCGCTATTTCGATTGCCCTCTACCTGCTTATCTCGCGAACGCGGTTAGGCATGCGCATTCGGGCAGGCGAAAGCGACCGCGAAATGATTGGGGCGCTGGGGATCAATATTTCAAAACTCTATACGCTGGTGTTTGCCTTAGGTGCAGGGCTTGCCGGCTTAGCCGGGGCTTTGGTGGGCGCGCTGCAGTCGGTGCAGGTGGGCATGGGGGAGCCGGTGCTGATTCTGGCCTTTGTCGTCATAGTGATTGGCGGTATTGGTTCGATTAAAGGCGCGCTGCTTGGCGCGCTACTGGTGGGGATTGTCGATACCTTGGGTAGGGTCTATTTGCCCATCTTCTTTCAAACGTTCATGCCGCCTTCAGAGGCAACGGGGGTCGGCTCAGCGCTGGCCGCGATGCTGATCTATATCCTTATGGCCCTCATCCTCGCATTTAAGCCCAAGGGGCTGTTCTCTGCTCATGACTAACAATACTTCCACGTCTAATGGCGCTTCCCTGTCTAATAGTGCTTCGCCGGGCACCACTGCCGACTCTGCGTTAGCGACCAGGCCGGATAGCCACTTTGACCGTAAAGGCTTGGTTCAGATGGCTCTGCTCGGCCTGCTGTTACTGCTACCGATGGCGGCTTACTTCTCAGGCCAAATTTATTACGTCAATTTGGCCTCGCGTATCACCATTATTGCCATGGCGGCCGTTGGCCTTAATTTAGCCATTGGCTATGGCGGTATGGTGAGTTTTGGCCACGCCGCCTATTTTGGTCTGGGCGGCTACATAGCGGGCATCAGCGCCTTCCACGCCTTCGATTTAACACCGTTTATGAGCTGGCCATTCACCGTGCCGGGCAGCGATAGCATGCTAGTGGTGTGGCTGGTCGCTGTTCTGCTGAGTGCACTGCTGGCGCTGGCCATTGGCGCTATTTCATTGCGTACTACGGGGGTCTATTTCATTATGATCACCCTCGCCTTCGCGCAGATGATTTACTACTTTGCCAACTCCTGGCCAACCTACGGCGGCCAGGATGGCCTGCCCATTTATATTCGCAATACGCTACCGCTAGTCGATAGCAGTAATGCGCTTACTTACTTTCTAATCTGCTTCGCTGGGCTTGTGCTGGCGATGGCCATCACCTCGCGACTGATGAAATCGCGTTTTGGTGCCGCCTTGACCATGGCGCGCCTCAACGATGTACGCTTGGCGACAGCGGGGATCAACCCCTACCCTATTCGCCTAGTGGCGTTTGTTATTTCGGCAGCAATTACCGGGCTGGCAGGCGCGCTCTATGCCGATCTGAATGGTTTTGTTAGCCCGTCAATGCTCAGTTGGCACTTCTCTGGTGAGCTCATGGTAATCGTCATTTTAGGCGGCGTGGGGCGGCTATATGGCCCCCTGGCCGGCGCGGTGCTGTTTGTGATGATGGAGACACTGCTAGGCGGTATCACCGAATACTGGCAGCTTTTCCTGGGGCTAGTGCTGCTTGGAGTGGTGCTGTTTGCCAAGCACGGTGTGCTGGGATGGCTCGCCGGGAGGGAACGCAATGAGTGAGAGCGTCCTTTCACTGCAAAATCTGCATAAGCGCTTTGGCGCACTCCAGGCGACCAACGATGTCTCACTGGATCTTCAGCCAGGGGAAATTCACGCCCTGATTGGCCCCAACGGCGCGGGAAAGTCGACCCTGATCGGCCAAATCGCCGGCAATATACGCCCTGATGAAGGGAGCGTTTACTTAGCAGGCCGGGAGATCACCAGCATGAGTGTCGCCCAGCGGGCACGGCTAGGGTTGGGGCGTAGCTTTCAGGTCTCCTCATTGGCCGAGCCACTATCGGTAATGCGCAATGTGATGATGGGGATTCAAGCGCTGCAGAGTCACAGCTTTCGCTTCTGGAAGCCCGTCGCCCGCGACCAGCACCTGCTTGCGCCTGCTTATCAGGCGCTAGAGCGTATGCAGCTTAGCCACCGTGCCTGGACACCTGTGTTTAAGCTTTCTCACGGCGAGCGCCGCCAAGTAGAAGTGGCCTGTGCCCTGGCGCTCAAGCCCCGCGCCCTGCTGCTGGACGAACCCATGGCAGGCTTGGGTCCAGAGGGCTCGGCAAAACTGACTGAGCTGCTTGAAGCGCTAAAACGGGAAGTGCCCATTCTACTCATTGAGCACGATATGGAAGCGGTGTTTCGTCTCGCTGATCGTATTTCGGTGCTGGTATCCGGTAGCATTATCGCCCATGGCGACAGTCACGCGATTAAGCAGGATCCGCGCGTTCGCGAAGCCTACCTGGGAGATTCAGATGCTTAAAGTGACCGATATTGAAACCTTTTATGGCCCCTCCCAGGCGCTATTTGGTGTCAACCTTGAAGTCAACGCCGGAGAATTGGTCGCCCTAATGGGGCGTAACGGCATGGGCAAAACCACCACCATCCGCTCGATATTTGGCCTGACCCCGGCCAGCCGCGGCCGCATTGAGTTTGAATCTCAAAACCTGCGCCGCCTGCCTGCTTATCGGATCGCCAAAGCGGGGTTGGGCTTGGTACCCGAGGGTCGCCGCTGCTTTCCCAACTTATCGGTGCGCGAAAACCTGCTGGTGACGGCACGCCCAGGCGAGTGGACACTGCAGAAAGTAGCAACGCTATTTCCCCGCTTAGCGGAGCGCCACGCGCAAATGGCTAACACCCTCTCCGGCGGTGAGCAGCAGATGCTGGCCATTGGCCGTGCGCTAATGACCAATCCACGCCTGCTGGTACTGGATGAAGCCACCGAAGGCTTGGCGCCGGTTATCCGACAAGAGATCTGGCGGGCGATTCGCCTACTCAAGGAGCAAGGCCAGGCGACGCTGCTGGTGGATAAGTCGTTAAGCGAAATTCTGCCCATCGCTGACCGTTGCACTATCTTGGAGAAGGGTCGCAGCGTGTGGGAGGGTAAGCCAGAGGCGCTGGATGGCACTATTAGAGACCGCTATCTGGGCGTTTAGGTGGTCACGCGTGAAACGCTTCGATCCATTCGACAAAGCAGCCATCGTCGAGATAGTGCTCAAGAATCGAGAAATGATCGACATCGGGAAGCAGCTGCTGGGTCACATGCTGGCCCTGATCTCTTAAATGTTCGGTCAAATGCTCAGCATAGCGACTCATCTGCCGCTCGAACTCCTCTGACTCCAGGCCCCCTGCTACCAGTGTTACAGGCGCCGGCACTCGACGCGGCAGCCATACGGGGCTGAACTCCTGAACATCGCGCCCGCTAAGCTGGAGCTTGGGTTGCAGCCACGACCAGGGAAAAGGCCGAAGATCGTAAAGACCACTGATACACAGCGCGCCGCGAATCAGTTGGTTGGGTAAACCGAAAGTGCCTTCCCAGTCCGTCGACATGAGCATCGCGCATAGATGCCCACCTGCCGAATGCCCCGAAATACTCAGCTGCCCAGGATTAACGCCTAATTCAGCGGCATGCTTGTATACGTAGGCCACTGCGGCCTGGCTCTGCCGCACAACCTCACTAAAGCGCACCTGCGGGCAGAGCGCGTAGTTGACCACCGCCACGGTGATACCGGCTTTCACCAAATCATCGACGATAAAGCTAAGTTCGCGATGGCTTAGCGAACGCCAGTAACCGCCGTGGAAAAACACATGCAGCGGTGCGTTAGGCGTATCGGCATGAAAGATGTCCATGCGCTCGGCAAGCATTGGGCCATAGCGCAAATCAAGACTTATTTTGTGATTGGCACTGTGGCGCGCCCGTGACGCCTCACTGCGCTGACGCCACTCCTTTACCAACACCACTGGATCTCGACCGAGCATTGGGTCGTAGGCGCGATCGATCTCTTCTTGGGTCGCAAAGTGTTGATAAAGCACGCCACATTCCTTTAAAGCGACTGCTTACGTATTGATAACCACAGCATACGCAGCGGGGCAATCGCCAAAATAGCGAAGCCGATCAGCGTCCAAGCGGGTAGCGAGAGGCCCAGCAGGGAGAAATCGATATTGGCGCACTCGCCTGAACCGGTTAACACCATGGCCACTACGTCCTGCATGGGCAAGATATCCATCATGTAATCAAGCCCTGGGCCACAGGTTGGCACTTCATCGGCGGGCAGGCCTTGTAGCCAAACGTGGCGTCCAGCAATAAACGCCCCAGCGCCCACTGCGATGAGTGAAAGCCCCCCGTAAATGGCTTTACCCAACCGCCCTGCCGGGGCATGAATCGCCGCAATAGCGAACACAATGCCCGCTGCGATGACCGCGACGCGCTGAAAGATGCACAGCGGGCAAGGTTCAAAGCCGCCGATGTGTTCAAGACCTAGCGCCACTGCCATCATCAAAATGCAGAAGGCTAAACCTGCCAGGGCAATCGAACGAAAAGAGTAGCTCATCATTGACCAGCCTCAGATGGTAACGGCGATAAAGCGCGGGATTCACGTGCTTTTGCAAAATAACCCTGCAAGAACTCAGCGAATGTCTCTTGGTCAGCGGCTTCAATATCATGTTGCTGCTGGTGCGAGGTCTCAATCAGTTGGGCAAGCAATGCTTCTCGACTGCGCTGCATAGGCTCGGCTTTCAACTGCGCGGCCTGCTCTTTGGCCAAGCTAAGCATCAAATTACTCAGCGAACCGCCGTGGTCGTTTAACCGTTCAAGCACCTGGGCGGAAGGCGTCAGCGATGGGTCGGCAAGACGTGGCGCTAGGCTTGCCAGCGCATCCGCGTGAGGGCTACCTTCTTCGACAGCATCCAACAGACGAGCCACTTCGCCCATTTCGGCGAACACCTGCTCACCCCACTCGCGAACCGAGGTGGATTCGCCGTGGTTGATTAGCATGAGTTCAGGATCACGGCCGCGCTCCACCACCCAGCGGCGGTTATCGTCCAAGCGGTCACACTCTTCATCGGAGATCCACGGGCTGTCGCTGAGCAGGCACCACATCAAAAAGGTATCCACAAAACGCATCTGGTCTTCAGTAACGCCCAGGGGGTCGAAGGGATTTAAATCCAAACAGCGTACTTCGATGTACTCCACGCCGCGGGCTTCGAGGGCTTGGCTGGGCGTTTCGTTGTGTTTGGCAACCCGCTTGGGGCGAATGTCGCTGTAGTACTCGTTTTCGATCTGGAGAATATTAGCGTTCAGTTGGCGCCACTCGCCGTCCTCATTGACGCCCATTTTTTCATAGTCCGGCCATGGTGAAGAAATGGCGTGACGCAGAGTGTTGACGTAATTAGACAGCGAGTTAAAACAGATTTTAAGCTGCGATTGAACTTTGTTCTGATAGCCCAGATCCGACATCCGCAGAGTCGTCGCATAAGGAGCAAAGTAAGTATCGTCGCTGAGTGACTGAAGCTTTTCAGGCACTTTGCCATTAGGCAAAAAGCTTTTATCAATTGCCGGTGAAGCGCCAAACAAATACAGCAGTAGCCAGCTATGGCGGCGAAAATGACGGATCATGCCGAAATAGCGGGTGGAGCGGTAATCGTTGAAAGGGATATTGGTAGCTTTTTCCAACTCGCGCAAGGCGTGCCACATATCATCCGGCAGTGACATATTGTAGTGAACGCCTGCAATCGCCTGCATGATGCGACCGTAGCGCATGTCCAGCCCTTTGCGGTAAATATGCTTCATGGTACCTACATTGGAGCTGCCGTAGTCGGCAATCGGCACGCTGTCATTGCCGAACAGCCTGGACGGCATGCTACCCGGCCAGATCCATTCGTTTTGCAAATGGTGATAGGTAAAGGTGTGCAGGTCCGATAAAAAGCACAACGCCTCTTTAGGTTCCGAGTAAACCGGTGTGATGTACTCTAACAGCGACTCTGAATAGTCCGTAGTAATATGCGGATGGGTTAATTTAGAGCCTAGCGCGTGCGGGTGCGGTGTTTGCGCAATGTGGCCATTGGCATCGACACGCAGCCCCTCTTTTTCAAGCCCACGCCGCAGGCGGCCCAAGCGGCCTAAGCGCGCGCTGGGGATAAGACGCTCGACTTGCGCAGTCAGCGCGGATGGCACAGTGAGTGGTTCAGGCAAGGTGAACACTCCTTGTCAGTAAAGCCCGCCAAAAGCGGGCCTTGGTGTTGTCAGGTGGCATTGCCATCATCGCTGTTTAGAAAAATAGACGACAGGATATGGCGGCAACGATCGTTTTTACAAGACACGTTCGCTTCCAAGGCGCGCGACTATTTGCCGCCACGCGCTTTTAACAAGGCAGCGCCTAATGCACCCATGGGTTCTGGCGCTTCTGTTGGTTTGGCGCTGTTACCCTGACGCCGAGACGGCTTGCGAGTCGCATTCTGCTGATTATTTGACGAGCCATTCTTGGCATCGCTTTCAGCCTCTGGCTCATCATCAAGACGCATTGATAGGCCAACACGCTTACGGGGAATATCTACGTTCATCACTTTGACGGTGACAATATCACCCGCCTTCACCACGCTACGCGGGTCGTCGATAAAGCGATCCGATAGCGCCGAGATATGTACCAAACCGTCTTGATGGACGCCGATATCTACAAAGGCGCCGAAGTGCGTCACATTGGTCACGGTACCCTCAAGCACCATACCAAGCTTGAGATCTTTCAGTGTTTCGACCCCTTCACGGAACTCGGCGGCTTTAAACTCCGGGCGCGGGTCTCGGCCGGGCTTATCCAGCTCTTTCAAAATGTCAGTGACTGTGGGCACACCAAAACGTTCATCGGCAAGGTCAGCGGGCTTTAAGGCTTTTAATGCGGTGCTATCGCCAATCAAGCCGCGTACTTCACGACCGCTCTGCTTGGCGATGCGCTCCACCAACGGATAGGCTTCCGGGTGAACGGCGCTGGCATCCAAAGGGTTGTCGGCGTTGTGAATACGCAAAAAACCCGCGCACTGCTCAAAGGTTTTTGCCCCTAGGCGGCTCACTTCTAACAGCTCTTTACGGCTTTTGAAGGCGCCTTTGACATTGCGCTGAGCAATGATATTTTCGGCCAGCGCAGCACTCAGACCGGCTACCCGTGAAAGCAGTGCGCTGGAGGCGGTATTAAGATCGACGCCCACAGCGTTAACACAGTCCTCAATCACGACTTCAAGGCTACGCGACAGCTGCACTTGAGAGACATCGTGCTGGTACTGGCCCACGCCAATCGATTTGGGCTCGATTTTAACCAGCTCGGCCAGCGGATCCTGCAAGCGACGACCAATCGAGACAGCACCGCGCACGGTGACATCGAGATCCGGCATTTCCCGTGAGGCATATTCAGAAGCGGAGTAGACCGAAGCGCCCGCTTCAGAGACCATCACTTTGGTTAACCGTTGCGCTGGTGCCAGGGCTTTAAGCAGTTCACCCGCCAGTTTATCGGTTTCGCGGCTGGCAGTACCGTTGCCCACCGCAATCAGCTCGACACCGTGCTGTTTCACCAGCTTAGCCAGCACGCTCAAGGCTTCATTCCACTGGTTTTGCGGCGCATGGGGGTAAATAGTGGTGTGATCGACAAATTGCCCGGTGGCATCGATCACCGCGACTTTACAGCCGGTGCGCTGGCCAGGGTCAATGGCAAGGGTGACTTTCTGCCCCGCAGGAGCGGCCAGCAGCAGGTCTTTTAGATTAGCCGCAAATACGTCAATGGCGGTGAACTCAGCCTGTTCGCGTAGGCGACCCAGCAGCTCGGTCTCCAGTGCTGTATAGAGCTTCACCCGCCAGGTCCAGCGGACGACTTCGGCTAACCACTTATCCGCCGGGCGGCCCTGGTCGCTGATACTGAACTGCTTGGCAATCGCCAGTTGGGCGGGGTGAATGGGGGCTTCGTCTTCGCCAGGTAGACGGATCGACAGGCTCAACACACCTTCGTTACGCGCCCTGAACATTGCGAGTGCGCGGTGGGATGGCGCTTTGGCGAGTTTCTCGTCATGCTCGAAGTAGTCGGAGAACTTAGCGCCCTCCTGCTGCTTGCCATCCAGCACCCGGGCGCTGAGCTCGCCCTCTTGCCACAGCCGTTCACGCAGTTGGCCGATGAGCTCGGGGTCTTCGGCGAAGCGCTCCATCAAAATCTGCTTGGCGCCATCCAGGGCGGCCTTGGCATCTTCAATGGCTGGAATATCGCCTTCTGCTGGGCGGAGATAATTTTCCGCTTCGCTTTGTGGATTGAGCGTTGGGTCGGCAAGCAGCGCATCCGCCAGCGGCTCAAGCCCTGCTTCGCGAGCAATTTGCGCTTTGGTGCGGCGTTTTTTCTTAAACGGCAGGTACAAGTCTTCCAGCCGCTGCTTGGTCTCGGCGGCGTCAATGCTGGATTTCAGCGGTCCGTCCAGCTTGCCCTGCTCATCAATGGTGGCAAGTACCGCAGCGCGGCGCTCTTCCAGCTCGCGAAGATAACGCAGACGCTCATCTAGCTGGCGCAGCTGGATATCGTCCAGTGCGCCGGTAACTTCTTTACGGTAACGGGCAATAAACGGCACGGTGGCGCCGCCGTCCAGCAGTTCCACCGTGGCGGCGACCTGTTCGGGTCTTACGCTTAGCTCAGTGGCCAGGCGGGAAATAATACGCTGATTGACATCCATAAATTGCAACTAACTCATGCAGCATTTTTTAGTGCCAACAAGGTATCACAAACACGCCACGGCTGGCATGGCCTTAAGAATAGCCCCGAGATTGCTTCGCTTCGCACGCAATGACATCCCACCTGTTGGCAAGCTAACGGCGCCAGCCTCGGTCATCCCAAAACGGCCGATGTGATTCGCGCTGAACGGCTTCGCGGCTAATGCCAATATCTTTCAGCATATCGTCGCTCAATTGGCGCAACGCATAGCGCTCGCGACGCAACTGCCGCCAGCGATAAAGTCTTTCCCGCCAAGTCACTTTGTTAACACACGGTTCCGCCTGCTGACGCTGCGCGTTTTGATGGCATGCAACTGAACGCTCCATCTCAACCTCCTTATAGCCGCTTAAAACGGCATAGCAAATAAGTGTTGTAAGGAGTATTGAACAGCGACTAAGATCAATCCAACGAATACTTCTGATACGAAACATCAACAAGATTGATACCTATGGCTATGCTACCCACGATTGATCATGAGTTATTACGCACCTTTGTCGCGGTTATCGATCAAGGCGGCTTCACGCGCGCCGCCCAGACGGTGAACCGCACCCAATCGGCCGTCAGTATGCAGATGAAACGCCTGGAAGAGGACGTTATTGAGCGCCCGCTGTTTGTGCGTCAAAACCGCCAGCTGTTGTTGACCAGCGAAGGGCATACGCTGCTTGGCTACGCGCGCAAAATTCTATCGCTGCAGGGTGAAGCGCTAACACTTCTGCGCCAACCCGACATGGTGGGTCGGGTACGCCTGGGCGTACCGGATGACTATGTCATGCGCTTTCTGCCCGGCATTCTGAAAACCTTTTCCCAAGCCTGGCCTCTGGTGGATGTAGACGTGCACTGCGCGCCCTCTTCTGTGCTCTCCCAGCAGCCACAAGGCAGCCTGGACCTGATTATTATGACGCGAGAGATAGGCGATGAGATTGGCACCATCTTAAGGCGGGAAGCCACGGTGTGGGTCTCGGCTGAGAGTCACAGCACCCATTTACAAACACCGGTACCGCTTGCCCTGTTTGAAGCGCCGTGTTTTTGTCGTCGTCATGCCTGCAATGCGCTTGATCGTGCTGGCCAAGCTTACCGGGTCGCTTATAGCAGCCCCAGTTTGGCGACGTTGCAGGCGGTGGTGGGGGCCGGGTTGGCAGTCTCTGCTTGGATGCGTAGTTTAGTCACTGCCGATATGCAGATATTGGGCGCAAAGGAGGGCTTCCCCGAGTTACCGGAAGCGTCCATCATTTTACAGCGCACTTCCTCCACCCAGTCACCGATTATCGAAAGCTTGGCCGAGCATATCGTTGAAGGGTTTAGGCTTTAATCTATGCCCGTTCTGGTGCTTTGGGTTCCACTGCAATTTACAGCGCTTATTAATCAACGCACGCTTTTGCCGCTGCGGAAACAGCTTGGCCAGCTCAACAGCGAGCAATTTGCAATTCGTCTTCAGTAATTGAAGCTCCTCAGCACTCTAAATATCTCCCGATTTGCCATCACTCTGAGAGCAGCATTTTTTTAGCAAATCACTGCTGAGTTCCATAATCTGTAAGACATCGCTTAAAATTTTGTAAGCGATGTCTTGCAAACGTGTAAGAGATCCCTGTCACTTGTCCTCCAGGCCTTGTTCTCTGGCCCCGGCTCGCTACCCTAATCGTTTCTCATTAGCAGATAACGATCCAAGGAGCGGTACGTGGCGGATAATACAGGCCTACAATTTACCCTGACCCTACCCGGGGCCGATGACACCGCCGTGGTGCGCTTTACCCATCGTGAAGCGCTGTCCGAGCCGTTTACCCTCTCCGTTGAGTTTGCCAGCCGCACCCACGACCTGTCGCCCAGCGACTGCTTGGATCAAAACGCCACGCTGACCATTTGGCAGGACGGCGAGCCGCTGCGCCGCGTGCATGGGATAATTTCAGAGCTTCACCGCGGCGATAGGGGGCACCGGCGCAGCTTCTATCGGGCGGAGATTCGTCCCGCGCTGTGGCGGCTATCGCTGCGCCATAATTCGCGTATCTTTCAGGACACCTCGCCTTTTGACGCCATCACCACCTTAGCCCGCGAACGCAGCCTCACCGATATCGGCTTTGCCACCACCCGCACGCCTCTGGATCGCGAGTTTCTGGTTCAGTACCGGGAGACCGATCTGGCCTTTATTGAGCGCTTAGCCGCCGAAGAGGGCTGTTTCTATTTTCATCTGTTTGATGAAAAAGGCGAGAACGCCGAAGGTGGCAAGCACCAGTTGGTGTTTGCCGATGCCACGGTGGTGCTGCCCAGCGTAGGCGAGCGCACCTACCACGGCCGCGCCGGGGGCACGCCGCCCCGACGCCACCTGCGTAAATTGCGTCAGGCCAGCCGCGTGCGCCCCGCCTCGGCGATGCTTAAAGATTACACCTTTAAAAACCCCGCCTACGCCCAGATCCACGAGCACCAAGCCCCCAACCTGGGCGAGCACGCCCAGGGGGAGGATTACGAGCACTTTGATTACCCTGGCCGCTATAAGAAGGACGCCTCCGGCAAGCCCTTTACCCGCCACCGCTTAGAATCCCTGCGTGCCGATGCCACCACCGCCGAAGCGGAAAGTGATTTACCCGAGCTCGCCCCGGGCATCTGCTTTACCCTCACCGACCACGATATCGATAGCCTTAACCAAGCGTGGCAGGTGGTCTCGGTGGTGCACCACGGCGAGCAACCCCAGGCCCTGGAAGAGGACGGTATGGCGCGGGGAAACAATGGCAGCAGTGCTACCTCGGCGCAAGCAGGCGAGCTGATGACCCGTTACCACAATGAGGTGGTGATCATGCCCCGGGATCAGACTTTCCGCCCAGTGCCCAACCCCAAGCCGCGGGTCGATGGCCCCCAGGTGGCCTTTGTGGTCGGCCCCGAAGGCGAAGAGATCTACTGCGACGAACACGGCCGGGTCAAGGTGCAGTTTCCCTGGGATCGTTATGCCGAACCCAACGAGACGGCGAGCTGCTGGGTACGGGTCGCCCAGGGCTGGGCAGGCGGTGGCTACGGCAGCATGGCGATTCCCCGGATCGGCCACGAGGTCATTGTCTCGTTTTTAGAGGGCGACCCCGATCAACCGCTAATCACCGGGCGCACCTACCACGCGGTGAACACGCCACCTTATCCGCTGCCCGCCAACAAAACCCGTACGGTGATCCGTACCCAGAGCCATAAGTCGGAAGGCTTTAACGAACTGCGCTTTGAGGACGCCACTGGCGAAGAGCAGATCTGGCTGCATGCCCAAAAAGACCTGGAGCTACTCACCCTTAACGACCGCACGGAAGAGATCAAACGCGACAGCCACCTCAAGGTGCACAACGACCGCATCAGCGAGATCGACAACGACGATCATCATACCGTACACCGCCACCGCTTTGAGCACACCGAAGGCGCCCAGCATTTAAGCGTGGAAGGCACCCTGCATATGCGTGCCGGAGAGGCTTGGTTAAGCGAAAGTGGCCAGGAACTGCACATCAAATCGGGCCAAAAAGCGATCCTCGAAGCCGACGGCGAAATCACCCTAAAAGCCGGGGGCAACTTTATCAAGATTAATGCCAGCGGCATCACCATCGTCGGCCCTCAAGTCAAAATTAACGCTGGTGGCAGCCCTGGTAATGGTGCCGGGCAAGCGACAGAAAGCCCGCTACTACCAGGGCATGCAATGGCGGAGGTGCCTGAAGCAATACCGCCCACCTCGCTGCCCAAGCTTAGGGATTACCAACTGAGTGAAGCAGTCATTATGCCGATTTGCGGCAAGATGAGTAACACCCAATGCTCCCGTGAGGATTGCCCATGCCCGGTTGGTTAAGCAACATTAGCGAGCGTAGCCGCCGGGTTGATCGTCCAGAAGGGAGCTTAAAGCACGGTCAAACGGTTTATGTCGTACTCGACCAGCGTCGTTCGCCGGATCAGTGTAGGTCACTGCTATCCCTTTCCGGCAAGCGCGACTTTCTAGCGCTGTTTGCGGGTACGCCGCTGTCACCTCTGTTGGAAGCCAGCCCCTGGCTACTGGATATTGAAGTAGGCAGTGAAGCTTGGCATTACGCCAAAATGCTCTGCCAGCAGCGTTTGGGATGGGTGTGCCAACCGCTGCCCAATGAAACGCTGTACAGCACTGCTGATTGTTTACAGTCACTCTTCATGCTTGATGATCCGCACGGCGGAAAATCATTGATCAATCTTCAGCAGCCTGCGGCCTGGATCGCACTGCTCGCCAGTGCTCCCGTCAGCATTTACTCACACTGGTTAAAATCTCTGCATCAAGTGGCAACCCCCACTCCTCAGGGCCAGTGGCTGGTGTGGCAGACCGATGAGCCCTTCTCTGCAACACCAGAGCAATGGCAACTTAGCGCCGAAATGGAAGCGGCATTGAAGGAAAGCCAACAGGCGTGGTGGTTGAGTGATACCACCAAAACCCCCTTGGAAGAGTTGCCAAGAGACTGGCTGGAAAGGCTAAAAAAATGTGCGGGATGCGGCATTAAACGCGGACGTGATCTGATGCGCTTACTTGCAGCAATACAACACGCTGATGAGTCAATATGGATGCAGCATGAAGACATACTTCACGATCAAAGATTAACTACCAAGCAGCGTGTTAGTGCGATGGAGAGCTTAGCATGACGTCGAACGGGCCAAACAACGCCATTAATTTAGATGAATTTAATTTAGAACCTTATTTAGGCGAGGTGCCCGACGAAGAGCCCTTGATGTGTGTCGCCAAGCAGTGGGCTGACATTATTTACCTCACCGGCACAGGCGACTTCTGGCTATTAACCCAAGACGTTGCTGATTCGCTGCACGAAGCCTCTGACGAATTAGCTGACTGGGTACTAACCGAAGATCCAGAACAGCGCATACGTCATTTGGCAGAAGATGCAGGCCTCATCGAGTGTTTTTTACCTGCCCGCCCGGAAAACTTCCTCAATGACAGTGAACGACAAAGCGCCAAGGAAAAGCTGGAACGTTTAGCCGAGCTGTTGAATGCGGACAAAACCGAAGAGGAGGAAGAAATCGATGCCGGCCAGCGGGTCAGTGAACACCGCCCGCTCATGGAAAATGGCTGGATGTGGATTTCTCCGCTTATTGTATCCGGCTCCTATGCCTGGGATCGGCTCACTCGCCCTGAAGAAACACGCTTGATCTCGGAACTGCATAGTCTTTATCAAACAGGCACCGATAAAGCTAAAGAGGCTGGCTACGTACTGGATGGCGGTCGCTATTACGGCGCCTGGGAAGAAGAAATAGAGAAAGCGCTGGAGACTTATCGTCAATGCCGAGAGAAATTCATCCGCGAGAAGGTCTCCGTAGAAAACCCTGGTGAGTTCCTTTCCGTGAGTGAGGCGCTAACGGAATATCAAGCTTTCTTAGAAGATTGCGAATCCATGACGCCCAAAGACTCATCCCGTTGCGAGGTGATTAGAGATTACTTCCAGGCGTCAGCCGAGCAATTAGACGCAGATGTCTCTGCGTACCAAATGAGCATTCTCACCCTGGCAACCCTAGGCGTCGCAACACCTGAGTGGGCATTGGCCGATGTGACGACGACCAGTATGCAGGGGCGGCTCGAACCGGGTGTCAACGGTTTTGATTACTACAACCGTACGCTTAAACAAGCGGTTGATATTTTCAAAGATGTTGAGGATGAACTATCCGAATGGGCCACGGCCACGGCCCGTAGAGCTCAGCTTCCGATGCATTTATTCGAGGAAGAGCGAACAGAGTTTCAACGCCTAACCAACCAACTAGATGCGCTTTACGAGGCCGCCGAGCAGCAGGTAGCACGCATGGTTCCCCAGCGAGTGCTTTACTGGCAGGCAGATATAGAAGACCAGCGGCATGCGCTTGGCTACGAACGACAATCCATTGATGTATTGGTGCGCAATGACTTCCCGCTAAGGGAGTTTAGCTCCCCAATGGGGCGACGCTCTCTCAGTCATGTCAGCTTGCGGCACTTAATGCGCGACATGCCCGATAGCGAGCGTAGCAACGTAGAAAGGCACCTTGAGCAAGATGGCGTTCTGCCTGCCACGTTGTGGCAAGCCAACGAAACGGCCCTTTCCAGTTGGCTTGCACGGCGAGGCTGCGAA
Source organism: Halovibrio sp. HP20-59 (assembly GCF_033052795.2). Lineage (NCBI taxonomy): Bacteria > Pseudomonadati > Pseudomonadota > Gammaproteobacteria > Oceanospirillales > Halomonadaceae > Halovibrio > Halovibrio sp. HP20-59. The sequence goes on from NZ_JAWJUW020000024.1 coordinate 17,429, forward strand.
CGCATTTTGCGACACACCGAATGGTTTGAAGAGCCACTAGGCTTTTTCCTACCCGACCAACTGTATGCCACCCTTTCAGCTCGGGGCCATGTCGTCGAGTCGTTGCAGGATGAGGGGGCCAAAGCTGACTGGAAAGACACCCTCGAAAAAATCATTTTCACCGGTCCCAGCCGAGAAAAACTACGCCTGTTTGATGCCAGCGCCCAGGCGCAAATGCTCCGTTTGGTGGGCATGCCACATACGGAGCTAAATGAGGCATTGGGGGTTCACTTTGAAGAACCCGTCACGCTCATCGAACGCAATGCCACGCTGGAAGTGTTTAAGCTAGAGGAAACGAAGACAACCTCTGGGGTGAATGCCGCTAGCAGCGCGAAGCGAAACAGTGAAGTGGGCAGGCAGCGCAATATGGGCGGCCCTCACGATCAGCGCTGGCAAAGCACCCGTGATCCCAACGCTAGAGGAACGAAGGTCAGTGGAGGCGTGAACCATCAGCTCTCCATCAAAGGCACGTACAATCTGGCACGGGGTGAAATCAGCTTGGGGACGTTTAACTTACCCGAAGAAGCCGACGCCCAGCCCTATTATGCCGTCTTGCAAGAAAACGACGGCGAACGACGCAACTTAGGTCGTTATTCATTACAGGTAACCGCTGTCGCTAAAGGGTTTGCGGGTGCCTCACTCGCGCTTACTGCTCAAACGGGGCTGAGCTTTGACCATAAAGGCGTCAAAATAACCGGGACAGAGTGGGCCAAGCGGGAAGCTGAAGGCGGCGCACTTAAGGCATTTGCCGGCGCTACGCTGGGGGTGCAGACCGCCTGCTCGTTACGCTGGAAGCCACCAATGGATATTACCCGCCAGCTACCTCAGCTGGCCGACCAGGATTGGCTAACCCTAAGCACTCAGCGAAACGACCTGGAGGCGTGGCGTTCACTGGGCAAAGCGATATTGGGGCTGGAGGCCAACGGCGGCATTGGTACCGAATTGGGTATGCGGTTGGGCCTTCATCAAGGCAAGTTTATTGCGTATGTTCGCGCCAAACTGGTTGCCGGGGTAGGCGTTGGCGGACAACTCGCGATTGAACTAGACCCGCGGCAGCTTAATCTCTGGATGATGATGCTGAGCCAGGCTCTGCGCGACAATGACTACGGATTTGTCGACTGGGTAGATGCTGACGCCTTTGAAGGCTTTAGCCACCTCTCCTATCTGGCCACCACCACCCTGCTGGATGTGAGCCTACTGGCCGCCCGAGGCATCGACGGTGTTAAACGCTTATACGAGCTAATGACCCAGAGCGACCGAGCGGTGATGGTGGCGTATGTCATTGTTAATCGTACAGGCACGGATAGGAAGAAACTGGCCTCATGGTTGCAGCACCTTCCACCTGAAGCATTGGGGCCGCTCCTGAATACACTGATTACCTCTCCCGGTTGGTTTTTCCCTACCGTCGACATCGATGGAGATAAAATTGATAGAGGGCGGGCCACCGATCTACAGCAAATCGCGATTGCCCTGTGTGTGGAGTGGCTGGAGCAAGGATATTTGGACAATCGCTACAGCCGAGAGGCCGCTGAGCATCTGTTCGAGCGCGCCGTGGCAAGAATGTCCCAAACAGGTCAGCTTGATAGTTATTCTTCCTGGGTGGAGGCCTACTGCCATAATCGCGAAGAGTTGGATGAGTTTATGAAGCGCACCGGGGAAGGGAGTAGGGATACAGTAAATGCGAAGTCAAAGTACCACCAAATTGCTCGCCGATTAGGGACTGATATTGAGGAATATCGTGAGACTTATTCCACGAGTCGTGGCACACGGGTTCGCTAACGTGAAAATTAAAAAGGTACTGTTCGTTATGTTGTTTAAAAAAAGCGTGCTTGCAGCGCTCTTAATGTGGTCAATTAATGGCTGGGCGCTACCTGCCGATATCCAGGCCGCCAAAGAGGAAGGTATGCGCCTCTATGGCCTTGGCATATCGGTAGAAACCATTCCATATTTGGAACCCGCAGCAGAAGCGGGTGATGTGGAAGCGATGTACTATCTGGCTGAAGTACATCGCTTGCGTCATATGGGCTTAACGACTGAAGCCATGGAGTGGTACTTAAAGGCCGCCGAACAAGGCGATCCCTATGCCATGCTTCGCTTATTTCAAGGCGGTGCATGCATTGGGGGCGAGTGCCCTGAAGGCAGTGACGACTGGCGCGAAGCCGCATTGGACATCACCCTGCCCAAAGCCGAAGCCGGTGACCCGGAGGCTATGCTGGCCATGTACTACATCTACGCCAATCTCGATGCCTCACGATTGAACACTGTTTACAATTTTCTGGGCATTCCCACCCGTGCAAGCAAGTGGCTAAAGCGGGCTGCCGAAGCAGGACTTCCCGAAGCCCAAACCAGATGGGGGCGCCATATTATGAACGGACGAGGCTGGTATTTTACGAAAAGCCGCCGCCTGGACGCCGCCGAAAGCTGGTTTAGTCGTGCGGCTGAACAAGGTTATGTGCCAGCCATGGAGCAAATGGAGCGTGTCAATAGAGAGCAACAAGACTTCGAAACTAGCTGGCGATGGATGGTACAAGCATCAAACAATGGTAGTTACGAAGGACGCCTAGGTGTTGGCTGGTGTTATCTTGATACAGATTTTGCACCCGATCAAAATTGTACGAATGAAGAAGACCGAATTAAAGGCTGGGCAATTCTTTATGCCATGTCCCAGGAACTAGGTGGTAATAGTACACCTAGCAGTATTATGAATCGGAATCAGGATAAGTTGGATGAAAATGAACGCCAGGAGGCTGAGGCATTAGCGGAATCCGAATGGATAGGTCGGCAGCCACCTATCTCTAAATTTCCACGCCGCTTTGGTTTCTGAGTAGAGATATGGCAAAAGCAACGCGTTTGCTATTCGTATTCTGGCTACCGCTAATGTGGTCATTTAATAGCTGGGCGCTGCCAGCGGACATCCAGGCCGCCAAAGATGAAGGTATGCGCCTCTATGGCCTTGGCATATCGGTAGAAACCATTCCATATTTGGAACCCGCAGCAGAAGCGGGTGATGTGGAAGCGATGTACTACCTGGCTGAAGTACATCGCTTGCGTCATATGGGCTTAACGACTGAAGCCATGGAGTGGTATTTAAAGGCTGCCGAACAAGGCGATCCCTATGCCATGCTTCGCTTATTTCAAGGCGGCGCCTGTATCGTCGGCGACAGATGCCCCGAGGGCAGCGATGATTGGCAAGAAAAAGGCTGGCGTGAAGCCGCGCTGGAAATCACCCAACCCAAAGCCGAAGCCGGTGACCCGGAGGCCATGCTGGCGATGTACTACATCTACGCCAACCTCGAGACCTCTTGGGTAACCTCTGTGTACAATTTGCTGGGCATCCCCACCCGCGCAAGCAAGTGGCTGAAACGTGCCGCCGAAGCCGGGCTTCCCGAAGCCCAAAACACGTGGGGCCGCCGAATCATGGGCGGACGAGGCTGGTATTTTACGAAAAGTCGTCGCTTGGACGCTGCCGAAAGCTGGTTTAGCCGTGCGGCTGAGCAGGGTTATGTACCCGCCATGGAGCAGATGGAACGTGTCAATAGAGAGCAACAAGACTTCGAAACTAGCTGGCGATGGATGGTACAAGCATCAGATAACGGAAGTTATAGTAACCGATTTGGTTTAGGCTGGTGTTACCTTGATCCGTCCTATCCCCCCGATCAACGTTGTATCAATGAAGAAGATCCCATTAAAGGATGGGCAATACTTTATGCCCTATCACATGAACTGGGTGGCGATAATGCTCCAAGCAGCCTTATGAGTCGAAACCAAGATAAGTTGGATGAAAATGAACGCCAGGAGGCGGAAGCGGAAGCGGAATGGATAGGTCGGCAGCCACCTATCTCTAAATTTCCACGCCGCTTTGGTTTCTGAGTAGAGATATGGCAAAAGCAACGCGTTTGCTATTCGTATTCTGGCTACCGCTAATGTGGTCATTTAATGGCTGGGCGCTACCCGCGGATATTCAGGCTGCCAAAGATGAAGGCATGCGCTTATGGGGTATTTCGGAATGGATAGAAATTGCAGCCTTACCTAGAGCAGTCTGCCGCAGCCGGTGGTGCCTCGCGGGTTGTGGGTTGGTAGAGGCAGGAACGGTCTAGCTGTGAAAGGCTGGTCAGCCCTAGCAGGGCCATATTACGCTCAATTTCACGCTGTAAGAGATCGGCGACATGCTCTACCCCAGCCTGCCCCGCGCAAGCGGCGGCGTAGTTGAAGGGACGCCCTATAAAGACAAAATCAGCCCCCAATGCCAGCGCCTTGATCACGTCGGTGCCTCGCCGGAAGCCACTGTCGATCATAATCGGAATATCGCTGACGCGTCGCTTTATCTCGGGCAGCACCTGAAGCGGAGAGATGGTGCAGTCCAACTGGCGAGCGCCGTGGTTGGAAAGAATAATCCCATCAACCCCTGCCTGCTGAGCACGCACTGCGTCTTCCGGGTTTAATACCCCTTTGACGATCAAGGTGTCGGGCCATAGGCGCCGCACCAAATCGAGATACCCCCAGTCAAAATGGCGCCGCCCTGAAAAATCCCGCGCGGCTTGGCGGGAGATAACCGGCGCGCCCCGCTCGGCATAGTTATTTTCGAAATGCGGCATGCCTTGCTTCCACAAGGTGCGCAGAAAGGTATTACACAGCCAGCCCGGGCGCATCACCCCATCGAAGACTAGGCGCAAACTTGGCTCCAGCGGGGAAGAAAACCCCGAACGGCGAAGGTTTTCCGGGTTAGGAGGCACTGGGTAATCGAGCGTGACAACGAGTTTCTTGAAGCCGGCCCGCTGAATACGCGCGAGCAGTGCTTCGATACCTTCCGGCGTACCCGGCAGGTACGCCTGGAACCAGTCAGCGCCCGCCACCTTGGCCACCTCTTCCATGGGGACCAACGAGGAACCACTCATGATCATCGGCAGGTTGCGCGTCGCTGCTGCCCGCGCCAGCACTAAGTCGCCCTGGTAAGCCGACAGCGCACTGATCCCCATGGGGGCGATACCAAATGGGACTGTGTAGCGCTTGCCATAAAGCTCGGTGTGCAGATCAATCTGAGCCACATTGACAAACGCTTTGGGTAAAAAATGGTACTCATCAAAAGCGCTTACGTTCGCGCGCTGGGTCCGCCCATCCTCAGCAACATGGTCGATATAGCCAAAAATTGGCCGGGGCAATTTGCGCCGCGCCAGCCGCTCAACATCGTGTAGGTTATGGATGCTAGCGAGCTTTTTTTGAGTGCCCATATGTTGAGACCATAGCTTTTGAAGCCATCGCTTTTGAGAATGTGCCTTTGGAGAACATGGCTTTTGAGAATGTGGCTGTTGGGAAGAATGTGTCACGCAATGCTCCTAATGATTATTTTTCTTTTCTCACCCTTCACATTTAAACAGGCACGAACCTTAAGGCAACACCGTTATTACACCAACGCAGGCCGGTGGGATCAGGGCCGTCTTCAAATACGTGGCCTTGGTGACCGTTGCAGCGGGCACAGTGGTATTCGGTGCGAGGCCATATCATTTTGAAATCGAGCTCAGTGAGTAAATGCCCTTCCATATGCTCGAAAAAGCTAGGCCAGCCGGTGCCAGAGTCGTACTTCATTTCACTCGTGAACAGCAAAAGATCACAGCCTGCGCAGCGGTACTCGCCCTCTCGCGACTCCTCATCCAGCGGGCTTGAAAAGGCGGGCTCAGTGCCATTTTCGCGCAGCACTTCAAAGGCTTCTTCAGAAAGCCGTTCACGCCACTCGGCTTCGCTAAGCTCAAGTTTCTCCAATCCGGGCGCGGCTTCTAGATCAAGCCGTGGAAAGCCAAACGAGAGTCCTGGTAAAGCCCCTACAACACCGGTTAGTCCTGCCAGGCCTAAAAATTGACGTCGTTTCATCAGTGTCGATCTCCCAATCATCAGCAAGGGTCGTATTGACGTGCTGCCGCGCCAATAAAAATGGGACAGCGCCGTGGCACTGTCCCATTTCTGACTACTTAACGTTGCTTATGTTCGGCTACTGGCTTGGGCGTGATGGTTTTCAAACCCACTGAGTTTACGCCAGCTGGGGCCCCGCCTTAATGATCGCTTCGCTAACGCCTTCAAATTTCTTGAAATTATCGACGAACTTGGATGCGAGTTCTTTAAGGTGGCGGTCATAGGCAGCGCGGTCTTGCCAGGTTCCGCGGGGATCAAGCAGGCTAGCGTCGACGCCCGGCACCGTGACCGGCACTTGCAGATTAAGGCCGTCGATGTGCTTGGTCTCAATCTCGCGCAGCACGCCTGACTGAATTGCGCTGATAATGGCACGCGTGGTCGGAATCGAGAAACGAGCGCCGCCTTCACCGTAAGCGCCGCCGGTCCAACCAGTATTGACCAAGTACACTTGGGCATCCTGTTTTTCCACACGCTTAATCAGTAGATCCGCGTACTCGCGGGCGGGGCGCGGGAAAAACGGTGCACCAAAGCAGGTAGAGAACGTTGCTGCCAAGCCTTCGGAAGAACCCATTTCGGTAGAGCCGACTTTCGCAGTGTAGCCCGACAGGAAGTGGTAAGCCGCAGCTTCTTTAGACAACACGGAAACCGGAGGCAATACGCCGGACATATCGCAGGTCAAAAACACGATGGCGTTCGGCTCACCAGCACGGTTTTCCGCTACGCGCTTTTCAACGTGCTCTAAGGGGTAAGCAGCGCGCGAGTTCTGGGTGAGGCTATCGTCGGCATAATTTGGCTCACGACGATCATCAAGAAGAACGTTTTCCAGCACGGTGCCAAACTTGATGGCATTCCAGATAACCGGCTCGTTCTTCTCAGAGAGGTCGATACACTTGGCGTAGCAGCCGCCTTCCATATTGAACACGGTACCATCGCCCCAGCCGTGCTCGTCGTCGCCAATCAAGAAGCGCGCTTGATCAGCTGATAAGGTGGTTTTACCCGTGCCAGAAAGGCCGAAGAACAAGCAAGTCTCGCCGTCTTCACCCACATTGGCAGAGCAGTGCATGGGCAGCACGTCGGCGGCCGGCAGCAGGAAGTTTTGTACTGAGAACATGGCCTTTTTCATTTCGCCAGCGTAGCGCATACCGGCGATCAGCACTTTTTGCTCGGCAAAATTAAGAATCACACAGCCGTCGGAATTCGTGCCATCGCGAGAGGGATCACACGCAAAGCCTGGCGCATTGAGAATCGTCCACTCGTCTTTAACTGCGGGGTTATAAGCCTCAGGACGCACGAACATGGTACGTCCAAACAGATTCTGCCAAGCGGTTTCAGTGGTCACGCGAACCGGTAAATAGTGCGTTGGGTCACTGCCCACATGCAGCTCGGAAACGAAATTTTCTTGGCTAAGCAGGTAATCATCTACACGGTTCCACAGAGCCGTAAACTTGTTGCCATCAAAGGGCTGGTTGACGCTACCCCAGTCGATTTGGCCGCTCGTGGAGGGTTCGTCGACGATGAAACGATCTTTCGGTGAACGCCCGGTGCGTAAGCCCGTGTTTACTACCAGAGCACCGTTGGCCGACAGGCGGCCTTCGCCACGTACCACGGCGCGCTCGATCAGTTCGGCGCTGCTGAGATTGACGTGGGCTTGGGGAGCGGCTTGAGTCGTGGTCATGTCGATTCCTGGGTATCTAATTTACCGGGCGTCACCGACGCCTTTAAAATTCATCCTAGCCACTGCAAAACGGGCTAGGTGCGCTGAAGTCCGCGCATTATGGCAAAAAGAAAGCCCCCGGGAAACGGGGGCGAAGAGCAAATATCTTGTAGTTAAACTACTACATAACCACTACATTTTGTGTTGCAGCGCAGTAAAAATTAAAACAGTCGTTTGCCTGAAACTTTGAATCCATTGAATCCACAAGCCCTCCTAGCAGCGCACCAGTCAGCACGAGCAGGCAGCTTCGACTACACCGTTAATGAATTGTCGGCGACGGCGCCTCGGGGTCGTCTAATAAAATTTCAATATCGGCCGCTGTGTAGTGATATTTCGTGTGACAAAAGTGGCATTGGGTCTCAATCGACCCTTGTTCGCGCAAAATATCCCGCAACTCTTCTTTGCCCAACGATTGCAGCGCGTAGCTCATCCGCTCACGCGAGCAGGTGCAGCCAAAGCGCAGCGCCTTGGGCTCAAAGACACGCACGGTTTCTTCATGGTAGAGGCGGTAAAGCACTTCACGCTGTTCAAGGCCGAGCAGCTCTTCGGTTTTAATCGTATCGGCTAACTGTACACTGCGGTCCCAGGCATCGACGTCTTGGTTTTGCGACGCTTCCGGCAGGCGCTGCAGCAGTAAGCCGCCCGCCCGCTCGCCGTTTGCTGCCAGCCATAGCCGAGTCGGCAGCTGTTCGGATTGGCTGAAGTAAGCCTCCAAACAGCCACTCAAGGAGTCTTGGTCGAGGGCCACGATGCCTTGATAGCGGTTCCCCTCGCGTGGGTCGAGGGTAATCACGATTTGACCTTCACCCACTAGCTCGCGGAAGCTTGCGTGTTCACTGGGCAGCGCGGCCTCTTCGCCAATGCGCGCAATGGCACGCAGTTCGCCGCCGGGGTTTGACTCGGCCATTAACAGTGAAAGCACGCCTTTTCCACGCACCTCGATACTTAAGGTGCCATCCAGCTTGACGGTATCGGTTAGCAACGCCACGGCGGCAAGTAGTTCGCCTAACAGCTCATTCACTGCAGGCGGGTAAGCATGGCGATCCAACACTTCGTGGTAGGCAGCCGCTAGGGTGACGATTTCACCACGCACATTGGTGTGATCGAACATAAAGCGCTGAATCTGATCGGACATAATTTGGCAACCTAAGTGTTTTCAGAAAGTGGCTATTTAAGACAGCGGGTACTTAAGACAGCGAGCATTTAAGGACGGCTAACGTTTAACGGGGCTTTAATAGCGTGAGGCTACTCGCCTTGATGGCGCTGGAAACGCTGGATATCGCGACGCTGCTTTTTGTCAGGGCGCTTGAGTGGGTGCTGCATAACCTCGTTATTGAGCCGCCGGGCTTCTGTCTCTTTAGCCCGGCGCTGGATACTCTCCGGCGTTTCTGCATAGAGCGCGCGGGCTTCTGGCGCGCCGCGCCGTTGATCAGAAAGCGATACCACTTCCACTTCATAAATATCCCAACCCTGAGGCACACGAATAAGCGCGCCTAGCTCAACCTGCTTGCTGGTTTTAGCTCGGGTACCGTCGTATTGCACTTTGCCACCTTCAATGGCTTTCTTGGCCAGTGCGCGAGTCTTGAAAAAGCGCGCGGCCCACAGCCATTTATCTAAGCGGACACTCTCACTCATTGACGCCTCCTTATCTTAACGGCTGGGCTGCTCAGGCAACTGCTCGGGCAGCAGGTGAGCAAAGCGGTCAAGGGCAACAAACGCCTGCAGCTCTTTTTCCGGCCGTTGGCTATCGGGCTGCTTGATGCCCAACAAATGCTTAATACCAAACTCACGAGCACTCTCTAGCACTCGAGCGTTGTCGTCGATAAACAGCGTGCGGGCAGGATCAAAGGCCTCGATATCCTGTAGTGCAAACCAGAACGCCTGCTCTTCTTTCGCGGCCCCCACGTCCTCGGAAGACACAATTGCATCCAAGTAATCCTCCAAGCCGGTGAGCGGCAATTTCAGCGCGAGACTGGCGCGATCCGCGTTGGTGGCAAGAATCACGCGCGGGTGGGCCTGCTTAAGCCATTTAAGAAAATCCAGCGCGTCGCTACGCAACCCAATCAGGTGCTGTACTTCGCGTTTCAGGGCCACGATATCTACCCCAAGCTCGCGGCTCCAGTAGGCTAGGCTGTACCAGTTCAAGGTACCCTGCTCACCCATAATCCGCTCGCGCAGCGCTTCCTGGGATGCTTGGTCCAATTGGTGCAACTCACGGTAACGCCGCGGCAAATGCTCCAGCCAAAAATGGCTATCGAAGTGTAAATCCAGCAGCGTGCCATCCATATCCAATAGGACGGTGTCTATCTCGCGCCAATCAATCATCGCCGCTCCGGTCGCATTAAGTAGTAAGCGTGCTATTGTAGCTTAACCGCCTTTTACCAGCCATGGAGGCAGACGTTTATGTCCACCCCGCCGACGTTTAACCCCCTTGAAGCCAAGCGCGATGGTGTTGCTGGCTACTTGCGTAAACCGCAAATTTTATCGCGTGAGTGCGTAGCGCAAAGTCGCTTATTTCAGGTCGAATCATTAGCACTACGTTTTTCCAACGGTGAAGAGCGTCAGTTTGAGCGTTTAACCGGCGCTGACCGTGGTGCTGTGATGATTGTCGCCATGCCAGACCCCGAACACGTGCTGCTTATTCGTGAATATGCCGCCGGGTTCGAGGATTACGTGCTGACCCTGCCCAAGGGACTTGTCGACCCCGGTGAAGACATTATCACCGCGGCCAACCGTGAATTGATGGAAGAGTGTGGCTTTGGGGCCCATTGTATTGAACCGCTAGTCGAGCTTTCGTTGGCGCCTAACTATATGCGCCACCGTATGCAGGTGCTGCTAGCGACCGACCTTTACCCTAAACGCCTGCCAGGCGATGAACCCGAGCCATTAATTGTGGAAACCCATTCACTGGAAGAGCTCCCGGCGCTGTTAATGCGCGATGATTTTCATGAAGGCCGAGCCATCGCTGCCCTTTATATTGCCAGGGACAGAATGCGAGAAGCGATGCGCAATAGCACGGCGGACTTACTCTGAGGTGATAACGGAAAGCTTTCCTTATGCCATTGTGGCCGTTTGCCTGATGTCCTTGCGAGGAGCGCGGCGACGCGGCAATCTCGGTGGGCAGTGGCAAGCAACCCCAAGATCGCCGCGCTTCGCTCGCGATGACCCTCCCCATGTCCTTGCGAGGAGCGCAGCGACGCGGCAATCTCGGTTAGCGGTGGCAAACAACCCCGAGATCGCCACACTTCGTTCGCGATGACCCACTGTATGTCCTTGCGAGGAGCGTAGCGACGCGGCAATCTTAACCAGCGGTGGCACCACAACCCCGAGAGCGCCGCGCTTCGCTCGCTATGACAAGAGGGCATGTGTTCGTAACGACATTAATAGGGCGCTAGCTCTTGCCACTCAGGATTAAGCGAATCAACCAGAGCGTTTTTACGTTGACGTGAACCTGCTTTAAGCTGCTTCTCACGTCGTATAGCATCTTCTATGCTATTAGACTGTTCTAGCCATACCAGTTTATGACAACGGTACTTTGAGGCGAATCCTGGCGTTAAACCCTGACGATGCTCATAAAGCCTACGTTCTAAGTTGTTTGTAACACCTATATAAAGGACGCGGTGAGTACGGTTAGTCAGCATGTAAACATAATAAAGATTGTTTGCCGTCGACATGGCTTGCTCCGCGTCAATGTTTTTTTTAATTTTACTTCATTTTATTCGCAATAACCCCCCAATGTTATAGCGAGGAGCGCTTCCCCTCCCCATGTCGCTGCGAGGAACGCAGCGACGCGGCAATCTCGGTTGGCGGTGGCAAACAACCCCAAGATCGCCGCGCTTCGCTCGCGATGACCCTCCCCATGTCCTTGCGAGGAGCGCAGCGACGCGGCAATCTCGGTTGGCGGTGGCAAGCAACCCCGAGATTGCCGTGCTTCGCTCGCGATGACCCACTACCTGTCCTTGCGAGGAGCGCAGCGACGCGGCAATCCCGGTGGGCGGTGGCAAACAACCCTGAGATCGCCGCGCTTCGCTCGCGATGACATGCGGAAAATTGCCCGCGATATCATGTATATTTAAAGGCGGTTCTTCAGCATTATCCAACGCCGTTGGCGGTGGCTATCCAGTCCCGCTTCTAGTAACGCCATTGAGCGCAGGGCGTCGTCTACGCTAACGGGTAGCGGTGCCTTATCACGGATGGCGGTCGCTACTCCCTGGTAGTAAGCCAGATAGTCCCCCGGCAAGGTTGCCTGCTGGCGTTGCACCAGCGAGGCGTTCTCACCCTCGCCTTCGCGCAGTGTTAACGTACCGTGCTGCGTGTCCTCTCCCCACTGCGGTGCGGGTGTTTCGCCTGCTTTTAGGCGGTCTTCCTGTGGGTCTAAGCCATATTTGATGTAGCTACCTTGGGTGCCATGCAACCGAAAGCGTGGTGTCGGTTCGGCTATCAGCGTGCCCGCCGACAAGCTAACGCGAAAGCTTTCGTAGTCGAGCAGCGCCAGGAAGTCATCGTCGGCTTCAGCGCCGTCTCGGCGAGTGCCCAATTCGAGCAGAATCGCTTGGGGCATGCCAAACAGTTCGCAGGCTTGATCCAGCAAATGCGGCCCCAGATCAAACCAGATACCGCCTCCTAGCGTCGCTTTTTCACGCCAGCGGTCGCGCACTTCCGGCCGAAAGCGATCAAAACGCGATTCAACGTTGACCACTCGCCCTAGCGTCCCCGCCTCAAGCAGTGCCTTAATGGTCAAGAAGTCGCTATCCCAACGGCGGTTATGAAACACCGACAGCAAACACTTTTTGTCATCCGCCAGCTTTTTGAGCAGTTTCCCCTCTGACAACGTGACCGTGAAGGGTTTATCGACCACCACGTGCTTGCCCGCCGACAGGGCCGCTTTAGCGAGAGAAAAGTGAGTGTCGTTAGGGGTAGGAATAACGATCAGGTCGATATCACTGCGCTGACACAGCGCCAGCGCTTGAGCTTCCACCTCTACATTGGGCAGCGATGCCTGCACCTTGGCGGCATCGCTTGAAGACACTGCGACTAAATCCAAGCCTTGGGTGGCTCGAATCAGCGGCGCGTGGAAGGTTTGACTAGCGAAACCGTAACCTATTAATCCAACGTTTATTATTGCCTGCATTGCATTCCTTCAAATTGATAACAGCGACGTATGGCTAAGTAAGTATGCATACGTACTTATGGGTAAGTTTAGCCGCATCAATCAAGTTTCTTAAAGGGATGCAGCTCAGTTTAAAACGTTTCCCACTCCTCTTGAGCTGGCTGGGCAGAGGATGGCGACGATTGTTTGACTTGGGGAGACGTTAGCACCTGAGGCGCTGCAACCGCTAATGAATCGAGCCCGGCTAGCTTGAGCAAACGCCCACGCGTGGTTTCACTGCTCTCCTCTGCTGCGCCCTCTAAGCGGAAGGCGGCAATCACATTGGCAAGCCCCAAGGCTTCACGGGTAAGGTTCTGGGCGGCGCTGGAAATCGACTGTACCTTGGTGGCGTTCTGCTGGGTGACGTGATCCATCTCCGCAACGGCGGTATTGATTTGGGCGATACCACTGCTCTGTTCATCGGAGGCGGTGCTGATCTCTTCCATGATGTCGCTAACTTTCATCACCTGGGTGACAACCTGTTCGATAGCGGCTTCGGCTTCTTTGACTGCGTCTGCGCCACCGCTGATTTCCTGGGAAGACGTATCGATTAAGCGGCGAATTTCCCCAGCGGCCTCAGCGCTGCGCCCCGCCAAATTGCGTACTTCATTGGCCACTACGGCAAAACCACGCCCCTGCTCGCCTGCTCGCGCGGCTTCTACCGACGCATTGAGGGCTAGGATATTGGTTTGGAAAGCAATACCGTCGATCACGCTAATGATATCAGTCATCTTCTCGGCGCTGGCGGCAATGCGCTCCATGCGCTCGACTAGCGCCTGCATACGCTCGCCGGTTTCACGGCTCGTGGTCGCATTTTGCATGGCCAGCTGATTGGCTTGACGAGCGTTTTCGCTGTTTTGCTGCACGGTTGCGGTCATTTGATCCATGCTAGAGGCAGTTTGCTGCAACGAAGACGCCTGCTGCTCGGTGCGCGACGCCAAGTCTTCATTCTGCTGCTTGATATGTTCAGACGCTGGGGTGACGATATCAACTTTATTACCCACTTCGGTGATTAACCCCGACAGGCTAGCGCGCATCGTCTCTAGCGAACTTAGCAGCTCGCCCAGCTCGTCGTTGCGCCTTAAGGTCACTCGGTTGGCAAGGTTCCCTGCGGCGATTTGAAAAGTCACCCGGCGCGCCTCGTTAAGCGACTTAATCAGCGATTTCAGTACCGCTACGCTTAATCCCACCATTAATACAATACCCAGCAGCAGCACGGCCAATTGGCCGTAAAGCAGCACTTTTTGCTGCTGCTCAGCATTTTCCATCAGCGTATGCGCGGCGGCGCGCTCCTGATCCACCAATATATTGATCGTGGCACTTATATTTTCAGAGGCGGGCTGCATGCTGTCATTAAAGGCTTCAAAGGCAGCAAAGCCTTCGCCATCGCGGATAGCCGCCAGGGTAGTGTCAGCACTGTTAATAAAGGTAGTCAGGCTTGCAGCCAGCGCCTCCTGGTCACTCCCCGTTTCACGCTGCGCAGCATAGTCCTGCCACGACTGCTCAATGTCCGCGCTCATGGCAGATAATTGCGTTTTAAGCATGTCGAGATCCGCTCGCCGTGGACTGCGCACTGCAGGTTCGAGCACCTGGATCGCTTGGCTAACGCGTTGGTCAATCTGCTGGAGATCGCTGATCCCTTCAAGCCCGGTTTGATTGAGGGTGCGTAACCGCTCAGCGGAGCTGGTTAAACCATAAACCCCTGCTGCCCCCGCCATCACCAATAAGATGATAGACGCTGACACCATCCCGATTAATTTGGCCTGGATGCTACTAAAACTAAAGCGCTTAGCCCAACCACGCACCCCCGTGCGACGTAATGCACCATAATGAAGCTTAAAGCCACGTGTTTTGCCCTGTTGCATAGCATTGTACGCACGCTCCGCGCGTGCAATCGCAGCCGCTGACGCTTTTCGACGGATAGACGTGTAACCTGCCACGCGCTCGCCATCGAGTAGCGGTGCAATGGTGGTATCTACCCAATACGCCTCCCCGCTTTGGCGGCGATTTTTGATCAGTCCTTGCCAGGTTTTCCCAGCCTCGATGGTTTCCCACAGGTTTTGAAAAACGGCGGCTGGCATCGTCGGGTGGCGGAACAAACGATGAGGTTGGCCCATTATTTCTTCTAGCGAGTAGCCGCTTACCTCCACAAACGTTTGGTTGACGTAAGTGATTCGCCCCTGAAGGTCAGAGCGTGAAATCAGCACGTCATCATCGGCTAATTCATAAAAAGCGGATGCTGTGTGTTCGGCATTATGCATTTGAACTCCCTACTTTTAATGAAGGCTTGCGCCATGGTTCGACTTAGTGGCTCCCCCTGCACTAAGCCTTTTCAATTAGAGGTAATGCATGAAATATGCCACCGCAAGGGTGGCATATGATTAGTTCTAAATCAGGTACCTAGCAGCATCATTGTCTGCTAAGCTAGAATTCCTCCCACTGGTCAGCGTTAGGTTTCCCTGAGGCTGGCTTAGCAGATTGTTCGGCAGGGGCGGGTAAGCCGCGAGTTGCTTTGCTGAGGGCCTGATTGGCGCGTTGTAATTTTGCCCGCGCGTCT
The DNA here is from genome assembly GCF_033052795.2 of Halovibrio sp. HP20-59. Classification (NCBI taxonomy): domain Bacteria; kingdom Pseudomonadati; phylum Pseudomonadota; class Gammaproteobacteria; order Oceanospirillales; family Halomonadaceae; genus Halovibrio; species Halovibrio sp. HP20-59. Next base: position 32,792 of record NZ_JAWJUW020000024.1, read on the forward strand.
TTGATGTTTTCATCCTGAGCACCTTCCAATCGAAACGCATCGACTACGTTGGCAAGCTCAAAGGCTTCAAGCGAGAGATTGTCGGCAGAGGCCGCTATCGACTGCACCTTAGTGGCGTTCTGCTGGGTGACATGGTCCATCTCAGCCACCGCCGAATTAATCTGGCCAATACCGCTGCTCTGCTCAGTAGAAGCCGTGCTAATGGCGGCCATTAGCTCGCTGACGCGCTCTACCTGTTGTGAAACCTCTTCAATCGCGCGCTCCGCTTGCTCAACCGCGCTACGGCCGCCGCTGACTTCCTGGGTGGTGGTATCAATCATCTTACGAATTTCTTGGGCAGCATCGGCGCTGCGGCCTGCTAAATTGCGCACCTCGCTGGCGACGACCGCAAACCCGCGGCCATGTTCGCCGGCGCGAGCAGCCTCAACCGAGGCATTGAGTGCTAAGATATTGGTTTGAAAAGCGATACCGTCAATCAAGCTGATCATTTCGGTCATCTTTTCAGCACTCTGGGCAATACGCTGCATGCGCTCCACCAGCTGCTGCATTTGCTGCCCGGTGTCCCGGGTGCTCACCGCGTTTTGCGCCGCCAGATCGGTCGCCTGGCGGGCATTCTCGGTATTCTGCTGCACCGTTGAGGTCATTTCTTCCATGCTCGATGCCGTTTGCTGGAGCGACGATGCCTGCTGCTCAGTACGCGAAGCAAGCTCCTCATTTTCAGCGGCAATCTGCTGGATGGCTGGCGTGACGACCGAAACACGGCTTTCTACGTCGCCTACGATAGTGGAAAGGCTAAAGCGCATGGTGTCCAGCGAATACAGCAGTTCGCCTAGCTCATCGTTGGTTTGACGCCGCTCGCGAGCAGCTAAGTTACCGGAAGCGATTTGAAAGGTGATGTAGCGCGCGCCAGACAGGCTTCGAAACACGGATTTCAAAATCAACACGCTTAAGCCAATCATCACGCAAAAACCCACCGCCAGTAACACCAGCTGCGCTATCAGCATCGTTTGACGGCCACCTTGCGCCTGCGTGACTAACGCGTCGGCATCGGCGCGAACTTGCTTGACCAGTTCGCTATTCATCTCGCGCAGCGACTGAGCGGTTGGCACCACGATGTCATTAAACGCCTCAAACGCCGCAAACCCATTGCCGCTTTGAATAGCCTCAAAGGTAGCGCTTACACCTTCTCTCCAGGTTGCGAACGAATTATCAAAGGCCTGAGTAGCCTCGGTGGCGAGCACGTCACCTTGATAGTAAGCCCCCCATAGCGCTTGAGCGGTGCCGAGATTCTGATCAATTTCCGCGCTGACAGCGTCTAAATCGGCTTGACGCGGGTTGCGCACGACAGGCTCTAGCACGCCTACCGTTTGACCAATGTGGCGCTCTATTTGTTGAAGGGTGGCCACATCTTCTAACCCTGAACGATTGAGTGTTTCCAGCCGCTCGCCTGAAACCACCAAGCCATAAACGCCCAGTCCGCCAGCTAGGCTAAGCAGCAGCAACGACGCCAGGACCATACTGATGAGCTTGGCTTTCAGGCTGGTCAACTGGAAACGCGACAACATGCCGATGAGGCCTTTGCGGCGCAGCGTACCTTGCGCAAGTTTATAGTGGCGTGACTTCCCCTTCTCGCGAATCTCAGCGTAGATTTTTTCCGCCCGGGCAACGGCTTTTGCAGACGCTTTGCGGCGAACCGATGTAAACCCCACGAGACGTTCGCCGTCTCTTAAAGAAGCAACGGTGGCATGTACCCAATAATGATCACCATTTTTACGCCGGTTTTTGACCACCCCTTGCCATGTCGCCCCCGCTTGAATCGTTTTCCAGAAGTCCGCATAGGCGGCTTCTGGCATATCGGGATGGCGAAGCAAGCTGTGAGGTGCGCCTATTAGCTCATCACGTGAGTAACCGCTGACCTCGACAAACGTGGGGTTCGCGTAGGTGACATTACCCTTTAAATCTGAGCGAGAGATAAGGACCGCTTCATCACTCAGGACATACTCACGTTGGGTCACAGGCTGATTGTTGCGCATTAAGGCTCCGAAGATTAGATATTCTTAATTCTTATTAAAATACGCACTATTATCGCTTTTACTTCAGTTTGCAAACCAGTGAACAAATATAAAAAAACGCCGTACTTTCGCACGACGCTTTTAAAAGGGTTATAAAAGAAAAGGGCTATAGCAAAGGGCTATCAACGACCAAAAACAACCGCTGCCACGTCACGGTAGCGTTTGGCAAAGTGCACCGTCATCCCGTCTTTAAGGTAGTCCGGCAGCTCTTCGTAATCACGCTGATTAGCATCGGGCAGGATCAATTCAAAGATATCGCTGCGCCGCGCGGCAATCACCTTCTCGCGAATACCGCCAACGGGCAGTACTTGACCCGTCAACGTTAGCTCGCCGGTCATCGCCAGGGGGCGGTCAATGGCATGATGCTTAGCCAATGACAGCAACGCAGTGGTCATGGTGACACCGGCCGAAGGGCCGTCTTTGGGCGTGGCACCTTCGGGTACGTGCAGGTGCACAAACGCCGAGTCAAAGAAATCCGCATCGGCGCCATACTCTTGCAGGTGGCCCAGGGTATAGCTGTAGGCGATATTGGCCGACTCCTGCATCACTTCGCCCAGCTTGCCTGTCAGCTTGAAACCGCGATCCAGCGAGTGCACTTTGCCCGCTTCGATAGGCAGCGTTGCCCCGCCCATTGAGGTCCACGCCAGGCCGGTTACCACCCCTTCGCCGGTGAGTACTTTTTCCTTGCGGAAAATCGGTGCGCCCAAAAACTCTTCCAAATTTTTGACCGAAATTTTAACCGTTTCAGGCTCTTCTTCGAGTAGCTTAACGGCCGATTTACGCACAATACGATGCAGCTGTTTCTCTAACTGACGCACCCCGGCTTCACGGGCATAGCCTTCTATCACCTGTTTCAAGGCCGCATCGGACAAACTGATACGTTTTTTCGTCAGGTTGTCGCGCTTGAGTAGTTTCGGCCATAGGTGGTGCTTGGCAATCGCCACTTTCTCTTCGGCGATATAACCCGAAAGACGAATCTGCTCCATGCGGTCAAGCAGTGCGCCAGGGATCGAATCAAGGGTGTTGGCAGTGCATAAGAACAACACCTTGGAGAGATCCATGCGCACGTCTAGATAGTGGTCGAGAAAGTCGACATTCTGCTCAGGGTCGAGCACTTCCAGCAGCGCCGAGGCCGGGTCGCCCTGGAAAGATTGCCCCAGTTTGTCAATCTCATCCAGCATGATAACGGGGTTCTCGACTTCGACCTCTTTAAAGGCTTGCACCAACTTACCGGGCATAGCGCCCACATAGGTACGCCGATGGCCTTTAATTTCTGCCTCATCGCGCATACCGCCCACTGAGAAGCGGTAAAACTGACGCCCCAGCGCCTCGGCAATAGAGCGCCCAATCGAGGTTTTACCCACCCCTGGCGGGCCGACCAACAGCACAATCGAGCCACCTACGTCGCCTTTAAACTTGCCCTCGGCCAGAAACTCGATAATGCGTTCTTTGACGTCTGTCAGGCCGTCGTGATCACGGTCGAGCACTTTGCGGGCATGGGGTAGGTCCAGCTGGTCCTGGCTGGTGACCCCCCAGGGCAGCGAGGTTAACCAATCGAGGTAATTACGCGTGGTGCCGTACTCGGGTGAGCCGGTTTCCAGTACGCTGAGCTTATTCAGCTCATCGTCTATACGCGTCTGCACGCGCTCGGGCACGACCAGCGATTCCAGCCGTGCTTTAAAGGTATCAACGTCATTCTCGCGATCATCTTTGGAAATACCTAGCTCGCGCTGAATTACTTTAAGCTGCTCGCGCAAGAAGAATTCGCGCTGGCGATCCTGCATCTGAGCGTTCACCTGCTCGCTGATCTCGCCCTGCAGCAGCGCCACATCAATCTCTTTACGCAACAGCGGCAGCACTTTCTGCATGCGCTCTTCCACCGACAGCGTGGCCAGTACATCCTGCAGCTCGGGGCCTTTTGCAGAGGTAATCGCTGCAGCAAAGTCGGTCAACGGCCCCGGCTGATGCGGACTAAAGCGGTTGAGGTAGTGCTTAAGCTCTTCGCCATACAGCGGATTGATCGGCAGTAGCTCTTTAATACCGTTAATAATCGCCATGGCGTAGGCGCGGGTTTCTTCGTTTTCCGCGTCAACCGGCTCTTTAGGGTAAGTCACTTCAACAAGGTAGGGCGGCTCTTTAGACAGCCAGCGGGTAATTTTAAAGCGCTGAATACCCTGGGCTATAAACTGGATCTGCTCGTCTTCGCCCTTGAGCTTATGCACTTTGACGGCGGTGCCAATCTCGGGAAAGCCTTCGTGGTCCAACGAGGTGACGCCCTGCTCACCCACAAAGGCAACGCCCAAGGTATGGTGGGGCGTATTACCCACGCGGCGCATGGTTTCTTCCCAGCGCTCCCGGTTAATCACCAAGGGTTGTACCTGGGCAGGGAAAAACGGACGGTTATGAATAGGCAGTAAATAAATGCGCTCTGGGAGCATTTCACTGGCAGGCACTAACGAATTTACCCGTTCGCCATCTGAGCGGAAATCTTCATTGCTGCTCTCTTCTGCGTCGTGGGTTTCGTTCGTTGTCGATGACTCTTCCTCGTCGCTTTGCCAGCCTAGGTGTTCACCATCGTGGTCGTAATCCTGGTCGCTCATGCATCCTCCAATGAACCGATACCGGCGGTGGTAACCGCCAAGTGTTGTCCATGGAATGCGGGCAGTGTGCTGAAACTTCAACCCTTGGGGAGGTTTGATAACAAAACGCGAGGTCCTTTTGGCACTGTCAGGAACCTGCTTTGACATATGTCCTTGCGAGGAGCGCAGCGACGCGACAATCTTAACCAGCGGCGGCAAACACCCCGAGATCGCCGCGCTTTGCTCGCGATGACAAAAACAGCCAAAACCGAGATCGCCGCGCTTCGCTCGCGATGACAGAATCTAACCCGGAGATCGCCACGCTTCGTTCGCGATGACATGAGCAAAGCCGCTCGCCATGAC
>NZ_JAWJUW020000025.1:0-37162 GCF_033052795.2 Halovibrio sp. HP20-59
TCAACGACAGTGATGTCGTTTTCCTCGCGGGCGAGGTGTTCAGCCAGTGTGCCGCCGACCTGGCCGGCGCCGAGAATGATGATTTTCATTGCTGAGCATCGGTTCCATTAAAAGCGCCGAAGTCTTAACCAGGCGGTTGCCCTCTTAAGACGCGAACCTGACGTTCAAAAGGCTATTTTGTCGGTCAAGACGTCTATAGTACTTTGCGGTCTATAGTACTTTGCGCTAGTGCGCTGCAATAAAGACGGCGGCCAGTGTAAACCAGCCACCGCCGAAAAGCAGGTCTAGCGCTTCTCTAGTCTGGCATAAAAAAAGCCGTCTTGGCTGCTCTCGGCTGGAAACAGCTGGCGACCCGCGCCGCTGGGGATGCCCCAGGCGAGATCGTTAGGCGTGGTCACATGGGCATTCGGTGTGCGGGCGAGAAACGCCTCAAGCTGTTCAATGTTCTCGTCGGGCAGTACCGAGCAGGTAGCGTAAAGCAGCGTGCCGCCCTCGCGCAGCATCGGCCAGAGATTATCCAGCAGCTGCCGCTGTAGCTTGGTCAGTGTGCGGATATCGTCCTTACGGCGCAGCTTTTTGATATCGGGATGACGTCGAATTACCCCGGTGCCAGAGCAGGGAGCGTCAAGCAGAATGGCGTCAAACGGAGTGCCGTCCCACCAATCGCGCTCGGTGGCATCGGCGTGCAGAAGGGTCGCTTCTACGCCTAGTCGGTTGAGGGTGTCGTCCACCCGCGCCAAGCGTTGGTTATCGCTGTCGACCGCCGTTAGCGCAATATCAAACTGCTCAAGCAGGTGGGCGGTTTTGCCCCCTGGGGCGCAGCAAGCATCAAGCACGCGGGCGCCGGGGCGAGGCGCGAGCACCGGGCCCAACAGCGCCGCTGTTAGCTGGGCGGCCTCGTCCTGAACGCTCACGTGGCCCTCTTCAAAGCCAGGCAGCGCGGTGATATCACAGGGCGTTTCCAGGGTAATGCCATCCGGGGCGTGGGTGCATAAGCGCCCGTTCAACCCCTGTTTGGTGAGCAGTGCTAAGTAGGCCTCGCGGTCGTTATAGCGCTGGTTAACCCTCAACGTCATCGGGCCGGGCTGGTTGTTAGCGGCAATAATATCGCGCCACTGTTCCGGCCAGGCGTGACGCAACGCGTTGAGCAACCAGGGTGGGTGCTCAAGGGCCACGTTTTCATCCTGGTCTACCTGGGCCTGGAGCGCCTCGGATTCGCGCTGCAGCCGCCGCAGACAGCCATTGAGTACGCGAGTGGCCCATTCCTTGTTCAGCAAGCGCGCAGCGCCAGCGGTTTCGCCAACCGCAGCATGGGCAGGGATGCGCATATACAGCAGCTGGTAAATGCCCAGCAGCAGCAGCGCTTGCACATCGCTGTCGCGCTTTTTAAACGGCTGCTTAAGCAGCACGCCCGCTAACGCTTCTAAGCGCGGTAAGCGGCGGCAGGTGCCGAAGCAGAGTTCTTTGAGCAGCCCGCGGTCGCGGGCCACCACGCTGTGTTCATCCAACCCTGCCAGCGAGCCTTGGTCACTCAGTACCGGGGCCAGCGCGCGGGCGGCCGCCGCTCGTACTTCCTGGCCGCTGCCGCCGCTTTGAGGGGAGCGCTTCTGGCTCATGGTGTTTCTCCTTCGCTGGCTTGTGCCGCTGGTTTACTAAGACGAGTGCCAAGACAAGTGCCGGTGGACAGGCGCGCATGGTGTGCATTCAGTAAGTCGCGTACGGCCATGGCTTTGCCGCCGGGCAGTTGCGCGCTAGTGACACACAGCACCTCGCGGCCTTCGGTGCCGCAAGCAATGCGTAGATGGTCGTCGCCGTGTTCAAGCAGGGTGCCGGGCGCGCAGGGTGGCTGCTCGCCTTCTTCTACGTGCGCCATTAGCAAACGTAGGCGCTCCTCACCTAGTGCGCACCAGGCCACCGGCCAGGGGTTAAAGGCGCGAATCTTGCTGGCTAACTGCTGAGCGGGTTGGCCAAAGTCGAGCTCAGCTTCCGCTTTACTCAGCTTGGCGGCGTAGGTCACGCCTTGTTCGGGCTGAGGCGTGGCATGCGCGGTGCCGGTGGCCAGAGCGTCCAGCGTATTGGTCAGCGCATTGGCGCCTTGAATAGCGAGGCGGTCATGCAAATCGCCGCCGGTGGTGTAGGCTGTAATGGGTGTGCGCACTTCAGTCAGCATAGCGCCGGTATCCAACCCTGCGTCCATCTGCATAATGGTCACCCCCGAAACGCTGTCGCCTGCTTCGATCGCCCGCTGAATGGGAGCAGCGCCGCGCCACCGAGGCAGCAGCGAGGCGTGAACGTTAATGCAGCCAAGCCGTGGTATGTCCAGCACCGCCTGGGGGAGCAGCAACCCATAGGCAACGACGACCATTATGTCGGCATTGAGCGCAGCAAGTTCGGCTTGCGCAGCGGGCTCTTTTAATGTCTGGGGCTGATAGACAGGCAGGCTGTGCTCCAGAGCCAACTGCTTGACTGGGCTGGGGGTTAGCTTGCGCCCACGCCCGGCAGGCCGGTCGGGTTGGGTATATACCGCGACCACCTCGTGCTGGCTTTCCAGCAAGGCGGCCAGGCTTGAAGCGGCGAATTCAGGCGTGCCGGCAAAAACAACGCGCAATCGTGACATATTGGAAGGCTACCTAGCGTGCATGGAAAGCGTGTAGTGAATGACGGTTAGGCGTCCTGGCCTTGTTTCTGGCGCTTCTGCATTTTTTTGCGGATGCGGTCACGCTTAAGCGGTGACAGATAGTCCACAAAGAGTACGCCTTCAAGGTGGTCGTACTCATGCTGAATGCAGTGCGCCAGCAGGCCTTCCGCTTCTAACTCGTAAGCCTCGCCATTGCGATCCAGCGCGTTGAGCTGCACTTTAAGATAGCGCGGCACGTCGGCGTAATATTCGGGAATCGATAGGCAGCCTTCTGACAGCGGCTCTTTTTGGTCTCCAAGCGGCGTATAGCGTGGGTTGATCAGCACTAACGGCTGCGAATTATCGTCGCTGACATCCATGACGACAACCCGGCGGTGGACATCGATCTGGGTCGCGGCTAGACCGATACCACGGGCGTCATACATGGTCTCCAGCATATCGTCGACGAGCTTGCGTACCTCATCGTCAACGCTTTCCACCGCAGCCGCCTTAGTGCGTAGGCGCTCATCGGGGAACTCAAGAATAGGAAGTTTGGCCATGGCGTTACAATCACCGTTATGCTGAGTCTAAATTAAGTCAAACTAGGCAGTGGCGAGTATCTTCTAGCCTAGGTACTTTATGATGGGTCACTATATCATGCTGTCAACGTTTCTGGGCATGCGAGGCCCGATCCACACAGCGCTTCATCAACAAAATACGCATGCTGATTTAGCGGGCTTATTGATTGCAATTAGGGGGAGCCGTATGGCGGCAAAACAACACGCCTATCGCCGTTTATGTGGCGCACTGCTAATGACGACAGCCGTGCTGCTGAGCCCATGCGCGGCGGCATTGGAAAGCGACCAGAAGGTGGTCAAGCTATCGCCGCAGGTACGTACGATGCCACACCGCGAAGCGATCAAAGCCATCCCAATGGAGAGCGTAAAAGCGTTTTTGCGCGAACACCGCGTCGTGGATAACGCTGAAGCGTTGCAGGCCTTGGCCTACGTGGTGGGGGGCGATGATCGACGCCTGATTAGCGGCGCGGGCGATACGCTCTATGTGCGCGGCGAGGTGCCGCGACAAGGTCAGGTGGGCATCTATCGCCCCTCGGAGGATTATCAAGCGCTGGATGGTACGCCACTGGGCACCGAGTTGATCAGCGTGGGGGTCGCCCGTCAGATCAGTAGTGAGGGAGACATTGCCCGGATTCAGGTGCTGAGTGCGCATCAGGAAGTGCGCGTTAACGATATTGTTCTGCCGTTAGAGGAGCGTGAGCTGAGTCGTGAGTTTACTCCCCGCGCACCGCTCAATGACGTCGACGGGCATATCATTGCCGTTCCCGGCGGGGTGCGCTTTATTGGTCGCCTGCAGGTGGTAACGCTAGACATTGGCACTCAGGATGGCCTGCAGGCAGGGCACGTTCTGCGCGTCAATCAACAGGGTGAATTAATCAACGATCCACGTACCGATGAGCTGATTCGGCTACCCAGCACCGAGGCGGGCAGTGTGATGGTATTCAAACCCTATGATCACGTCAGCTACGCCTTAGTGATGCAGGCATCCCAGGTGCTGGAAGAGGGTGATCAAGTAGCTTCATCGAGTAATTAGCGGACGATAAAAAACGTATTTATGAGGAGATGGTATGGATGCCCAGGCGTGGCTGGTGGTCAATGCGTTACCGGGTATGGGCGCGCTGCGTATTGCGCAATTATTAGCCCGCCAGCCGCAGTGGCCGGAAGGCTGGCTGACAGCGCTACCTAGTCGTGCCGCCAGCGAGCTGCGCCTGTGGCTTGAACACCCCACCCGCAGCCCGTTGCAAAAAGTGATTGATGAGACCCTGGCGTGGCAGCAAAGCGGCCCAAGTCGGCACGTTCTGCATCGCGATCATCCCGCTTGGCCCACACTGCTAAATGAAATTCCCGACCCGCCTGTTGTGCTCTGGGCGCAGGGTGACCTTGGCGCGCTAGAGGGCCCCAAACTTGCCATGGTCGGCACGCGTCGCCCCACCGGCGAAGGCACCCATAACGCCCAAACCTTCGCGCGTGACTTGGCTCACCGCGGCTGGTGCGTGGTCAGCGGTATGGCCTTGGGCGTTGATGGTGTTGCTCAGCGGGCGGCCCTGAATGCCGGTGGGCGCACTATCGCCGTACTCGGCTGCGGCGTGGATGTGATCTATCCCGCCTCGAATCGTGATCTTCACGAGCAGCTAAGCCGCCTACCCGGTGGTCTGCTGCTGTCGGAGCACCCACCGGGTACGGTGGCCCGCCCGGCATTTTTCCCGCGCCGCAATCGAATCATTACCGGTCTTTCACTCGGCAGCTTGGTGGTCGAGGCCACTGAAAAAAGTGGCTCGCTGGTCAGTGCACGGCTCACCCTAGAGCAAAATCGCGAGCTATTTGTGCTGCCCGGTTCGCTGCACAACGTGCAGGCACAAGGCTGTTTGTCACTGCTGCGCCAAGGGGCCGCCCATTTGGCCTGCAGCGTTGACGATATCATTGCCGATCTTGGCCACTGGGCCGGTGAGTTTATGTCACCTGGGGATGTTGCGCAGAGCGTGGTTCTGGAAGGCGATACCTCAACGTTTGTAGCCCCAAGGAAGGAGGCCGAGCCGCTGCCCGACTCATTATTAACCTCTTTATCGGCCACGCCAACGCCCCTTGACTCGCTGGTGCATTCCACCGGCGTTTCTGTGAGTGATTGCCAGCAGCGCCTATTAATGCTCGAGCTCGATGGCTGGGTTAGCCAGCAGGCGGGAGGCTGGGTGCGGCTGCCGCGGCCATGATAAGATAAAATTCGTTAGACATGATGAGCATTAGCCCAGACGGTGAGGAGAAACCATGAGTTCGGCTGCCGATCTAGCCCCCGCGCTTAGCGCCTTGCGCGCTGGCGAGGTGATTGCCTGCCCCACCGAAGCGGTGTGGGGGCTTAGCTGCGACCCTGATAACGATGAGGCGTTGGCGCATCTAATGCGCATGAAACAGCGCGACCCTGCCAAAGGGGTCATCCTCGTTGCCGCCAGTATTGAGCAGTTTCAGCCTTGGCTAGCGCAGCTGCCGTTGGCACTGCATGCCCCCTTAGCGGCGAGCTGGCCAGGACCTAATACGTGGCTAGTGCCCGACAACGGTCGCAGCCATGGGCTGGTGCGTGGTGCCCACGAGCGCGTAGCGCTGCGGGTGACCGACCACCCCGTCATGCAGGCCCTTTGCGAAGCATTTGGCGGCCCCTTGGTATCCACCTCGGCCAATCGTACCGGCGAGCCACCGGCGATGAGTGCTACAGAGGTCACTGCCATCTTTGGCGATGAAGTGGCCCATGTAGTGGAAGGCGCGTTGGGCGGCAATGCCAATCCCAGCACCATTAGGGATTTAGTGACCGGCAAACTGCTACGCGCTTAATAAACTATTATATGACCTGGGTTCATAGAATAACCGCAGCCCTTCAATTTGCCATTCGCCGCTTGCGACGCCCTTTTTACGATCGACTTTTTATTTGCTAATCACTACTTATCTTCCATTTACCAGGAGTTACCGTGGCCCACGAGCACCTTGATGACGTTAAACGCTACCTTCTCGATCTGCAGGAACGGCTATGCGCGGGGTTGGCAAGCGCCGACGAGTCTGCCCAGTTCCAAGAGGATAGCTGGGAGCGTGAAGAGGGCGGTGGTGGTCGTTCGCGGGTGATCACCAACGGCGGTGTGTTTGAAAAAGGCGGCGTTAACTTTTCCCATGTCTATGGCACCCAGCTGCCGCCTTCGGCCACCGCCGCGCGCCCTGAACTTACAGGGCGTAGCTTTCACGCGGTGGGCGTTTCCTGGGTACTGCATCCGGAAAACCCTCATGTGCCGACCAGTCATGGCAACGTGCGCTTCTTCATTGCGGAAAAAGTCGGCGAGCCGCCGGTGTGGTGGTTTGGTGGGGGCTTTGACTTAACGCCGTTTTATCCCGTCATGGAAGACGTCGTGCACTGGCACCGCGTCGCCAAAGCAGCCTGCGCCCCCTTTGGCGACGACGTTTACGCCCGCTATAAAGCCTGGTGCGACGAATACTTCTACCTCAAGCACCGCGATGAAACCCGCGGCGTGGGCGGGCTATTTTTCGATGACCTAAACGAAGGTGAATTTGCCGACTGTTTTGCCCTGCAGCGTGCGGTGGGCGATAGTTTTCTAGAGGCTTACTTGCCCATTGTTGAGCGCCGTAAAAATGACGCCTGGGGCGAGCGCGAGCGCGATTTTCAGCTTTACCGCCGTGGCCGCTACGTGGAGTTCAACTTGGTCTGGGACCGCGGCACGCTATTTGGCTTGCAAAGCGGCGGGCGCACGGAGTCAATTCTGATGTCGATGCCGCCGCTCGCCCGCTGGGAGTACGCCTTTGAGCCGCAACCCGGCAGCGCTGAAGCGCGGTTACAGGACTTTTTATATCCTCGCGACTGGCTCGGCGAATTCGCTGAAGATGGCGTTCAAAGAACGACAGGAGAGGTATCATGACCGATCGCTACTGCGTGTTTGGCAACCCTGTTAAGCACTCGAAGTCACCGCAAATCCACGCTGAGTTTGCCCATCAAACCCAGCAAGCGCTTGAGTACACCGCTGAAGAAGCACCGCTGGATGGCTTTGCTGGTGCTTGGCGGGCGTTTATCGACGCAGGCGGGCGAGGCGCCAATGTTACCGTGCCGTTCAAGAGCGATGCCTTTGCAATCTGCGATACTCTAAGCCATCGCGCCCAACGGGCAGGGGCGGTCAATACGCTGATTTTAGGCGGCAATGGTCGTACCTACGGCGATACTACCGACGGCATTGGCTTAGTGCGTGATTTGGCCTATCACCGCGTGGCGTTAGCGGGAAGGCGCATTTTGGTGGTAGGCGCTGGCGGCGCCGTGCGCGGCATTCTGGCGCCTCTGCTTGCCGAACAGCCCAGTGAACTCGTGGTGGTCAACCGCACCGCCAGCAAAGCCGAGCAGTTAGCCAGCGATTTTGCTGACCTAGGGCCTGTCACTGGCGGCGGTTTTGATACGCTTGGCGGCACGTTTGATGTGGTGATTAACGGCACCAGCGCGAGCCTCGCAGGCGACTTACCGCCGCTGCCTGATGCCTTGTTTAATGCTAACGCCTGGGCCTACGACATGATGTACGGGGCCGAGCCGACGGTGTTTTTACAGTGGGCCGGGCCGCGTGGCGCGAAGCTACTCGACGGTTTGGGTATGCTGGTCGAGCAGGCCGCCGAGTCGTTCTTTTTGTGGCGCAATGTGCGCCCTGAAACGGCACCCGTGCGAGAAATGCTGCGCCAGTCGCTTAACTATACGTAACCGCGTGATGGCAAAACGCTTTACTTAGTGCGCTTAACGTACAAACCCACCATGCACATCACCAGCCCTACCACTGAGAGCAGCATGCCGCCATTGACGAGCAGCGGCGAGCGTTCCAGCCAGGAGACGAAGGGTTGCGAATTATCTCGGCAGACACTGTCGATATAGTCCCAATGGCCGCCATCAAGCTGGCACGCGCGCACATCGTTGAGCTCCCAGAAATACACGCCCATCAGCACAAACAGCGGCAGTACCAACAGCAATAATCCCAATCTAATCATCTAAACCTCAAGCGTTTAATCATTCAAATCTCAAAGCGACCTTTAGGGCCGCTGGCAGTTGGGCGTCCGGCCACTGCTACGGGCTTGCTCGTAGCGTGCTAGGGCTTGATCCATATTGCCCTGCAGACCTTCAATGCGCTGACCTTGGCCTGGGTGAGTTGACATCCAAGCGGGGGGTGCGCCGCCGCCACCTGTCGCTGCTTGCATGTTTTCCCAAAGGGTAACGCTCTCGCGTGGGTCGAAGCCCGCTTGTGCCATCAGGTCTAAGCCAATCACATCAGCCTCGCTTTCATGGGCACGGGAGAAAGGCAGTACGATGCCGTATTGCGCACCCATGCCCAGCACGCCCATTAGCTGCTGACCACCGGCAGACTGCATGCCGGAAGTGCTAGAAATAACCGATAGACCCAACGAGGTGGCGCTCTGGGTAGAGGCGCGCTCGTTGGCGTGGTTAGCCAGCACGTGGCCAATTTCGTGGCCGACGACAGACGCCAGCTGGTCTTGATTGGTGGCGATATCCAGCATGCCTGTATTCACGCCCATATAGCCGCCGGGAAGCGCAAAGGCGTTGGGCTGCTCGGATTCAAACACGCGGATTTGCCAATCTAACTGCCGCTGCTCTGCGGGAAGTTCCGCCACAATGGCATCGGCAATACACTGTACATAGCGATGACTGGCCTGACCGGCCGTGGGCAATTCCTGCTGATACTGAGTGAACGCCTGACGGCCCATCTCATTTAATTCGCTATCAGAGAGCAATAGCAGCTGTGAACGTCCGGTGGGCGAAGTAGAACAGGCCGCTAGAGAGATACATAGCGTAGTGACAGCAAAAGGGCGAAGCCAGCGCATGAGACGGTTTCCTTATAGACGAATAGATTTCTTGGACACAAGATAACCGCTGATAGCAGTAAATCAATCCCCCATCATAACCCACCTTGAAGGTGAGCATGGATGCTGAATTGATCACTCCCTCTGAACCAGGGCTAGGCCGCAAACGGTTGGCTGCAAGCTTCTAGATACAAACCCTCAGCGCTGGGGTACTAACTGCCCATCGGCACCTACGTTTAAACGAATGGTGGGCATCAATAAACCTGCAGGAAGCCGCATGCCTAAGCCGCGCAGATCCCCTGGCGTGATGGCCAGTTGACTGCCGGATGGTAGCTCGCCTTGGGACGCCAACTGGCTGGCAAGCTCCAGCATGGGGGCCATGCGTTGGGTGTCGGTGGCGAGCACATCAAAGGCAACCGGCAGGCGTAAGTTTGCATCGTCGCCGGAAGTGAGCGTGACGTCCTGTTCATAGTTACCCTGCACCGGGTTAACGCCAGGCATGTCGAGCATCCAGCGAAAGCCCGACATTTCCACCGGGGGCATGCCTGCGGGTAAGCCCAGCCCCATAGCAATGGTGGCCTGAACAGGCAGGCTACCCGCGCCAAGGCTGGAAGCAATCAGGCTGGTTAGATCACTTGTGTCTAGCCCCGCATTAATGCTGTAAGGGCCAATGCGAACATCCTCGACCCCCAGAGAGGTCACCGCCAAACGAAACGCAAACAAACCGGTTTGGGGCAGGGCGAGACAGCCCGTGAGTAGGCTGGCAAAGCCAAGCAGGTTTAGCCATCGCCAATAGCGAGCAATATGAAGCATAAGACTCCCCTTAAGTAGGGCGTAAGTAGTGGGGTAACAATGCTAAGAGTGAGGTGTTGATGCGAACTTACTAGGTTTGGGCTAATAAGCGCGGCTATTTGAGGGCTGAAGCTATTTGCTGTCAAGAGAATTTGTGCGCGCAGGCACTTATTTAAGGCTAGAACCAAAACGCCCGCTTGGCATGCAAACGGGCGGATTCAAAAGGCAGCTACTAAAATGATTAGCGACGGCTTTTGCGCGCCTCTTTGGTGCGGTTAAGCTCGCGCTTTTTAGCTTTCTCTTTGTCGCTGGCGCCCGCCATGTCATCGAACGGGTTACTGCCCGAGCGGAACTCAAAGCGAATCGGCGTGCCGCGCACCTTGAGCACCTTGCGGAAAGTGTTGGTGAGGTAGCGGCGGTAGGCTTCGGGTAGCGACTCGGTTTGATTGCCGTGAACGACGATAATCGGCGGGTTGCTGCCACCCTGGTGAGCCATCCGCAGTTTAATGCGACGACCGTGCACCATCGGCGGTGGGTTTTGGCTTACCGCGTCCTGGAGCAGGGTGGTAAGGCGGTTGGTCGACCAGTGGGCGTTAGCGGCATCAAAGGCGCGGTCAATCGAGGGGTAGAGATCCCCCACCGCCGTGCCGTGCAGGGCAGAGATAAAGTGCAGCTCGGCGTAATCTGCAAAGCCCAGGCGGCGCTTGACCTCAGTGCGCATTTTATCCTTGGCTTCGGTCTCAAGGCCATCCCACTTGTTGACTGCCAGCACCAGTGCGCGACCGGTGGTCAACACATAGTCCAGCAGGTGCAAATCCTGCTCCACCAGGCCGCTGGAACCATCCAGTACCATAATCACCACATGCGATTCTTTAATCGCATCGAGGGTTTTGATGATAGAGAATTTTTCGGTGACTTCCCGGATATTCTTGCGCCGCCGAATGCCCGCGGTATCAATCAGCACATAGGGCTTGCCGCGACGTTCAAAGGGGATCTCGATGGCATCGCGGGTGGTGCCCGCTTCATCAAAGACCACCACGCGTTCTTCACCGAGGAGGCGATTAACGAGGGTCGATTTGCCCACGTTAGGACGCCCAATCACGCTGATGCGAACGCCTTTGCTGCCGGTGTCCGCAGGAATGCTGGCATCGCGCTCGGGAAACGGTTCGAGTACCACGTCGATCAGGGTCGACACATTGCGCCCGTGGGCGGCGGCAATCGGCCAGGGATCGCCTAGACCCAGCGACCAGAAATCACCCATCGCCGAGTGCTCTTCGAGCCCGTCGGTTTTATTCACCACCAGCCAGGTTTTTTTCTGGTTTACCCGCAGGTGGTTGGCAATCGCCTGGTCAGCGGCGATAAGGCCAGCGCGGGCGTCGACCATAAACAGCACAATATCGGCTTCATCAATGGCGGCGAGTGATTGCTCCGCCATGACGGCGTCGATGCCGTCTTCGTCACCGCTAATGCCGCCGGTATCAATGACCGTATAGACTTTATCGCCCAGCATGCCGTTGCCGTACTTGCGGTCGCGGGTGAGGCCGGGAAAATCAGCCACCAGGGCATCACGCGAGCGCGTTAGGCGGTTAAACAACGTCGATTTGCCCACATTGGGGCGACCGACTAAAGCAATGACGGGTGTCATGGGGTTACTTCCAGGGTTTCCAGGCGACCGTTGTTGGCCTGGACATGAATGGTGCTGCCTTCAGTGACCGGGCGTACGCTGATGCCCGAGCTGTGCACGCGAGTACGGCCTACGATATCGCCTTCGCGAGCGTCAATCAGGTGAAGATAACCTTCAAAATCGCCCACTACCAAGCGTCCATCGGCAAAGGCGGGGGCGGTCAACCAACGATCTTCCAGATCGTCGTTGCGCCAAATTTCGCTGCCGCTGTTGGCGTCAAGAGCGACAACCTGGCTGTCATCGGTGACCACAAACAGGAAGTCACCGACTAGAACCGGCGTATGACGGCTGGAGAGATCCGCTTCCCAGAGTACATCGCCTTGGGTCGCTTCCAGGGCGACGACTCGGCCGTTGTAGCTGGTCACAAACAAGCGCCCATCGGGGCTAATGACCGGTTGGCCGGAAAGATCAACCAAGCGCTCCACTTCGCTACGGCCACGCGGCGTGGCAATTTGCATCTCCCAGAGCGACTGACCGCTGCGGTTATCCAGCGTCGCTAAGCGGCCATTGGCTAGGCCAACAAAGCTGACCGGATCAATCACCATCGGCGTGCCGGTGCCGCGCAGAGTGAGGGAAGGCTGCGAACTGGTGTATACCCAGCGCTCTTCGCCGCTGGCACGATCCAAGGCCGTAACGTTACCATCGACACTTTGTACAACCAGCAGTTGTTGGTTAGCCTGAGGCGCGGCTAATACCTGACTAGTAACCCGAGTGCGCCAGTTTTCACTGCCATCGCGTTGATCCAGGGAGATGACTTCGCCGTTGCCGGTGGCCAAATAGAGCTGCCCGGCAATGGCCGTTAACGCGCTGGAAATAGTGGTGTCGAGGTTGATTTTCCACTCGACGTCGCCGCTATTGGCGCCCATCGCCATCACAATGCCTTCAGCGTCTGCGGCAAACACGGTGTTGCCTTCACGGGCGGGGGCAATCGGGTAACGCGCGTGACCAAAACCGTCGCCTACCTGGCGATCCCACTGAGTGTCCAGGGAGGAGGTTGCGTCGAAATTACGCAGCTCTTTGGGGTTGTAAGCAGACTCGCTGCTGCTGGCGCAGCCGACCAGCAGCGCCAGAGACAGCGACGCCAAACCCAGGCGCGTCAGCTGCTTTGTTAAAATACGGGTGTTCATTGTGTTGCCTCCTCAGCGCCGAGATCGTCAAGCTTTAACTGCACGCCATAGAGCGGCTGATTTTGGTTTTGAGACACGTCAATAGCGGTTTCCCACGCGTCGCGGGCCCCGCCAGTGTCGCCCTGGGCGATGAGCGCATCGCCACGCACGTTGGCCTGTTGAGCGGCTAACGCGTCGCTAATTGGCTCGTCTAACAGCGCAAGTGCCTGCTCCGGGTTGCCATCGGCAAGTTCCACGCGCGCCAAGCGCAGCCATGCAAGGCTTTGCACATAGCGGCGCGAAGAGTCGTTGGCAAGGTTTTCCAGCGCACTTCTGGCGCTTTCCAAATCACCTTGCTGAACCGCTAGGCGCGCGTCCAGCAGCAGGGCGAGCTCGGCATACAGCGTATCGCCATGCTCGGCGGTAATTTCGCTAACCATTTCCCGCGCGCTTGCCAACTGTTCTTCTTCAAGCTCGTTGCCGGCCGTCATGTTGACCAGTTGCTGGTAGCGCATGGACGCTGCTTCGGCCTGACCTTGCTGGTAGTTTTGCCAAGCATTCCAGCCAAACACCCCCGCCGCCGCAAGAACGGCGCCGGTCACCAATGAAACGCCGTTTTCTTTCCACCAGCGTTTGACTGCGTCTAGCTGCTCTTCGTCGCTTCTCAGCTCCGCCACGTGCGGTCTCCTATTCTAATCGGTGTGCTCCAAGGTCGTTAGCCTGTGTGAGCGTTAAGCGTTAGTGGCGAATGCCTTGCGTAGGGTATCGCCTAGCGCTGCTAGGGGAACACGCTGCTGTTCGCGGTCATCGCGCAGAAACTTGAGAGTTGCCGCCTGTTCGGCGATTTCATCTTCGCCAAGCAGTATCGCCATCGGTGCATTACTTTTGTCGGCTTTCTTGATACGGCTTTTGAAACTGCCGCCGCCGCAGTGAAGCTGAAGGCGCAGGGCCGGCAGTTCGCTGCGTAGCTGTTCGGCCAGGCTGATCGCCGCGATGGTGGCGTTATCGTCCATGGGTAGCAGGTAAACATCGCAGCCGCCGAGGGCGTCATCGGGGATCAGGTCGAGGGTCTCAAGCAATAAAATCAGCCGTTCAATGCCCATCGCAAAACCTACAGCGGGGGTCGGCTTGCCACCCAGCTGTTCAACCAGACCGTCGTAACGCCCGCCTGCACACACGGTGCCTTGGCTGCCCAGTGCCGTGGTGGTCCACTCGAACACGGTGCGGCTATAGTAGTCGAGCCCGCGCACCAGACGCGGGTTGATTACATACTCAATACCCGCCGCTTCAAGCATTTTAGTTAGCTGCTCAAAGTGTTCGCGGGACTCGGCATCCAGGTGATCCATTAGCTGCGGCGCGGCGTCGAGCATCTCAGCCATGGCCGGATTTTTAGAATCCAGAATACGCAGTGGGTTGCTGGTTAAGCGGCGCTTGGAGTCTTCATCGAGCAAGTCATGGTGCTGCTCAAAATAGGCCACCAGGGTGTCGCGGTAGGCGGCACGCGCCGCTGATGAACCCAGCGAGTTTAGCTCCAGGGTAACGTGTTCCATCAGCCCCAGCTCTTGCCATAATCGCGCCGACAGCAGAATCACCTCGGCATCAATATCCGGGCCTTCAAAGCCAAAGGTTTCGACGCCAATCTGGTGAAACTGGCGGTAGCGGCCCTTTTGAGGCCGCTCGTAGCGAAACATCGGGCCTTGGTACCACAGCCGCTGGGTCTGGTTATGCAGCAGACCGTGTTCCATGGCCGCCCGCACACAGCTGGCAGTCCCTTCCGGGCGTAGTGTTAGGCTTTCATCGTTGCGATCATCAAAGGTGTACATCTCTTTTTCGACGATATCGGTGACTTCACCGATGGAGCGCGCAAACAGTGCGGTTTGCTCAACAATGGGTGTGCGAATTTCATTAAAACCGTAACGCAGCATTAACTGGCGTACTTTGGCTTCAAAAAATTGCCAGCGCGGGCTATCGCTGGGTAATAGATCGTTCATGCCACGAATGGCTTGTATTTTTTTTACAGCGGACTTGCTCAATGAAAACTCCTTATTCTGCCATCTGACGTTTCTCGTTCAGGCTGGCAGCTATCCCCGGCGTTTAAACGCTGCGGGCAATCATGTCGTCTTGCTGCTGCTGTTTTTCGCGGACTTTTTCGCGAATCAGCCGCTCCAGGTCGTCTACCAAGTGGTCATTGCGCAGTTTGCTGGCCGGTTTGCCGTCGATATACACCAGGTTGGCCGGGCTGCCGCCGGTGAGGCCGATATCGGTCTCTTTAGCTTCGCCGGGGCCGTTGACCACACAGCCGATCACTGAGACATTCAGCGGCGTCATGACGTCTTCCAACCGCTCTTCAAGCTGGTTCATGGTGTCAATGACGTCGAAGTTCTGGCGCGAACAGCTAGGGCAGGCAATGAAGTTGATGCCCTTAGAGCGCAGCTTGAGGCTGCGCAGCATATCAAAGCCGACCTTGATCTCTTCCACGGGGTCTGCCGCCAGCGAGACACGAATGGTGTCGCCGATGCCGTCCATCAGCAGCATGCCAAGTCCAATTGATGATTTGACCGTGCCCGAACGTAGCCCGCCTGCTTCGGTTATCCCCAAGTGCAGCGGTTGTTCAATGCGGGCGGCAAGGTCGCGATAGGCGGCCACGGCCATAAACACATCTGAGGCTTTGACACTGACTTTGAAGTCGGGGAAGTCGAGACGGTCCAGATAGTCGATATGGCGCATGGCGGATTCCACCAGTGCGGCAGGCGTTGGCTCACCGTATTTTTTCTGCAGGTCTTTTTCCAGCGAGCCAGCGTTGACACCAATGCGGATCGGAATGCCGTGCTCGCGAGCCGCACTAACCACCGCGCGTACGCGGTCTTCACGGCCGATGTTGCCTGGATTTATGCGTAGGCAATCGACGCCGAGTTCGGCGACGCGCAAGGCAATTTTGTAATCAAAATGGATGTCGGCAACGAGCGGTACATTGACCAGCTTTTTGATTTGGCCAAAGGTTTCGGCGGCATCCATATCGGGCACCGAAACGCGCACGATATCCGCACCCGCTGTTTCCAGCTGTTGGATTTGTGCCACCGTAGCGGCAACATCGAGCGTGTTGGTGTTGGTCATGCTCTGAACGGCAATCGGGGCATCACCACCCACCGCTACATTGCCAACATGAATCTGGCGGGAAAAGCGGCGTTTGATCGGAGAAGGGGTGTGCATAAGGCGTTCACTCTCCTAGGGTAAATCGGGCAACATTATTGGCACCAGCTTGGGCGGGAAGGTCAACTTCCTCGCCTTGGTAGCGCAGCTCAACGCCAGTGGCATTGCCCACGGTTAAACGAAACGGGGGCTCGCCTTCGACAGTGGCGGTGGTGCCTGGCGTTTGCAGACCGACAAAGACGCGCTGATTAGTGGCGTCAAAAATCTCAGTCCACGACTGTTCATTAAAGGTTAGCTCAAGGGTATTGGCGTTAGTGGCGGGTTCGGGCTCAGGAGAGCTCTGATCATCACTTTCCGCTGCGTCCGTTGGCGCTTGTGGTTGATCGTCTGTTTCGGTCGGCGTCGGCGGATCGAATGCCGCGATCGGGTCGGCGTTATCCTCGTTGCTCGCTGCTTGATCTTGCAGAGCTGAGGGCGATGGCGTCACGTTGGTGGCGTCGCTTTGTAGTGTCGCGCTGTCGTCGCCACTGGTAAAGCTGGAGCCGGCCGAGGGGCTCTGTGCTTCTACAGCGTCTGCGCCGTTCGATTCGTCCCGGGCGCTAACGCTTTCTTCTTGCGTAGGGGCTTCTGGCGTTGAGGAAGAGCTAAAGCCCGGAGGGGTATTGCCGCCACGGCTTTGCCACCACATAACGGTCACGGCGATAAGTCCTGCAATGACCAGCAGAGTGACCAGCTTGAACAGCCAAGCCCCGAGGCGCGAGGGCGGCTTGTTAAAAGAAACCGGGGTGACTTTGCGATCAACGTCGGTCTCCTTGTTATGGGCTTGATACGCTTCAAGCACCAACCGGTCATCCATGCCCAGGTATTTGGCGTAAGAGCGCAGGTAGCCGCGCCGATAAGCGGCGACAGGAATCTCTTGATAGTTATCCTGCTCAAGCCCCCCCACCACGGCGGGGCGCAGGTTCAACGCCCGGGCCGCGTCGGCGAGTGGAATACCAAGCTGTTCGCGCTGGCGAGAAAGCAGTTCGCCGGGGGAGGCGCTTTTTGGGTCGCTAGTGCTGGTGCTGTTAATGACGCTTTCTTGTGACTGTGTATCGCTCATGGCTGAGCATCCTTCATTAAATAAGCGGTGATCAGGGCGTCAATCAGTCAATCGTTACCAAGTTGGCGCTGGTAGTCGGCGGCGACGCTATGGTCGCCGCGCGCACGGGCGATTTCAACCGCCATTTCCAGCGCCGCTCGGTTGGGTTCGGCGAGCTGTAAATAAGTTTGCAGCGGTGCCCAGGCCTGAGGGTAATTGCCCTGCGAGTATTCGAGTTCAGCTAACATTAAATAGCCGCGCGGGTTGCGCGGATCAATACTCTGCGCGCGCTCCAATCGAGCACGCGCCTTATCAAATTCTTCCAGCGCCAGATAACACTGCCCTAAATTAGTGAATAACTGGGCTCGGTTAGCGTACTGGGCATCATCTGATGCGGTCTCTAGTTGCTCACAGGCAGCGTTAAACTGGCCCTGAGCGTACAAAAAAGCGGCGTAATTGTTGCGGGCACGGGTGAAGTCCGGATCGGCATTCACCGCTTGTTGAAAATAGTCGTTGGCAAGGTCGCTTTCGCCCTGGCGTTGATAAACCAGCGCCAACGCCTGCAATGCTTCGGCATGGCGCGGAGCGATTTCCAACGCCCGGTCCAATGCATTGAGTGCGCGGGGAAGGTTGTCGCGCTCCAGGTAAGCGACGCCTAGCTGGGTATAGGCGTTCGCCGCTGCGGGGTTGTCTTGCGCTGTCAGTGTGTTGGGCGAGGCACAGCCAGCAAGCCACAGGCTACCGATAAGGACGGTAAGCATGGGCACCCGCAATGGGTGTTGGCGCCGGCGGCGAGCGATCATGTCAATCCTCTTGTGGTGAACGTCCAATTGCCATTAAGGCAATACATACAAACAGCCGTGCTAATCTAAATAAAAACCGTGACCATCAAAGCGCCGTGCCAAGCGGAAGTCAAGATAAGCCCGGTTTTCTAACCGACACCTTAGTCGGCATCAAGCTGTACTGACTGGATATGGCGCGCACTGCGTTTAGTGCGGTCTTTCACTCGACCCACCAGCTGGCCGCAGGCAGCATCGATATCTTCGCCACGCGTGGTTCTCACCGTTGCGTTGTAGCCAGAATCGTATAGCCACTGCTGAAAACGCATGGTTTGATTGCGTGAGGGCTTCTCGTAGCCAGAATTAGGGAACGGGTTAAACGGGATCAGGTTGACCTTGCAGGGCAGTTCTTTAAGCAGCGCAGCAAGCTGCTCAGCGTGCTCTTGCTGATCATTGACGTCTTTGATCAACGTGTACTCAATGGTGATCTGACGATTATCCGGGCATTTTGCTAAGTAGCGATGGCAAGCATCCAGTAGTGCGCGAATATTGTATTTGCGGTTGATGGGCACCAGTTCGTTGCGTAGCTCATCGTTGGCCGCGTGAAGCGAAATGGCCAAACTAACGTCCATTTCATCGCCCAGCTTGTCGATCATCGGCACGACGCCGGAAGTCGATAGCGTCACGCGACGCTTGGACAAGCCATAGCCGTTGTCGTCGAGCATTAGCTTCATGGCAGGTACAACGTTGTCGAAGTTGAGCAATGGTTCACCCATGCCCATCATCACCACGTTGGTCACTGGCCGGTTGGCGGTATCACGGCGTGGCCCCACGCTGCGTTGGGCAACCCATACTTGGCCGATGATTTCAGCGGCGGTTAAATTACGCTGGAAACCTTGCTTGCCGGTAGAGCAGAAACTGCAGTCCAGCGAGCAGCCGACTTGGGACGAGACGCACAGCGTGCGGCGTTTGCCGTTCTCCGCCGGTATTAATACCGTTTCTACGTAGCTGCCGTCTTCCACTTCCAGCACCCACTTGCGTGTGCCGTCGCTCGAAGTGCCTTCGTAAATCACCCCTGGACCGCGAATTTCTGCCACCTGCGCCAGTTTTTCGCGCAGTGGCTTAGAAAGGTTCGTCATGGCCGCAAAATCATCGCTGCCTTCTTGGTGAATCCACTTCATTAGCTGGGCGGCACGAAATTTCTTTTCGCCAATCGACAAAAAGAAGGCTTCCATCTGCTCGCGGGACATGCCCAGCAGGTTATGGCGCTCAGGTGCCGCTTTGGCCGCAGGCGTGCCAGCAGCGTCTGAAAGTGGGGCGGGCGTATGTTGGGCTACAGTGGTGGTCATGGCGGTCAGCGTTATCGAAAGGGGCGGAGAGGCTAGCCCTCCCCGCAAAATGGCCGGCAACTGACGTTGTGGCGGCGCTAATTAGACAGGCTTAGCGCGGGCAGATTTCGTCGTTACCAAAGAAGTAGCTAATTTCGCGCTCAGCGCTTTCCGGAGAATCAGACCCATGGACAGCGTTGGCATCGATTGTTTCCGCAAAGTCAGCGCGAATCGTGCCGGGTGCTGCATCTTTCGGGTTAGTGGCGCCCATTAAATCGCGGTTTTTGGCAATCGCGTCTTCGCCTTCCAGTACTTGAACCACTACCGGACCAGAGGTCATAAAGCCGACTAGGTCTTTAAAGAACGGACGCTCTTTGTGCTCTGCGTAAAAGCCGCCAGCCTTCTCTTCGGAGAGGTGTAGCATTTTGGCAGCCACCACGCTCAGGCCAGCTTTTTCAAAGCGGGCAATGATGTCGCCGATAGCATTTTTGGCAACGGCGTCAGGCTTGATGATTGAAAGAGTGCGTTCAGTAGCCATGCAAGTAGTTTCCATAAAAGAGGGTTAAGCAAAATTGCCGCCCCAGATAGCCGGGGCGGCCCAGAGAAAATTCGGCTAGTAGCGTTTCAACAGCTAACGCGTCATCAAGTGCACAGGGATGCCCCGGCTGCTTGATGTTAAGTATCCATGAGCGCGATTATAGCGCTTAAGCCGGGGGATGAATACCGGTGATGAAACGCCGACCGGGTAAAGATGGTTAGACGGTAAAGCTCTCGCCGCAACCGCATTCGTCTTTTACGTTGGGGTTATTGAACCGGAAGAAGCGGTTGAGCCCTTCGCTGACGTAATCCACTTCGCTGCCGTTGAGCATTTCCACCGCATCGGGGGCAACGTAGACGCTGGCGCCGTGGGCTTCAAAGTGGACTTCTTCTGCGTCAACGGAGTCGGCAAAATCGAGCACGTAGCTATAGCCTGAACAACCACTGGGCTTGACCGAGACGCGCAGGCCATAGCCTTGGCCACGTTCATCAAGTACGTGGCGGATTTGTTGTGCCGCAGCCGGAGTGATGTTGAGTGTTGCCATGAGGCGTCCTCCTTAAAATAGTCAGCTAGTCAGCCGCTTGGCGTGGCGGTGTACGTAAACCGCTCACCGCATGGCGGATAAGCGCTAGCGCATGATCAATGTCGGCGTCGGTAGTAAAACGCCCGAAGCTAAAACGCAGCGATGAGAGGGCTAATGAGCGCGGCGTGCCGATGCCGAGTAGTACGTAAGAAGGGTCGACACTGGCGGAATTGCATGCTGAGCCAGTCGAGACCGCTACATCGCGCAGTGCCATTAGCAATGACTCGCTGTCGACACCTTCGAACGCCAAATTGACAATATGCGGTACAGCTTGCGCCAGTGGCGTGTTCGAGTAAACACCCTCGACGTCTTCAAGGCCGTGTAAGAAGCGCTGCTGCAAACGCGTAATATGAGCAGTATCGTCGTCGTGCTGTTGTTGCATCAGCGCAAAGGCTTCGCCCATACCTGCAATTTGATGCGTCGGCAGGGTGCCTGAGCGCATGCCGCGCTCGTGACCGCCACCGTGGATCAGCGCCTCCACGCGAATATCAGGGTGGCGTTTGACATACAGCGCCCCGACGCCCTTGGGGCCGTAGGTTTTGTGCCCAGAAAGCGACATCAAGTCAATTTGCTGGGTCACTACGTCCAGCGGGATACGCCCCACGGCCTGGGCGGCATCGGTATGGAAGGCCGCCCCAAACGCGTGGGCTACCTCTGCCAGGGCGGCAATGTCATTAATACTGCCCAACTCATTGTTCACCGCCATCAGCGACACCAGCGCGGTGTCGTCGCGCATTGCTGCGCGCAGCTGATCAGGTTGAACACAGCCATCCCGGCCCGGCGTTAGCCAAGTGACTTCAAAGCCCTCTTTTTCCAGCACATGGGCAGTATCGACCACCGCTTTGTGCTCAATCGTCGAGGTCACCATATGCAGGCCGCGCTCGCGGTTGGCGCGCATAAAGCCAATCAGCGCTAGGTTGTCCGCTTCGGTAGCGCCGCTGGTCCAGACGATTTCTCTGGGGTCGGCGCCAATCGCATCGGCCACTTGCCGGCGGGCCTGCTCAATCACTTGCTCTGCCTGCCAGCCTAGCATGTGACTGCGCGATGCCGGGTTGGCAAACAGCTGGTCAACCGTCAGGTAGCGCTGCATGACTTCGACCACGCGGGCATCGACCGGGTTAGTGGCGGCGTAATCCAGGTAGATGGGCAGCGTAGGTGTGGTCATCGTTAAAATCCGGCGATTTAGCGGTGTATTGGTTTTGGTGCATGTGCTCAGGGCGACGAGGCAAGAATGCCCGCTTCGACACGCTGTTGTTGTCGCGTCGCAATACGTATGACATCAGGGCGCAGCATCAGTTGTGCCAGGGTCATATCATCCAGGAAATGGCGAATCTGCGTGGAAAGTTCGCACCATAAATGGTGGGTCAAGCAGGTATTGCCCTGTTGGCAGTCTGAAAGCCCCTGGCAGCGGGTGGCATCGACGCTTTCATTCACCGCATCAATCACCTTTGAGACGCTAATTGCCTCCGGCGGTTGAGACAGCAAATAGCCGCCGCCTGGGCCACGCACGCTATTGACCAAGCCAGCACGGCGCAAGCGAGCAAAAAGCTGCTCCAAATAGGAAAGCGATATCTCTTGGCGCTGGGAGATATCGCCTAGGCTGGTAGGGCCGCTATCGGCATGCAGGGCTAGATCAAGCATGGCGGTAACGGCGTAACGGCCTTTGGTGGTCAAGCGCATGGCAAGCACCTCGACGCTGAATGTTCAGCGCACTGACGGCAAATGTGCTGCCATTATGGGAAAGCCTGAGTGCTTTGGTCAACCATTACGCGGTGGTAGCGTGTCTTTCTCGCTCGTTGACTCTTCTGCCGACGGTGCTAATGAGCGCTTGCCAACGCCGGGGCAGCCGGTGTCTTGCTCGTCTAAAATGCCGGCAAAATCTTCGTCTCGCAGCTCGGGTAGCTGCCCGTCTCGGTAGCTGGCATCCAGCTTACGCAAGGTCGAGCACATGCGCTCAATGCGCTCATCGACGGCGTGCATATGGTCGAGCATGGCCTGCATAGAGCGGGCGACGGGGTCGGGCATGTCTTGGCTAACGCCGTAGGCATCAAAGCCAAATTTCTGGCAGATGGCTTCGCGCCGAGCAGGGTCAACATCCAGCGCCTCTTCAACATCGGGATCGGCACGCTGAACAACCTTGCCGGGTATGCCAACCACGGTGGCCCCCGGCGGTACTTCTTTAGTGATGACCGCGTTAGAACCGACTTTAGCCCCGGCGCCGACGGTGAAGGGGCCTAATATTTTGGCGCCCGCCCCGACGATAACGCCATCGCCCAGGGTTGGGTGGCGTTTGCCTTTATGCCAGCTGGTGCCGCCCAGGGTGACGCCCTGATAAAGCGTGACGTCGTTACCTACTCGGGCCGTTTCACCGATCACCACGCCCATGCCATGGTCGATAAAAAAGCGTCGGCCAATGGTGGCGCCGGGGTGGATTTCAATGCCGGTGAGCCAGCGTGCAAACGTCGACAGCGTCCGCGCCAGCCACTTGAGGTTTTTCTTCCACAGCCAGTGACCGCAGCGATGCAGCAGCAGGGCGTGAAGGCCGGGATAGTTGGTCAATACCTCAAGAAAGTTACGCGCGGCTGGGTCGCGGTCAAAGACGCTATTGATATCTTCACGCAGGCGTTGAAACATGGGGATCCCTTAGGCGGTTTTTGGCCATCATCGCTGACGTCACAGACGATAATAAGCCTATTATGGTGGGGGCGTATGACGGTCTCTTCAAGTTCAGTGGATCACTCTTGTGGTCGTTTATGCTGCGCCGCCTTCTCGGTAGCCGATAAAATCCCGCGCAGAATATTCATTTCCATACGCTCGGGGCGCGCGCGTAGATACAAGCGGCGCAGCCGTGCCATCAACTGGCGAGGCTGTGCAGGGTCATGAAAATCAATGCTAATCAGCGTGCGCTCTAGGTGCTCAAAATAGCGCTCAAGCTCAGCGTGGGTGGCCAGGTCATCGTCATCGCTGGGTGCAGCTAAAGGTGTATCAGCTTGGCCTAACCAAGCCATGCGGCACTCGTAGGCGAGCACCTGCACCGCCGCCGCCAAATTGAGCGAGCTAAAGTCAGTATTGGTGGGGATATGCACGTGGGCGTGGCAGCGCTGAAGCTCAGCGTTGGTCAGGCCGCTATCTTCACGGCCAAATACCAGCGCCACGCGGGAATCAACAGCTTGGCATTCGCCAGGCAGGCGATCGGCTAACTCCCTGGGCGAGAGCATCGGCCAGGGTAAGGTGCGCGAGCGTGCACTGGCGCCTACGGCCAGGGTGCAGTCGGCTACTGCATCTTCCAGCGAGGCGTGGACGTTGGCTTGATGAAGCAGGTGGTCAGCGCCGGAAGCACGGGAAATGCTGTCCTGAGTGACCACCTCGCAGCGCGGGGCGACCAGCGCTAAATCTGCCAAGCCCATATTGTGCATCGCGCGAGCAACGCCGCCGATGTTGCCAGGATGGCTGGTGCCGATTAAAACAATGCGAATGCGTTCAAGCATGATAGGGCTCGGTGAATAAGAATTTGTTAATGAGAGTAAGTCATCATAAAGGCATAAAATGCGCAGTCTAGCATGAGTCGATAGCATGCCCGAGAGTGGTCTGCTAGAATTGCGCGCCAAAGGCAGCACCTGTGCCTGTTTATGCTTTCTCTTAGCATCACGTTCTTTAACATCACTGTCACAAGGCCCGATCATGAATCCGATGGTCCAATTTACGCTGCGTGCTGCACGCGGCGCTGTTGAACACTTCCTGCGTGTACGCGAACGTATTGAAAACGCTCACGATGAATTTAACCTTGACCGCCTACTCGACGAGACGGCGCGCAAGGCCGAAGCGACGATTGTTCAGCAGTTGGAGCGCGGCTATCCCCAGCACGGTGTTATCGGCCGCTTTACCCCGCATCGCGCGGGAGAAGGCGAAGGCGCGGATATCGTCTGGAAAATCGAACCCATGCACGGTTACTCTAACTTAGCCGTCGCCGGTAAGGGCTTTGCACTTTCAGTGGTTTGTCTTATCAACGGTCGTCCCGAGCACGCGGTGATTATTCCCCCCTTCGCCGACGACGAATATATCGCCAGCCGCGGCCGTGGCGCCCAGCACAACGACAAGCGCATGCGCGTTAGCAAGCCGACTGCCGTTAGCGGTACACGCATGGCCATGAGCTTGCCGGAAGCCTCGCTGCGTACCCGTCATCTACCCGCCTACTTAACGATTACTCAGCAGTTAGCACCACAGGTAGAAACCCTGTTGGCCACCGGTAACGGCCTGTTAGATCTGTGTGAATTGGCCTGCGGCCGCGTCGATAGCGCTTTCGTGCTCGGCCTGGAAGAGCAGGAAATGCAGGTCGGTACGCTGTTCCTGAAAGAAGCAGGCGCCTTGATGGGGACCCCAGATGGTCAACCGAGCGTGAAAGTGGAAGGCCAGCTAATGGCTGCCGGGCCGCGTCTTTACAAAGCGCTGATCAAGCAGTTGTCGCCGCACTTCTAGGCAGTACTGCTACGCTTTAAGCGCCTACGAAAAAAGCCCCTGCTGGTTCTTCCCAGCAGGGGCTTTTTTGTCGCTGGAATACCGGCCTTTAAGGCAGTTCTTCCTCTTCTTCGTCGAGCTCTTTCTTGGTGGGGATCAAGTCTTCCCGAGACAGTTTCAGCGGTAGTAGCAGCGCTGCGGCAATGTAGATAGACGAGAAGGTGCCCACGCCAACGCCAATCAGCAGTGCAATGGCGAAGTTTTCAATCATATCGCCGCCCAGCAGTAGCAGTGCGAGCAGTACCAATAAAGTCGTGCCCGAGGTTGCCAGGGTGCGCGCGAGCGTGGCGTTAATCGCTTCGTTGAAGATCTGCGGCATATCGTCGATGCGCGAGGTGCGAATAGCTTCACGAACGCGGTCATAAACCACGATGGTGTCGTTCAACGAGTAGCCGATCACCGCCAAAATAGCCGCCAGCACGGTGAGGTCGAAATCCAGCTGAAACAGCGCGAAAATCCCCACCACGATGACTACATCGTGCATTAGTGCTAACAGTGCACCAATTGCGAACTTGTACTGGAAGCGGAAAGCCACGTAGAGCATGACCACACCCAGCGCTACAAGTAGACCCAGACCGCTCTGGTCGCGCAGTTGATCGCCAACCTGGGAGCCAACAAACTCCGAGCGCACAAGGTCGACGCTATCGCCACTGGAGCGCAGCAGGTTGACGACTTCACCGCCTACATCGGCGTCAAAGGCCTGCTGTAGGCGGATCAGAATTTCGTTAGAGGCGCCGAAGGTCTGCACCGAGACATCTTGGAAGCCGTTATTTTCGAGTAGAACACGAATGGCATCGAGTGAGGGTGCGGTGCCGTAGCGCACCTCAACCAATGTGCCGCCGGTGAAGTCCAAGCCCAGGTTGAGCTGCTGGAAGAAAATAGCGCCAATCGACACGATCAGTAGCACAGCGGAGACGCAAAACGCGATGTTGCGTCGTCCCATAAAGTCGATTTGCAGGTGTGATAGGGGTTTCATTACCACCTCTTAAGTTCTGGGCTAAGCACGTGGATTAGAGTCATGTAGGTTAAATCCATGTTCTTCAAATCCATAGCTTTTTGACGGGTTTGCTGCCGTAGGTCAGGTTGACCATGGCGCGGGTCACCATTAGCGCGGTGAACAGCGATGTCAAAATGCCGATAGACAGTGTGACGGCAAACCCTTTAACCGGACCGGTGCCAATCGAGAACAAGATAACAGCCACCAATAGCGTGGTGATGTTAGCGTCGACGATAGAGGTAAAGGCGCGCTCATAACCGGCCTTGATCGCCTGTTGAATCGACATGCCGTTACGCAACTCTTCGCGTATTCGCTCGAAAATTAGCACGTTGGCGTCCACTGCCATGCCCAACGTCAGCACAATGCCGGCAATGCCCGGTAGCGTTAGGGTGGCGCCGAGCATCGACATCACTGCGATCAGCAGGGTTAGGTTCAGTGCCAAAGCAATGTTGGCAAACACCCCAAACACCTTGTAGCGCACCAGCATAAACAGCACGACCAGCAGCAAGCCAATCTGTACCGAGAGCAGGCCCCGCTCAATGTTTTCAGCGCCTAGGCTTGGCCCAATCGTGCGTTCTTGCACGAAGTAGATGGGTGCGGCAAGAGATCCGGAACGCAGCAGCAGCGCTAGCTCAGCGGCTTCTGTTGGCGAGTCTAAGCCGGTGATCCGGAAGCTGTTGCCCAGGGCGCTTTGAATCGTTGCTAGGCTGATTAGGCCGCGCTCAACGTACGGCTCGCGCTCAATGGTTTCCTCGCCCGTTTCCGGGTCGACCACCACGGTATCTTCACTCTTGTGCTCAATAAACAGCACCGCCATATTGCGACCAATATTGGTGCGCGTGGCGCGGTTCATCAGTGTGCCGCCGGTGCCATCCAGGTCAATATTGACCTGTGGGCGGCCGTTTTCGTCAAAGCTATTACTGGCGCTGGAAACGCTGTCGCCGGTAATAATTACATCGCGCATTAGCTCAGCGGTGCGCGATGGCTGGTTGCGAAACGCAAAGGTTTCCGTTTCGTTATCCGGCGTATCGTTGCGGGCTTCCAGGCGAAATTCCAGGTTGGCGGTGGCGCCCACAATGCGCTTGGCGGCCACGGTGTCCTGAATACCCGGCAGTTCCACGACGATTTGATTGGGGCCTTGGCGTTGGACCATGGGCTCCGCCACACCCAGCTCGTTGACCCGGTTGCGCAGCGTGGTCAAGTTCTGGTTAATGGCGTAGTCCTGAATCTCGTCAACCGATTGATCGCTAAGCGTCATCGTTAGCGACGAAGCACGACCATCGCCTTCGCTGCTGTACTCAAACTCCGGGAAGTCGCGGCTAATCAAGCTGCGCGCCGTATCGCGGTCTTCGCTGCTGGCAAAATCGATCGACAGCGTTCGGTCTTCAATATCGGTGTTGCGGTAGCGAAGTCGCTCACTGCGCAGCAGTTCGCGCATGGCGCTGGCATTGACTTCCAGGCGCTGGGTTAGCGCAGCGTCCATGTCCACTTCGAGCAGGAAGTGCACGCCACCGCGTAAATCCAGGCCCAGTGTCATGGGGGAGGCAGAGAATGCTCGTAGCCATTCGGGTGTTGTTTCGGCAAGATTGAGCGCCACGGTCGTGTCATTGTCGACTATGTCAGCGGCAATATCGCGCGCGTCGAGCTGGTCGTCGTCGTGGCGAAGACGGATTAACCACTGTCCGTTTTCTTCTTCTTCTAGTGCTTTGATGTCAATGCCATTTTCAATCAAAGCGTCTTCAACGCGTTCTATCTGGCGCTCATTCAGTGAATTGCCTTGAGTGTTGCTAATTTGGATAGCGGGATCTGCGGGGAATAGATTGGGAAGCGAGTAGATAAGGCCAACCACCAGGACGACCAGTATCAGCAGATACTTCCACAGGGGGTAACGGTTGAGCATGCAAGCCCTGCCTTCAATTACAAACGGAATGCTGTGCACGGGCTCGCCGTGCACAGCAAAGTTCACCATCATTTATACCATGTCACCCCTGCCGGGGTGGCTGGCACTGGCTCGGCAGGGGTATTACAAGGCTTAGATGGACTTGATAGTGCCTTTAGGCAGTACGGCGGCAACGGCGTTCTTCTGCACGTTAACTTCGGTGCCTTCAGCGATCTCGATGGTCAAAAACTCGTCGTTCACCTTAGTGATGCGCCCCACCAAGCCACCGCCAACGACGATCTCATCGCCTTTGTCCAGGTTGGAGACCAGCTGCTTGTGCTGCTTGGCGCGTTTGGCTTGCGGGCGCCAAAGCAGAAAGTAGAAAATCAGCACGAAGCCGACCAGCATGACGATTTGCGCAATACCACCGCCAGCGGCGGCTTCTTGGGCATGGGCTGGTGAGATGAAGAAATCCAGCATTGCAGAGAACTCCTGGGTTAGAAAAAGCTTACGTTTAAAATGGTGGTCAAACAGTTTAAACCACGCGCCAAGGCGTGTGGCGATTAATTCGCTAGATTTTAGGTAGCAAGGGGTGGCACTGGCAGGCCGCGCCGTGCATAAAAGCCTTCCACAAAGGTCGTCAATGTACCCGCTTCAATTGCTGCGCGCAAATCAGCCATCACACGCTGGTAGTAACGTAGGTTGTGGATGGTGTTGAGCATCGAGCCGAGCATTTCATTGCAGCGATCCAGATGGTGTAAATAGCCCCGCGAGAAGCTCTTGCAGGTATGACAATCGCACTCCTCATCAAGCGGGCGGGTGTCGAAGCGGTGCTTGGCGTTACGAATTTTGACCGTGCCTTCCGAGGTGAACAGATGACCGTTACGGGCATTGCGGGTGGGCATCACACAGTCAAACATATCCACTCCTCGACGCACGCCTTCCACCAGGTCTTCCGGTTTGCCGACACCCATTAAATAGCGCGGCTTGTCATCGGGCATCCAGGTGGGTAGGTAGTCGAGTACCTTGATCATTTCTTCTTTGGGCTCACCCACTGAAAGGCCACCAATCGCCAGGCCATCAAAACCGATCTCCAGCAGCCCTTTGAGCGAGCGTTCGCGCAGCTCAGGGTGCATACCGCCCTGAATAATGCCGAACAGCGCGGAAGGCGAATCGCCGTGGGCATCGCGGGAGCGTTTGGCCCAGCGTAGCGATAGCTCCATGGACTTCTCGGCTTCCTCAAAGGTGGCCGGGTAGGGCGTACACTCGTCAAAGATCATCA
The DNA here is from genome assembly GCF_033052795.2 of Halovibrio sp. HP20-59. NCBI lineage: Bacteria > Pseudomonadati > Pseudomonadota > Gammaproteobacteria > Oceanospirillales > Halomonadaceae > Halovibrio > Halovibrio sp. HP20-59. The sequence continues at coordinate 28,745 of NZ_JAWJUW020000025.1, forward strand.
CCACATCAGAGCCCAGCGAACGCTGAACCGCCATGGATTCTTCCGGCCCCATAAAGACCTTGCTGCCATCCACCGGCGAGCGGAAGTGCACGCCCTGCTCGGTAATCTTGCGCGTCTCGCCCAGGGAAAATACCTGGAAGCCGCCGGAGTCGGTCAGAATCGGTTTGTCCCACTGGGCGAAGTCGTGCAGGTCACCGTGGGCTTCAATCACCTCGGTGCCGGGGCGTAGCCACAGGTGAAAGGTGTTGCCTAGGATGATTTCGGCGCCGATCTCTTTGACGGAATCCGGCGTCATGCCTTTCACCGTGCCGTAGGTGCCCACCGGCATAAACGCCGGCGTCTCGACTGTGCCGCGGGGGAAGTGCAAGCGGCCTCGGCGCGCGCGGCCATCCTCGGCCAAGCGCTCAAAGCGCATAAAACATTCGTTTCGCATATTAAGGTAACTCGTTAAACTCGTTCGTTTGGCGCGACGGGTGCAGGGCAAGCGGGTCAACAATCAGCAACAATAGCCTAGCGGGTCAGCAGCATGGCATCGCCATAGCTAAAAAACGCATAGCGCTCGGCCACTGCCCGTTGGTAAGCATTCATGATGGTCTCGTAGCCAGCAAAGGCGGACACCAGCATTAGCAGCGTCGATTCAGGCAAATGAAAGTTGGTAATTAAAGCATCCACGCAACGCCACTGGTAACCGGGGTAGATAAAAATATCGGTATCGCCAGTATAAGGTGCGATCTGGCCATCGCTGCTCTTCATACAGGCGCTTTCCAGGCAGCGTACGCTAGTGGTGCCCACCGCTACCACGCGCTTACCCGCTGCGAGCGTGTCACGCACTTGCTGGCAGGTTTCTTCGGTAACTTCAATCCACTCGCTGTGCATAGGGTGTTCAAGAATATTGTCCACCCGCACTGGCTGAAAGGTGCCCGCGCCCACATGCAGCGTCACAAAAGCACGGTTAATGCCTTTATCCGCAAGGGCATCCAATAGCGGCTGATCAAAGTGCAACCCTGCTGTCGGCGCCGCCACTGCACCATCACGCCGTGCATACACGGTTTGGTAGCGCTCTCGGTCGCTGAGTTCATCTTCACGGGTAATATACGGTGGCAGCGGCATATGGCCGTGCTTTTCGAGCAGCGCGATCATCGGTGTATCGCCCAAAAAGCGCAGCTCAAACAGCGCATCACGACGCCCTTCTACAATGGCGTGAATATCGCCTTCGAAGATCAGCTCGGTGCCGGGCTTCGGCGATTTACTTGAGCGAATATGCACCAAACCACGGTGAGCATCCAGCGGGCGCTCAAGCAGCATCTCCACTTTGCCGCCGCTGGCTTTATGACCGTGCAGTCGCGCCGGTATTACGCGGGTGTCGTTAAACACCAGTAGGTCGCCCGGTTCCAAAAGCTCAAGTAAATCAGGAAAGCGGCGGTGTTCCAACGCGCCGCTCTGGCCATCCACGCACAGCAAACGGCAGTCACTACGCTGCTCAGAAGGGTAGCGAGCAATTAATTCGTCGGGTAGTTCAAAATGAAAATCCGCGCGCTGCATGGCGTATAACTCTTAACGTTGATCAAACAGGCGGCATAGGATAGCGCTTTGGCTGGATAAAGTCAGTCAATGTGATTGACCTACCTCATTAATTACGTATAATGCGCATCCATTGCCGGTATGGCGGAATTGGTAGACGCAGCGGATTCAAAATCCGCCGCCTTTACGGGTGTGCCAGTTCGAGTCTGGCTACCGGCACCAAAGATATCAAGGGCTTAGCGTTCATCGCTAGGCCCTTTTTAGTTTTCGGTATTCCAAAAGTGTCAACAAAGTGTCAACAGAGCTTTGGCGCGTATTTGATTGCATCGGCTAAATGGTCGGGTGACAGGTGTGCATAACGCATCGTCATGGCAATGGTTCTGTGACCGAGAATTTTCTGCAGAGTTAGCACATCACCGCCATTCATCATGAAGTGGCTAGCGAACGTGTGACGGAGAACGTGGGTCCTCTGCCCCCTGGGGAGCCTTATACCTGCTTCAATGATGGCAGCGGAGAACGCTTTATAAGCGTCGGTGCGGAAGACTCTACCGATCCTTGGCCCGTGTTGGGTGATCGATTTATAAAGCTCTTCACTCAGCGGTATGGTGCGATTACGACCGTTTTTAGTGCCGGTGAAGGTGACACGGCCATTCCTTAGCATTTCCGCTCTTAACGTCTGGGCTTCGCTCCAGCGGGCTCCCGTGGCAAGGCAGAGGCGTGTAATAAGCGCAACGTCTGGGTTGTTGGATTGTTCTAATACGTTAAAAAGTTGACGTAACTCTTCATCGGTTAGGTAGGCGAGCTCTTTTTCGTCCAGGCGCAACGGCTGCATTTTTGCGAAAGGGTTGGCTTTATTCCATTCACCTAACCGTATGAGCTGGTTAAAGACCGCTCTTAAATGGGCGTGGTCATGGTTGGCCGTGTTGGGTGTGATACCCGCTTCCAGGCGTTTCTGGCGTAATTCTGAGGCGTCCACGGGAGTGATCGTGGCAGCCGTTGGGTTGCCCATGATATCGGCCAGATTGTTGAGCTGTGAATAGCGGCGCTTACCGTCTTTCAGAGAGCGACCATGGTAGTCATACCAGAGTTTGACTAGGTCTTTTAGGGTACGACGGTCACGTTTTGGCGTGATGTAGCTTTCACCCGTTGCAGCCTTAGCCAATACCTTGCCTTCAAAGCGCTTCGCTGCTGCCTGAGTAGGCAGTATTTTACGGACACGCTTTCCATATCGGCCTTCAGGCATTATGTCCACTTTCCAGCCGGTTTTGACTTTCTTAATAGTCATTACGCCGCCTTACCTACCAATCGTCGTTCTATCAGTTTTTGCTCTACTATCTGCCTGAATTGCCCAGAGTCGACCCCTCGACGGCGGTAGTATTCGGCGAGGTCTTCCCACATGCCGGAGCGCTGGAGGTAACGGACGGCTTCATGGGTGCGGAAGTTTTGGCGGGCGTAAATGCTGATGAGGTTGCCGAAGGCCAGGGTGACGTTCTTTTCATTGCCTAAGCCTGGTGCTTTGCGCGCGCGTTTGTACATGAAGCCAGGTTCATGGCAGTAGAAACGGGCATCTTCCTGCATGACTTGCCACGCGGGGTCTATCAGGTTGCGCCGGGTATCCAGGCGGTAGGATTGCATGGCGGTACGCCAGAGGCCGGATAGGTGGGGTACCACATCGACAAAGCGATTGAAGCCGTGGTTGGCGTCCAGCACTTCGCCAGTGTCAACGTTGCAGGGGATGCCTTCGGCGAACTCACGAAGCACCGATTGATGAAAGCGCAGCTCGATACGCCAGACGGTTTCCTCAGGGTCATAAGCGGGGCTGAGGTCGTCTTTTACGGCGTGTTGCCAGATGCCTTCCCAGAAGTGCATTTTGTCGCGGTGTGTGGCTTCCAGCGTCTTGTTATAGATAGAGCATTGCAGTGCCCCCGCGGTACCAAACATATAGGTCTCACCACGCCCGTAGGTGGTGGCAATGGTGTTGTGGGCAAACTCCAATTCGTCAATGCCATCAATGCACATGATCTTTTTGGACCGCGTCACAAAGCGCGACATGAAGTCTTTCGGGGGCTCCCAGCCTTGGACGTCCAAGGCGAGGTGGATGGCACAGCCTGCAGGTTCCACGTAAGCGAGCATATGAGCCGCGATGTTGTACATGAAGTCTTGGCACTCTTGAGGGCTTCGCTCCTGGATGAAGTGCGGGGAGAGCTCGATTTTTAGGTGGGTGCCAATGTTCTCAACCTTGGTATGCCGTGCCTGGAAGAACACGATCACGCCTAGCTCATTGTTTTGGAGGCGGTAGCGGAAGCCTGAACCGGCTGCGCCGGCACCGACGGACCACGTCACATCAAAGAGGTGCATGGTCGCCCCTTTACCTTCGTTGTAGACCCTGATGATCTCATCAAACTGGTACAGGCAAGGCTTGCCCTGGTAAAGCTGCCGTACGGTGTCCACACCTGCGTTCAGTAAGCGAATATCGTCTACCTCACGTTGACCAGCGGAGCTGATCAAGAGCTTTCCAAACGGGTCTTGTTCGCCACGCTCCAGTGAGGCAATTGAATAGCGGTTCCAACGCTCCATGACCGACTCCCTTAAAATTTTAAAATGTTGGTATGTGCTGTAATGAGCTGCTTTAACGGGTTTCGTTGTTACTCTGCGAGACGTGTTACAGGGATGGTCTCGACCGCTTGTCGCCAGTTCATTGCCGCGAGATTGGCTGTGATCGAGCCGGTTTGATCTTGGGCGGTGGCGGTTTGGGTAGCGTCATAACGGGGCAACACGGTGGCTTGGAGCAGTACATGGAAGTTGGTGCGTTGGGTGGAGGTAGATTCGTTTTGGAACAGACGACCGGCAACGGGGACGCTGGAGAGAACGGGAACGCCAGAGACTTGGGTACGGTCGTCCTGGGACGATAGACCGCCTAACAGCAGGGTTTGGCCGGAGCGAATCTGTGCGGTGGTATTGATCTGGCGTTGGTTGGTGATGATATCGGACGCAACCAGGGAATCGGTGAGCGAGTCAGCGGAGGTGGTGATATCCATGATGACCAAGCCGGACGCGGTGACCACCGGCAGCACGTTTAAGCGTATGCCCACGTCACGGCGTTCGATGGTCTGAAAGGGGCTGTTCACGTCCGCTGATTCGCCGGTAACGCGACCGGTGACAAAGGGCACGTTCTGGCCGATGGAAATAATGCCCCGGCTGCCGGAGAGGGTAAGGATTTGCGGTGTGGATAACACGTTAGAGCTAGAGTCGCGCTGTAACGCATTGATGGCAAAGGCCAGAATATCACCGTCGAAGATCCCGAAGGTACCGCCGGATGCTGCGAGTGACGTGCCCAGGTTATCGGTATTAAAGCCGCCGACGATACGGCTACCCGATGCCCGACCCAGTGAGACGCCAAGATCAAAGGTATCGCCGTTCGTGGTTTCAAAGATCACCGCCTGGATAAGTAATTGCGGGTGAGCAACGTCCACTTGGGGGAGCAGCGTTTGCAGCTGTGTGAGCTGCTTTTCTGGGCCCTTGGCTAAGATGGCGTTAGAGGCATGGAGTACCTGCACACGCGGCAGGGTGGTGCCGTCCTGGGCGTTCTGGGTCAGAAAGCTAGTCACCAGTGGGGCAATATCGTCAGCGCGCACGTTGTTAAACGAAAACAGGTGTGTGGCCTGGGGCTCTGGCGGTGGTGTCAGCGTGGGGGTATTGGCAATCGCGGCGGCGGGATCAATCGGGGTGATCGGTTGTGTATTGGTGCTGGGCGATTGAGTTGCCGGAGCAACGGTCGGCGGGTTGCCCGGGAGAATAGTGTAGCCGTGTGAGCTCAACACGCCCTGAAAAAACTCATCAAGCTGGTGATCCGGCACATCGGGGGCGTACACCGTGAGTGTGCCGGTGGCGGTGGGGTGAATGGCTAACGGGGAGCCGGTTTGGTCGACGTACCAGCGCACAAAGTCGCGGATATCGGTGTCTTGCATCTGTATCGGTGTGGCCTGGGCGCCGGTGGCGATAAGCGTGGCCAGGGCGAACGAAGCGGCGGTTTTAGCAGCGAATTTCAGCATGGGTAACTCCATTTTCTACGCGGACGAGGCAGGCGCTCACAGGGACGATGCCAAAGCCTTGGCGGGCGAGATCGTCGGTGGTGAGGGACTGGCGGTCGCTATCAATGAGGCGATAAGTGGTGTGGTCGCCAAACTGGCTAAAGCTGGCGATACGGGTGGTGCTGAGGTCGGGCAGTTTTAGCGGTGCAGCGGGGGGCGCGTCGTCGGGTGATCGTGCGTTCACGCGATCGGCAACGAGTACCGACAGGGTGATAAAACAGCCCAGCACAAAGGAGGCCAGGGAGAGCAACGGGCGGTTAAAGCGTTTCCAGTAGATATGGGTCATTTTCATATAGAACCTCGCGTCACGCGGTACCCGAAGCCTGCCGTGGGTAAGCCAGGGCGGTAGCACGGAATAGGTGCCGTGGGCGTAGTGGTCAGAGAAGGCTTGTTTGGTGTCATACGCGGGGTAGAGGGCGCGGCCGGTGTAGGTCCAGCGTTCGACGGTAAGGCTTTGCGGAGAGTCGCCGTATTTGACGATGCCTAGATGGACTTTGGGCATGGGCATTTTGGTGCCCATGAACAGCGAGTAAAGCGCGCCGACAAAAGGCACGGAAACACGATCCAGGCGGCGGCAGTAAACGACGTGTTCCGCCAGAGCGACGCGGGCTTGCTTGTCCATGATCGACAAGTCTTGGATCAAGAAAATAATGTCCCAGCCCAATTTTCTAGCGTGCAAAAACCAATTGATCACGTCCTGACGGCTTTTATCGTTCCAAGAGCGAGCGTTAAACCAGGTGCCGCACTCATCCAGCACCAATAGGCCGTTTTTGCTTTCGTCGTAATCGTCGGTACCGGTGCCGATGGACGCTAGGTCTGATAACACCGGTTTATCAGGAATGCGGTAGCAGCGGGTTAGCTTGGCTTTTTCACCAATCAGCTGATCCAGGTTCAAATCCAGGTTGGTGGCGACCTTGCACCCCTGATTGAGCTTGTCCTTGATCTTGCCCACGGCGACCAGGGTTTTTCCGGCGCCCAATTTGCCGGTGACGACGTAAACGGCCATTAGAGAACGGGCCTCCCTTGCTCCCAGTCGATCAACTGCTTTTTCTGCTGGAAGACCCACATGGCCACCTTGCTGCTGTAAATGGCGGCAATACAGGCTTCAAGGTTGTCAGGCTTGACGGCGCCCATGCCGTTAGCCAATTCAGACGGGAGTGAGGCGTTGATACCGTTAATGATGAGCGCAAAGGTCGTGGCCAGCGCGACCAACAGCGTGATATACAGCGTTGTCCATACCAACATGCCCGCCAAACGGCTGGTAAAGCGGGAAGCAATACGGGTAACAAACCATTCAACAATGCGCGTGAAGAAGCTGATGAGGGCGCTCATGCCGAGCAGTGCGGGGAGTGCCATCTATGCGGTCCTCTGTTCAGAGCGAAAGAAGGTGTCGACGATGCTGACGACCGTCCAGAAATAGATAATCCAGGTCAGCCAGAGCTTGATGGTGTTAAACGCCTGACAGGAGATTTCCATGGGGCCGAACTGGAGAGGCGTGCAGCCACCGGACGGCAGCGAGGGAAGGCGTGACGTAATTTGTTCGGCAATATCGGAGCTGGCACCGTCGCCGATCTCATCCATCAGAGTGTTTATTTCGTCGCTATGCTCTTGCTCTTGAGCGGCGACACCGTCGAGGGTGTCATCCATGCCGGAGGAGTCGAACAGATCGTCACCGTCGCCGAGGTCTTCGGTAAAGGTAGAGGCGAGTTTATCGACCATGCGGTTGAGCAGTTTGGAAATGCCGCCTAACAGCCCATCCCCTTCGCCGTCTTCACCTTCTCCCTCGCCATCCCCTTCGCCATCGCCCGAATCATCACCAACGCTTCCCAGACCCAAGCCTTTGAGAGCATCCGTGAAGGTGGTGCCTAGTGCGTCAATGGAGCTGGTGATGGTTCCCGTTTGGCTATCAATGGTGTCGGTTACATCGCTTGTTTGGTCGCTAAGCGCGTCAGTAACAGTAAGAGAGGAAAAATCAATTTGCTCATTAATCTCCCTGGTCTGATCACTCAGGGCGCCGGTAACATCATTAGAGAGCGCGTTGATGGCGTTACGATTAGAACGGCCAGCGGAGCCGATGGCTTCAATAATGCCGGATTCGTCAAACTCAAAATCCGGCACGGTTGACCCGCCACCGGAGCCACCGCCGCCAGTGCTATCGTCAGAATCATCGTTGTCGGAATCATTACCGCCGGTATCGCCACCTGTATCACCGCCGTTGTCACCGCCTGGATCAGTGGGGTCGGTTGGGTCTGTGGGGTCAGTCGGATCACCACCGCCATTATCACCGCCGCCACCCGAGTCACCCCCAGAGCCGCCACCACCGCCAGACGGTTTAGAGTGAGTAGTACCGTTAGAATCAACATATGAAAAATGGTCAGGCGCGGAATCCCAATCAACTAAATAAGACGTATCGCCAATATTGACGCAGCTAGACGAATCAGAACAGCCGCCAGGAAGTTCGTTTAAATACTCAGGCGTACTAAAATCGACAACTGAAAACGTACCATCACCTTCACCCCACCCCCCATTTAAAGAGGAATCAGGATCATGTTCACCGTATTCATTTGTAGACGTAGCCGTAATAGGGACAGAGCAAGAAACATCATCGTCAGTACCCGAACAGGCAACAACACCACCACTAGCTGTTAATGAACAAGCACCCCCATGAGATTTAACAGAACCACCACTATTCAAATAATTAGCAGAACTAGCGGAAACAGATATTGAATCCTGAGGGATCCCCACGAATATTTTCAATAAAATCAGCGTGTAATGTTGAAGGAGCCTGCATGGGTCGGCATGTTGT